>CAMDTE010000030.1 GCA_945907425.1 Owenweeksia hongkongensis DSM 17368 | reverse complement strand
ATCATGGCTAGCTTCACAATGTCTGCCGCCGTTCCCTGAATGGGAGCGTTGATGGCGTTTCTTTCCGCATGACCCCGTACCACCTGGTTTCTGGAATCGATATCCTTGAGGTATCGGCGTCTACCCAACAATGTCTCTACGTATCCTTTGGCGCGAGCAGAGGCAACTTGTTGGTCTATGTATTTCTTAATGCCCGGATAAGTTCCAAAATAAGAGTCAATAATACCCTTGGCTTCCGTTCTAGATAAAGAGGTTTGTTGTGCCAAGCCAAAAGCGCTGACGCCATAAATAATGCCAAAATTGACGGTTTTGGCATGGCTGCGTTGTTCTTTGGTCACTTCAGCCAAAGGAACACGAAAAACGTTGGCTGCCGTGGCTGCGTGGATGTCTTCTCCGCTCAAAAAAGCATCGGTCATCGCCTGATCGCCGGACAGGGCGGCGATGATGCGCAATTCAATCTGACTATAATCGGCTGAAACCAACGTTCTGTCCGAACCACCGGCGGTAAACATGGCGCGAATTCTGCGTCCACGCTCGGTTCGGATAGGGATATTTTGCAAATTTGGATTGGTAGAGCTCAATCGACCTGTTGCCGCTACCGTTTGGTTAAAGGTTGTATGCAATCGGCCCGTGCGGGGATGAACCAAAAGGGGCAAGGCATCCACATAGGTGCTTTTGAGTTTTCCCACCTGCCGCCATTCCAAGAGTTTGTCTACTATGGGATGCGCCTTCCGCAAATCTTCCAAAATCTCTTCCCCGGTAGCGTATTGTCCGGTTTTTGTCTTCTTGATTTTTCCACTGCCAATGCGCAATCGATCAAACAAAACCTCCCCCAATTGCCGAGGTGAACCCAGATTGAAACGACATCCCGCCATCGATAGAATTTCTTCTTCCAAACGGGCCAAATCGTTCCCGAGCTCCTCAGAGTATCCACGCAACGCCTCTACATCCACGGCGATGCCCGTCCTTTCCATGTCCGCCAAAACAGGCACCAAAGGAGCTTCTATGGCCTGAAAAACGGAAACAACCTCTGTCTCCTCCAATCGGGGAGAAAAAATTTGTTTCAATTGCCATGTGATATCGGCATCCTCACCGGCGTATTCTGTCACCAGCTGAGGATCAATATCCCGCATGGATTTTTGCCGAGGCCCTTTGGGCCCAATGAGCGATTCTATTTTGATGGTCTTGTATCCCAAATAGCTTTCCGCCAAGAAATCCATATTGTGGCGCTGGTCAGGTTGAAGAAGGTAATGGGCCAGCATGGTATCGAACAAGGGGCCTTGCAAAGTGATACCGTACTGCAAGAAAATTTGCAGGTCGTACTTGAGGTTTTGCCCCACCTTTTCAATCGATTGACTTTCAAAAAAGGGCTTGAAAGGCTGTAACCAACGCAAACATTCCTCGCGCTCTGTCGGTAAGGCAACGTAATAGGCGGTGTTTGTTTCAAAGGAAAAACTCATCCCCACCAGTTCAGCGGTGAGGGTGTCCAGTCCCGTGGTTTCTGTATCTACGCAAACACTGGGCTGCTTGATTAGCTGTTGCGCCAACAAGCGCGCACCTTCGTAGGCATCAATGAGTTGATAGGCATGTTGAACAGTAGTCGATGTGACATGATGGGTAGAGACGGGCTCCCAGGTGTCTGGGTCATCAAACAATGTAGGGGCATTGCCAGTAGACCACGGCAGAGGAAGAGAAGCCTGCGGAGGTGCCGCCGGCGTCAACAACAAAGCCGGAGCAGGAGCTTCTGCGGATAAACGACGAGAAAAACGCATCATGCGGTCTGCCAGCGCCCGGAATTCCAACTCCGTAAAAAGCGTGCGGAGTGCTTCTTCGTTTGCGGGCTCTACGACCAAAGAGTCCGCATCCAAGGAAATGGGAACATCGGTTATAATGCGCGCCAATGTTTTGGAAAGCCGACCGAGCTCTGCATGTTCCACAATTTTTTCGCCCATTTTCCCTTTGATGGTATGCGCTTGGTCCAAAGTATTTTCCAGCGTGCCAAATTCTGCCAACAATTTCGCTGCGGTTTTTTCGCCCACGCCGGGAATGCCTGGAATGTTGTCCACGGCATCGCCCATCAAACCCAACATGTCTACCACTTGGTCTACGCGGGAAATGCCCCACCGCTGACACACTTCGGATATACCCCATACTTCAGCGGGGTCACCGCCTCTTCCGGGACGAAACATTTTAATCTTTTCCGTGACCAATTGCCCAAAATCCTTGTCCGGGGTCATCATATATACATCAAACCCCATTTTCTCAGCTTGCTGGGCAAGGGTACCAATGACGTCGTCTGCCTCGAATCCCCGAACACCCAAATGAGGAATGCGCAGGGCATCGAGCAATTGATGGATGTACGGCACCGCTATTTTGATTCCTTCGGGCGTTTCGTCTCGATGGGCTTTGTAGTCGGGGAAAATGGCCTCGCGGGTAACGCTACCGCCAATATCAAATACTACGGCTATGTGTGTGGGTTTCTCTTTTTCCAAGACATCCAAGAGGGCCAAAGAGAATCCATAAATAGCCGAAGTGTCTAGCCCTTGACTTGTCAAACGGGGATTTTTAGCGAAGGCAAAGTAGGCTCTGAAAATCAGAGCATAAGCATCGAGTAAAAAAAGACGCGGGGCAGACATTTTGGTGTTGATTTTGCACGAAAGTACGGCAGAGAGTTCCTAAATTTGTTGTTCCACCATGAAGACGCCCAAAGACGCCCTGGTCATAGTACCCACATTCAACGAGCGTGAAAATATTGACGCATTGATTCGGCGCGTGCTATGGCTGGAGGAAGATTTTGATCTGCTCATCGTAGACGACAGCTCTCCAGACGGAACAGGACAGGTGGTCAAAAAACTCCAATCGGAATTTCCGGGCCGATTGCATTTGGAAGAGCGCTTAGGGAAAAACGGATTGGGAACGGCTTATATTCATGGTTTTGAGTGGGCGTTGGCGAGAGAGTACGATTACATTTTTGAAATGGACGCAGACTTTTCTCACGATCCCAATGATTTGCCTCGACTGCTTATGGCGTGCAAAGTACAGGGAGCGGACCTGGCCATTGGCAGCCGATACGTTACAGGAGTGAATGTGGTGAATTGGCCCATGAGTCGTGTCCTATTGAGTTTTTTTGCGAGCAAGTATGTGCGATTAATTACTGGTATGGAAATCAACGACACTACCGCAGGGTTCAAGTGTTACCGCCGCCGCGTGTTAGAGGCCATCAATTTTGATTCTATTCGGTTCGTAGGTTACGCCTTCCAAATTGAAATGAAATTTCGCGCTTGGCGCAAAGGGTTCCGATTAATAGAGGTACCGGTCATTTTTACTGATCGCACGGCGGGACAAAGCAAAATGAGCCCAGGTATAATTCGTGAAGCGGTCTTTGGCGTTATTTTCCTAAAAATAACCAGCTGGTTCACCAAGCCATGAACATTCTATTAAAAAACGCGCGCTTGGTGAACGAAGGGTCGATTACCGAGGGGGATTTGCTCATAAGTGACGATCGGATTGCTCGCATAGACAAAGACATCACGCCAAAAAATTCCGCCGTACGGGTCATGGATTTGAAAGGGTGTGTGCTGATGCCGGGCATGATAGATACGCAGGTGCATTTTCGAGAACCGGGCTTAACCCACAAGGGAACCATCGCCTCCGAGTCTTGGGCAGCCGTTTCGGGTGGAATTACCAGTTATGTGGAACAACCCAACACGGTCCCCCAAGCGATTACGTTGGATGAGTTAGAAAAAAAATACCAGAGGGCCTCAGAGGTTTCGTGGGCCAATTATAGTTTCAATCTGGGAGCGACCAACGACAACCTGGAAGAGTGTAAAAGAGCATCGAAGCGGACCATTCCAGGGATTAAAATATTCATGGGGTCCAGCACGGGGAATATGTTGGTGGACAATGTCCACGCTTTGGAGCGTATTTTTTCTGAAGTTGACCACCAGTTGATTGCCCACTGTGAAGACGAATCCACCGTGCGGGCCAACGAGGAGAAATACAGAGCATCGTACGGCGAGTCGGGGCTCACGGCGGCATTCCATCCGCTGATTCGTTCAGAGGAGGCGTGTTATTTGTCTTCCTCAGCGGCGGTTGCATTGGCCAAGCGCACGGGAGCAAAATTCCATGTGTACCACATTTCCACGGCAAAGGAGTTGGAATTGTTTGATTCCAAAACGCCGTTGGCCCAAAAACGAATTACCGCTGAGGCGTGTGTACACCATTTGTGGTTTTCCGATGAGGATTACGCAAAAAAACAAAATTTGATCAAATGGAACCCGGCGATCAAGACGGCGGATGATCGCGCCGCGCTGCGCGCGGCGCTCCTCACCGGAGCCATCGATGTCATGGCAACGGACCACGCCCCGCATACCTGGGAAGAAAAGCAACGACCCTACCTCCAGGCTCCCTCCGGCGGACCGCTGGTCCAACACGCCGTTGTTGCCGCCTTTGAACTTGTTCGGAAAGAAATACTCTCCCTTCCACGAGCGATAGAGCTCATGTGTCACCATCCGGCCCTTTTGTTTGGGGTAGAGGACAGGGGCTTCTTGCGCGAGGGATTTTTTGCCGACCTGGTAGTGGTAGATCCTTCAAAACCATGGACGGTAACCAAAGAAAACGTGACCAGTCTATGCGGATGGTCTCCCTTTGAGGGAAGCACCTTTTCCGCACGGATAGAACACACCTTCGTGAACGGACAAAAAGTGTACTCTTCTGGCGTGAATGGAGCGACACCAGCGGGACAACGAATGCTTTTCCGTCGTGATTGATCCAAAACACCTACGCATTGGATTCGCAATCCTTGCTTTAGGGGTAGTCGCGTCGTTTGGGTCGTGTCAGTCCCAAAGTCCCGTTTTGCCTCCCCCTCCTCTAAAATTAGTACCGGAATCAACCATGGTTCGCATCTTAGTGGATGTACACCTTTTGGAAAGCGCCCGCGCAGGAAATGTGGTGTTGGGAGATTCCATCCCATTAAAAACGCACGCCAAGGCTCTTTTTGCACGACACGGAGTCACGGATTCTGCCGTAAGGGTGAGTCTTCGGTATTACGTTCAGGATGCAGACCGAGGAAAAGCACTGTATTCAAAAGTGTTGGAAAAATTGCAGTCATACAAATGACGCAGGAGGCGGAGAGTGTTTCTGTTCATCCCGATTTTGAACGGGCGGCCGTTGCGATGTTTAGATACCAATCTGTTCACTGCGCTGTGTACCGTGATTTTTTGGCCGCGTTGGGATGGGATCTTTCCCGTTGTTCTTCTGTTTCTACCTGGACCGAGCTATGCTCAGCCCCTTTTTTACCCGTGGAAGCGTTTAAATCGCGCACGGTTCAAACGGGTGATTATCAGCCCGAAGTAGTTTTTACTAGCAGCGGGACCACCGGGCAGCAACCGTCAAAACACGGAGTGGCCTCTTTGCAAGCCTACCTTGTGAATGCACAACATGCTTTTGAACAGACGTACGGACCGGTCAGTGAGTACGCTTGGCTCTGTCTTCTGCCGGGATATACAGAACGAAGCGGATCCAGCCTGGTTGCAATGGCTGAACATTTTGTACAACAGAGTCCGCACCCGGAAAATGGATTTTTTCTACGGGAGCCATTCGATTTGCTCAAAGCATTGACTGCTTTAGAAAAACGCAAACAGCGCACCGTATTGCTCGGCGTGACCTTTGCCTTGCTGGACTTTTGTGAGTGGCTTCCGTTTCCGTTGGATGTAAAGCACACCTTGGTCATGGAAACAGGAGGAATGAAAGGGCGACGAACCGAACCCACCCGAGCGCAAGTACACGCGACGATTCAACAAGCGTTGGGCGTTGCTCAGGTTCACTCGGAGTACGGCATGACCGAATTGATGTCCCAAGCCTATGCGCAACGCGATGGTTTGTATACGCCATCGACCACACTGGCCGTGTTTCCCAGAAACCCAGACAACCCTTTGGAACAGGGAGAATTGCGCCGAACCTGTGGTTTGAACGTGGTGGATTTGGCCAACGCACACTCTTGTGGTTTTTTGGCTTTGCAAGACGTGGGCCGGGTGTATCCGGACGGAGTATTTGAAGTTTTGGGACGATTCGACGCAGCAGAAGTGCGCGGTTGCTCCTTGATGTTGTAATCTTGTGCTGCGTATGAAATTCCCGTTATCCCTTTTTCTTTTGGTATGGGCCCTGTGGGGAACTTCCTTGACCAGTCAAGCACAGTGGATCCGCGGTGAGTCCGTCATTGGTTGCAATGGTCAAAAGGGATTGGAATTCAAAGATTCTACCGATGTGATGGCTCGTTTGCAAGAGGATGGAAAATACCGCATCCAACGGCGCGTATACGTTCCCCGCAAAGCGGTGATGAACGGCATCATTGCTCCAGAAACACCTTTATTCAATGAGAAGGCGCAAGAAATAGGCAGAACCGTGATTTCCATTCCTTTGGATTCTGCCCGACCTTCCCAGGTGCCGGGTTTGCGAAAACACACGGTGGGATTTGTCTCCGGCGTAGTGCGTTCCACTGCTTTTCAAACGAATTCATGGCCAGACCGTGCGCTGGTTGAATTGCTTTCCGAAAAACACCAAGGACCCTTTTCAGTGGCTTTTGAGACCTATCTCCAGAAGTTTGACTGGGAAAGTATCCCCTCTTCCGCGATTCCCGACGAATTAGCGGCTGCCGGAGATTTGAAAGTTTGGATACTACGCAACCCGCACGAACGATTGGATGACCCAGCCCCGTACCGCTTGATTTTGGTTTCGCGAGGAATGACAGCCCTTGTTGCCGTCGTGCATGCTCAAGGGCCGTTGTCCTTCCCAAAAATCAAGGAAGTCAGGCCCTTGCTCAGCGGAACCTACCATTATTTCAGCAAACCGACGAAATCGCTCGCCGATGGATTGGAATTGTTAACGTACGGACAGTAAGACTAGTCAAACGTTATCAGCGCGTACGTTTTCTTGCCGCGCTGCAAAAGCAAATACTTACTGCTGAGCAAATGTTGCGGAGTGTAGACCGCATCGGAATTCGCCTTGGTTTTATTGATGGCAATGCCACCGCCTTCCAACAAAGTGCGCGCCTCTCCTTTGGAACTTGCGAATCGAGTATGTGTGGCTAACAATTCAATAACAGGAATTCCTGCGGTCAATGCAGCGCGTGTAACGCTGAACTGAGGCACATCTTTGAATACATCCAAAAGGGTTTCTTCATCGAGTTCCTGAAGCACTTCAGCCGTGGCATTTCCAAAAAGAATTTCCGATGCCTCTTGCGCTCGTCGGACAGCTTCCGGTCCATGAACACGCATTGTACAATTTTCCGCTAAAAATTTTTGAAGTATACGTTGGTGTGGAGCCTCGTTGTGGGCTGCTTCAAGCGTTTGGATCTCCTCCTGACTCGCAATAGTAAAAATTCGAACGTAGTGTGCTACATCGGCATCCGCGGCGTTCAACCAAAATTGATAAAATTGATACGGAGACGTTTTTTTGGGATCCAGCCAAATGTTGCCATTTTCTGTTTTCCCAAATTTAGTCCCGTCCGCTTTCTTGATCAAAGGAGTAGTGATGGCATATGCCTCCCCACCGGCAATGCGGCGAATCAATTCCGTTCCGGTTGTAATATTCCCCCACTGATCGGATCCGCCCATCTGCAATCGAACCCCGTCGTTTTTCCATAAATGATAAAAATCGTACCCCTGAATCAATTGGTAGCTGAACTCCGTGAAACTGATGCCGCTCTCTAGCCGCGATTTCACAGAATCTTTCGCCAACATGTAGTTTACACTGATATGTTTTCCCACATCGCGGATAAAAGAAAGGAAGCCCATGTCCTTGAACCAGTCGTAATTATTGACGATGCGCGCTCCGTTGGGGCCGGAAAAATCAAGAAACTTTTCCAATTGTGCTTTTTGACACGCTAAATTGTGTTGCAGGGTGTCCCTGTCCAACAAGGGCCGTTCGTCGCTTTTAAAGGAGGGATCTCCCACCATGCCCGTCGCACCACCTATCAAGGCAATGGGCTGATGTCCGCAGCGCTGGAAATGCACGAGCATCATGACTTGCACCAAATTGCCCACGCCCAACGAGTCTGCGGTAGGGTCAAACCCGATGTACCCTTTGACGGGACCTTCCGCCAGTATTTTTTCTACGCCGGGCATGCTGTCGTGCATCATGCCGCGCCATTGGAGTTCTTCTATAAAAGACATAGGACAAAGTTAAAGGATTCGCCGCGGTTTCTAGGGGCCGCCTATCTTTGCGCTCTATGGCGGTTAAAAACCTCATTATTACAGGGGCATCGGGCATGCTGGGAGCAAACATTGCCGCCGCCGCGTGCGAGGATCCTTCGTGGGATTCTATTGTGGGGCTGTACAGAAACCCGGCCCAACTGGCCGTGGTAGAACGGGCTTTTGCAGGATTGTCCGGCAGCCCAGAGAAAGCCAGAGAATGGATGAAACGTGTGGAATGGCGTTCCGTTGATTTGGAAGATTTTGTATCCGTTGAAGAGGCGCTCTTGGGCGGAACACACATCATACATGCTGCCGCTTTGCTCAGCTTTGACCCCCGAAAAGCATCGGCTATGTTAAAGAGCAATCCTCGAATGACCGAATTGGTGTTCAATCAAGCATTGGCCCAGGGCATGGTAGGAGGGGTCCATATTTCATCTACCTCCGTTTTGGCCGACAAACCCGAACGATCCCTGTATGGTCATTCCAAGGCAAGGGCGGAAGCGGAAGCCTTGCGTGTGGACGCAGAGGGATTGCCCATCGCCGTGATTCGGCCCAGTATTATTTTGGGAGCGCCCCATTGGTCGGAAGGCAGTAGTTTATTGGTGAAAACAGCGGCCAAGGGGTTGATTGTGGCATCCCCAGGATCCACGGGATTTGTGGATGTGCGCGATGTGGCGGCGGCGGCTCTGGGATTATTGGATCGACTGGATAGCACAGCAGGCCATTGTTATACAGCGGTCGGTTCTAACAAGACATTTTTAGAGGTTTTTCAAGACATTGCCCGTGTTTTTGGACAAAAAGGCCCCACTTGGGTAGCACCGGCTGCTTTGTTGCGAATGACGGGGATTATTGAGGGATGGGTGGCGCTCGTGACGGGGCATACCCCCCGTTTATCTAAGGATTCTGTGCGGTCAGCGGTCCACCGCGTCAGCTACGATGGATCGGAGTTGCTCCAGGTATTGTCCCCTTGGAAAACGACAGAGTGGAAGGAAACACTCGCTTCATTGAAGAGAATGGGTTAACTTTGGCCGCTGTAGCCATTTCATCTTGGCCTTATTATTGCACTAAATGGCGTAAATATTTTTACTTATAGATATGTATTCAGCACCGAGATTTCAATTCAACACTCCGTTTTCAAGCGAGCTAAAGAAAAGAATCAACGCCTATTTTCAAGAGACTAAAATGGCCCCTACGGGGAACTGGAAGTTGTACAGCAAGGCATTGATTTTGATGACGAGCCTGGTGTTGGTGTACATTCATTTGGTTTTTTATACACCGGCTTGGGGGTGGGCTCTTTCTGAGGCCCTCTTGTTAGGCTTGATTACTGCGGCCATAGGATTCAATGTAATGCACGATGGCGCGCACGGTTCCTTTAGTAAACACAAATGGCTCAATGAATTAGCGGGCCTGAGTTTGAATATTTTGGGGGCCAATGTGACTCTTTGGAAGACAAAGCACAACGCCATTCACCATACGTTCACCAATATTGTAGATGTAGACGATGATATTGATGCGAAACCGTTTTTGCGCATGAGTGTAGACCAGCCGAAGTACGGTATCCACCGTTTTCAGCAGTACTACTTTTGGATTGCCTATAGTTTTTTGTATCTGTATTGGATTTTGTTTACGGACTACAAAAAGTATTTCACGAAGCGCGTAGGCACGGTGCCTTTGAAGCCATTAACACCTTTAGAACACCTCTCGTTTTGGTCATTTAAAGTGTTCCATATGTGTGTTTTTGTGATATTCCCTATTTACTTCGTTGGGTTTTTCCCTTGGCTGCTCGGCTTTCTTGTGTATGGAGCCTTTACGGGCCTGATGCTTTCTGTTGTGTTTCAATTGGCGCATGTTTTGGAGGAAACGCACTTCACCGAAGTCGCTCCAGGAGTACAGTTGGAAGACGACTTTACCTTGCATCAATTGCGGACGACCGCCAATTTTGCTACAAAAAGTAGGGTCATGAGGTGGTTATTAGGAGGTCTAAACTTTCAAGTGGAACACCATTTGTTTCCTCATGTGTCCCACGTGCATTATCCGGCCATCAATAAAATTGTGAAACAGGCCTGCAAAGAATTCAGCATGCCTTATTTGGAACACAAGTACTTTGTAGGGGCTTTGTGGAGCCACATGAAGCATTTGCGAGCCATGGGAACGGCCTGATTTCGATCGTTTTTAATTCTGCCTTTTTCAATAGGCAGCGCGGTTATTAACAAGATGCTAACAATTTGAAAAAATCGTTACATTTGAGAAACCCAACGCATACTCTGTCATGAATCGATATATCAAAGGTCTTTTTGTAGGCGCTGTCGCCGTTTTTTTTATCGCTGCCGATGAACCCCGCCCCATGGGGTTGTTGGGGATTGATATCAGCGCACACCAAGGACGTATTGAATTTAGCAAGCTAGAGGTGCAGGACAAGCATACGGGAGAGTGGGTGAAACCACACTTTATTTACATTCGCGCCAGTAATGGATCAAGCAAGCAAGACAATTATTTTACCTACAATTGGTCTGAGTCCAAGACGCACAATTTCAAGCGGGGCGCATACCATTTTTTTCAACCCCGTTATTCCGGTGCAGACCAGGCTCGGTTGTTTATTTCCACTGTCGGTGATGATCACGGGGAATTGCCGCCGGTGTTAGACATTGAGTGGATGCCGGATTACATTACGCCAAATACTTTGCGTGCTGAGCTACATAAGTGGCTGAATACGGTCAAAACGGAGTACGGAACGCAGCCTATTATTTATACCAACGCATCGTATTACGAGGATTATTTGAAAGGGCATTTTCCAGGATACAAATTTTGGATTGCTCATTATTCCGCGACACCTCGATTGGATCAACACGCTTCTTTTTGGCAGTATTCTGACCGAGGATTGGCTCGGGGTATTTCCGAAAATTTGGTCGACGTGAATTACGCGCTGACAGAATTTTTCAAGTCGCTGTAGAGACAAAAAATGGATGAACAAGAACGCCGGGCAAAGCCCGGCGTTCTTGGTGATGGCTCCAGCGGTCCCCGCGTAGAAAACTTAAACGTGGTCGATCATCTCTTGGACCATACTCTTCAACGAAAACCTCGGTTCCCAGCCCCAATCAGCGCGTGCGGCGGAATCATCGATACTATTGGGCCAGGAATCGGCAATGGCCTGCCTGAAATCAGGCGCATACGAAATGGAAAAATGAGGCAGGTGTTTTTGGATGGCCGTGGCCAATTCCGCCGGAGTGAAGTCTATGGAGGAAATATTGTAGGATGTACGGTGCTTGATGTCTTCGGCTGGCGCGTTCATCAGCAACAGGGTAGCTCGAATGGCGTCCTCCATAAACATCATGGGGAGTCGTGTATCCGCAGATAAGAAACTGGTATACGTGCCCGTTTTTTTGGCCTGATGAAAAATATCGACAGCGTAATCGGTCGTTCCGCCCCCAGGAGGCGCCGTGTGACTGATGAGCCCTGGATATCGCAGAGAACGAATGTCCAAATTCCATGCTTTTGCAGCATACTGACTCCACAATTCACCTGCCACCTTGGAGATGCCATAGACAGTGGTCGGCTCCAAAATCGTTTGTTGAGGCGTGTGGTCGCGCGGAGTCGTGGGGCCAAAGACGGCAATGCTGGAGGGCCAAAATATCTTTTGAACGCGGTGTTGTTTGGCGGCCTCCACCACGTTAAAAAACGTTTTCATATTGAGATCCCAGGAGGGAAGAGGCGCTTTTTCCGCTGTGGCGCTCAATGTGGCCACGAGGTGGTATATCTGGGTTACTTTTTCTTTTCTTACGAGTTCACTGATCGCCGCTCCGTCCAAAGCGTTGAGTACAACGGAGCGTCCTGCGGATTCCGGCAAGGGATGGATATCGGTGGAAATCACACGATCCGCCCCGAATTGATGGGAAAGAGCTACGCGCAATTCAGTACCGATTTGACCGCCAGCCCCAAGAATCAGGAGGGTGTCGTTTTTGTTTTGAGCCATAGGTCAAAGGTACTTCACGAACGACCGCTCACCACGACGACCATCTCTCCACGGGGAGGGTTTTCCGAAAAATAGGCACTCAATTCCGCCAGGGAACCCCGGTGATGGGTTTCGTGCAATTTGGAAATTTCTCGCGCTACAGAGGCTTTCCGCTCCGGTCCGAAATAAGTGACCAATTCATGGAGTGTCTTGGTCAATTTGTGCGGACTTTCATAGAATACAACGGTACGAACCTCTTCTGCTAATTCTTTCATTCGTGTTTGTCGGCCCTTTTTCAAGGGCAAAAATCCCTCAAATACAAATCGATCACAGGGTAAGCCACTGGCGACCAAGGCAGGAACAAAGGCTGTAGGTCCTGGTAAAACCTCTACGGAAATTCCGGCGGCAAGGCATGCCCGAACCAACAAAAAACCGGGATCGGAAATACCGGGAGTCCCCGCATCGCTGACCAAAACAGCGTGCCCGGCGGAGGTAGCAATTCGTTCCACCAAGCGGTCCAGCATTTTGTGTTCGTTGTGCATATGATAAGAGACCAACGAGGCGTCTATGTTCAATAAATGCAACAGTTTACCGGTGGTACGTGTATCTTCAGCCAAACAAAAATCGCATGATTTGAGTTCTTTAATGGCCCGAAGCGTTATGTCTTCTAGGTTGCCCAGCGGCGTAGGCACAAGCACAAGTCGCCCCATGGGTTATTCAAATCGGGCATGAACCAATGCCATAAATCGCTTTTCGTACTCCTCTTTGTTGCTCCAATCGTAATCGGGTTTCACAAATTGCTGCACGAAATCGTCGCATTCACTGAGCGTTTCAAAGGTGCCCAATTGGTTCAATACGCGACTGAAATCTTCTGGGTTTTCATTGAACAAATGCTTTACAAAAGCCATGCGGTCGTTGAGTCCTACAGAGAGGGTTGTAAATTTCGAGTTGATAGAACGAGGGGCTTGACTCTGTGTTGGCGCTTGTGTTGGGGTTGACGAGGATACAGGCACCGCCACGGGTTCCGCTTCTGCCACTTCGGCGCTCACCGCCGCGGATTCCCGTTCGGGTGTATCGAGCGTTATAGTTTCTACTGGAATAGCGGTTTGTCCGCCGGGGGCCACGATGGACTCATCCGTTTTCTCTGTCGTAGCGGTGGGGAAACCAGACAAAACGCTGATGGCCGCCGCCGCTGCTTGTTTGGCGTATTCCCACGGAGTCGGATCGTCGTCCACCATCAAAGGGGATGTGGGAGTGGTTACTTCAGGCGCTACTTCTTTTGACTCCTCCACTGTCGCTACCTCCACTTCAACACCAGCAAACGCAAACTCCTCCGGCGCCTCCGACAAGGCCTCCACTTCAACACCGGCAAACGCAAACTCTTCCGGCGCACTTTCAACTTCCGGCGCACTTTCAACTTCCGGCGCACTTTCAACCTCCGGCGCACTTTCAACTTCCAGTGCCTCCGGCAACGCCGCTGCTTCCAAATCATCGGTTTCTTCCGATAGGATGGGGAAGGCGCTGGAATCAAAGGAATCAAAGGAGGTGAAAGAATCGAATGTATCCACAGGGGCGGGAGTCACTTCAGCGGAGGCTTCCAGAGCCAAAACGCGTTGTTGCCACTGCTCAACCACAGCGGTAAGGGCCATTACATCGGATTGCAATTGCAGAATGTGAGCTCGGGACTCGCCCTGAATAGCCATTTGTAGCAATTCCCACAAAGCCTGCTGCTCATCGGAAGTAGCCGGTTGGGAAAGAAAAGTAATTTGCAGTTGTGCGAGAGTTTCTTGAAGGTTTGGGCGCATGTGCCGAATGGGATTGAAAGCGAATGATTAGTTTTGCCTAAAGGCTCTGAAAAGTACAAAATGTTTCTTGAGAACACTCCCCATCCCGGCTCTGGTTGGATTGAAGTCATTTGTGGATCTATGTTCTCTGGTAAAACGGAAGAATTGATTCGCCGATTGAATCGAGCACGCATCGCCAAACAGCGCGTAGAAATCTTCAAACCAACGGTGGATGTGCGGTATAGCGGGGAAGAAATCGTATCGCACAACCAAAATGCCATTGCCTGTACGGTCATAGAATCATCCGCTAATTTGCTGTTGTTGGCAGATCAAGTAGACGTGGTGGGAATAGATGAAGCCCAATTTTTTGACGATGGAATTGTAGAT
>CAMDTE010000029.1 GCA_945907425.1 Owenweeksia hongkongensis DSM 17368 | reverse complement strand
GGAGGTCGTTCACGCCGTGAGTTGTTTTACATAGAGGATTTTCAAAAAATCGAAAAAGAATTCCCCAATTTTACTTTCAATATGGTCTTGTCAGAGCCCATGCCAGAAGACAACTGGGTTACTAAAAAGACGATAGAAGACAAAGAAGGAGATGGCTTTGTAGGGTTTGTTCACCAAGCCTTGGTAGATAAGTACCTCTCCCTACACGAGTCTCCTGAAGACATCGAGTTTTACTTTTGCGGACCGCCCATGATGAATGCTGCCGTTTTAAAAATGGTTGACGATTTAGGTATTCCTGCAGAGAATGTCGCCTTCGATGACTTTGGCGGATAGAGGGGACCATCCCTTAGGAAAGGCCGCCCGTAGAACGGCGGCCCTTTTTTTTGGCGCCTATGCCCTGTGGATGTTACAGGCATGCGGCCATACCAACGAGGGTTCGATTGAGTTGGTAGGAGAGGCGCAAGGAACCACTTTTTCTATTTTGTATTGGCCTTCTGAAGAAACGCCAGAAGCGGATTCCGTTGCGAAGAATGTGCAGCGTTTGCTGCAAACCTACAATGAAGCCGTCTCTTTGTGGGACCCCACCTCGGACCTGTCCCGTTTAAACAAGGGCGAATCCATGGCACAGGAAGATCTTTCCCCTTTGACTATACAAACGTTGGCAGAGGGGGAACGATTGAAAAATGTAACGCAAGGATGGATGGATCCCTCTGTGGGGAAATTCACACGAGCGTGGGGTTTTTTACAAAACGCGCCTCAGCTGGGGCAAGGATTTCCTCAGAAAGACTCTTTGCGGATTGATAGTTTGTGGCACAGCCCGGTGGTTGTTTTGGATGTCAATGCCTTTGCTCAGGGATTGTCTGTGGATTTGGTTGTGGAACAACTCGTCCGGTGGGGTGTTAAACACGCTTTGGTAGAAATAGGAGGAGAGGTGCGCGCCTTAGGTTCCAAGCCAGACGGGTCTCCTTTTTTGCTGGGAATTGATGCCCCAACAAAGGAGCGGAAAGCGACGCCCCAGAAGATCATCCCTTTGGAGGATCGGGCTATGGCTACCAGTGGAAATTACCGAAAATTCACCACTGATCCACGCACGGGCAAAAGATACGGGCACACTGTGAACCCCTTTACGGGATGGACGGCTTCAACGGATTTGGTCAGCGTTACGGTGTTGGCCTCTACGGCATCGGAGGCAGATGGTGTAGCCACAGCCTGCATGGCTATGGGGCTTCAAAAGACAAAAGAAATGCTCAAAGAACATCCGGAATGGAATGTCTATCTTTTGTTTGGTTCAGAAAAAGAAGGATGGAGTGAATACTCGACATTGCCCACTCCGCGCTAAAAAATCGGAGAAGAACCTTACTCTTCTTCAGGCTTTTTGCATTGCTCCTCGGGAGCGGCACCACAAAAGGAACATGGCTCGCCCTTTTTATTCAAGAAGGGGGAGTTGCTAGCGCAGGTTCCGCTAAATTCTCCTCCTTTTTTACCCCAAATTTTAATGGCCAACCCTAAGCCGGCCAAAGCGAGGAGAAAAGCTACAATACCGAACAATTTAAGAAGTGCCATGGGGTTGTTTTTACTGTGGCAAAGGTAGGTTGAACAGAAGAAATGGAGCGGGATTAACCCACTAAATTCACCTCTGGTTCTAACCCAATTTTAAATTTTTCTTGGACATCTGCGATGATGTCTTGCGCCAATTCCCATATCTCTGGCCCTGTGGCCTGGCCGTAATTGACAAGTACTAGAGCCTGCAGAGCATGAACCCCCGCATCACCCCTTCGGAATCCTTTCCATCCGGCTTTCTCAATCAACCATCCTGCCGCTGCTTTTATTTCTCCGGCGGGTTGTAAATATCCAGGAGCGTTCGCATCAATGGATTGTAAAAAGGAAAATTGCTCTTTGGAGATATAGGGATTTTTAAAAAAACTGCCGCTGTTTCCGAGTTTTGCCGGATCGGGTAATTTGGATTGACGAATCGCAATGACTGCATCGGAGATAGTTTTAGGCGAAGGCAATTGCCCTGCAGCGGTCAATTGATCCTCCACTGTGCCGTAATGGGTTTTGAGAAGATGATTTCTTTTTGTAAAACGAAAATCAACAGAAACCAAAACGCATTTGTCCTTCAGTTCCTTTTTAAAAACGGAATCTCGGTAACCGAAAGCGCATTGCTCACGGGTGTAATAACCTACAGTACCCGATTCCCTCTCTACAAAATGAACACCAGTGCAAATGTCATTTAATTCCACACCGTACGCGCCAATGTTTTGCACAGGGGCAGTGCCTACTTGTCCGGGTATCAAAGACAAATTCTCCGCACCTCCCCAGCCGTTTTCTAAGGTCCAAAGTACAAAATCGTGCCAGGGCTCTCCAGCGCCGATCCGGACGTCTACATAGTCCAAGGTTTCTTGTAGTACTTCCCTATGTTTAATGGCCACATGCAGGACGGTTCCGGGAAGATGAGTGGCTGTGAGCAAGACATTGCTTCCTCCTCCCAAGAGCAAGGACAAGGAGGAATTCAAGAAGGGGTCACGAACGAAAGTCTGAACGTCTTCTACGGAGAAGGCCTCCACAAATCGTTCGGCGGTGCATTCAAGTCCGAAGGTGTTGAATGCTTTTAGCGAGAAAGCACCATGCACCGCAAGGCCCGTACTCATCGTTGCGTTCCGGGATAGGCATCCAAGGCAGCTGCCAAAATAGCCAATGCCTGTCGAAGTTTAGGTACTTCCAACACGTAAGCTAATCGAATTTGCTGTTTGCCCAGGACTGCATGGGTGTAGAAGCCGCTCGCAGGTGCCATCATGACTGTGGCTCCTTGATAACTGAAATCGCTTAAAATCCATTCAGCAAAAGTATCTGCAGAATCCACGGGAAGCCGGGCCACGGCGTAGAAAGCTCCGGACGGCTTGGGACAAAAAACACCGGGAATGGCGTTCAGTCCGTCAATCAATACGTCACGTCGGAGGGTATATTCTTGTAGAACTTCATCAAAATAGTGCGCCGGGGTTTGCAACGCTGCTTCAGCAGCTATTTGAGCAAAAGTCGGAGGGCTCAACCGTGCCTGAGCAAATTTCATAGCAGTAGCCATAAATGTCTTGTTTCTGCTCACCAACATGCCAATGCGCGCACCGCACATGGAGTAGCGTTTGGAAACAGAATCGATCAGTATGGCGTGTTCCTCCAGGCCTTCTAGTCGCATCACGGAGGTGTGGGTTTTTCCATCGTACACAAACTCCCTGTACACTTCGTCGGAAATAAAATACAGATCGTGGGCAATAACCATGGCCCTTAATTGGTCCAATTCTTCCGGCGTGTACAAATATCCTGTAGGATTTCCCGGATGGCAAATCATGATCGCTTTGGTCCTGGGAGTAATTAATTTCTCTATTTCCTTCACGGGAGGCAGCGAAAACCCGTCCTCTATGCTGCTCACTACGGGAACTACCACAGCGCCCATGCTCACGGCAAAGCTCGTGTAATTCGCGTAGTACGGTTCCGGAATAATGATTTCATCGCCAGGATCCAAGATGCTTCCCATAGCAAAAAGAACCGCTTCCGATCCTCCGGTCGTAATGATCACATCGTCCAAGCTCAAGGAAATCCCATGTCTTGCGTAATATCCTAACAGTCCTTTTCGGTACGATTCAAAACCTGCAGAGTGGGAGTAGGCTAGCACTTTTACCGAATGATGGCTCACTGCGTCCAGCGCTACTTGGGGCGTAGGAATATCGGGTTGACCAATATTGAGGTACAAAACTTCCGTTCCTCTTTTGGCGGCCGCTTCCGCAAACGGAACGAGTTTTCTGATAGGGGAGGAGGGCAACGCCACTCCTTTGGCTGAAACTTTCGGCATAGTAAAAAATAAAAAAACCCGCTGCCGGAGGCAGCGGGTACAAAGGTCGCAAACTTTTGCGCTTACTTGCTGATTTTTGAGCCCGTTGATTTATCGTTGATCGGAGTGGTCTGAGGAGCGGGCACATCCACCACTTCTCCCTTGATTGTCAACACTTTGGTTGCAGAACGGCCATTGCTTTGAACCGTAACCGTCTTGGTAAAAGGTCCCACACGTTGCGTGTCATACTTCACTTTGATGCCTGATTTAGTACCAGGATTGATGGGTGTGCGAGGCCATTCAGGAACCGTACAACCGCAAGACCCGCTAGCATTGGTAACAATCAAGGGCTCTTTACCGGTGTTTTTGAAAACAAATTCACGTTCACCGTTCGCTCCCTTGGTGATTTTTCCGTAGTCGATCACTTCCTTCTCAAAAGAAATTTCCGCTGCGTTGGGGTTGGCCGTTTGAGCGAAAGCCATTCCAAAGGAGCCGGCAAAAAAGGCTGAGGCCAGAATCAAATTTTTCATCGTGTGTTCGTTATGATTTTTTTTTGAGTGGGGACAAATGTACACTTTCAAAACGTACACGCAAAAAAAGTGCCAAGTCGTACTTTTGTACCCTATGGAACTTTCTTCAAAATACGATCCGACAGAAATCGAAGCCAAATGGTATTCCTATTGGTTGAAAAATAAGATCTTCGCATCTACGCCAGATCATCGTTCAGCCTATACGATTGTGATCCCACCACCCAACGTTACAGGGGTACTGCACATGGGCCACATGCTCAACAACACAATACAAGATGTTTTGATTCGTCGAGCGAGAATGCGAGGATACAATGCGTGTTGGGTTCCGGGAACAGATCACGCATCGATTGCGACGGAGGCTAAAGTCGTGCAGAAACTGCGGGCAGAAGGAATAAAAAAATCGGATCTCGGTCGCGATGCATTTTTGGAACACGCTTGGGAATGGACCCACAAACACGGTGGAATCATTTTAGAGCAATTGAAAAAATTGGGGGCCAGTTGCGATTGGGATCGCACGGCGTTCACCATGGACGAAGTGCGAAGCGAAAGCGTGTACAAAGTATTTGTGGACCTCTTTGAAAAAGGACTCATTTACAGAGGGCTTCGCATGGTTCATTGGGACCCAGAGGCCAAAACCTCTCTATCGGACGAAGAAGTACTGCACCAAGACATCATGGCCACCTTGTATTATGTCAAATACGAAGTGGTGGATGCGCCCGGCACCTATTTAATAGTGGCTACTTCACGGCCGGAGACCATTATGGGAGACGTTGCCATTGCTGTTCATCCAAAAGACGAGCGCTATACCGCATTGCATGGGAAAAAAGTACGTGTTCCCATTGGTGGCAGGGAGATTCCTATTATTACGGACGATTACATTTCCATTGATTTCGGTACGGGCTGCCTGAAAGTGACTCCCGGTCACGACTGGAATGACTTTGCTATTGGCCAAAAGCACGGCTTGAAGGTTATCGATGTATTGAACGAGGACGGAACCTTGTCTTCAGACGGTTTGCAGTACGAAGGATTGGATCGATTCGCCGCTCGAAAAATCATCGCTGCTGATTTACATTCCCAAGGCTCGCTGGAAAAAACAGAATCCTATGCTTCTTCTGTAGGCACTTCGGAGAGGACAGGCGCAGTGGTTGAGCCGCGGTTGTCTCTGCAGTGGTGGATTCGCATGCCGGAGTTAGCTAAGCCTGCTTTAGAGGCCGTTATGACAGACGAAATTCAATTACTGCCAGAGAAATTTAAAAATACCTACCGGCACTGGATGGAAAACGTCAAGGACTGGTGTATTTCTCGTCAACTTTGGTGGGGTCACCGCATTCCCGCGTATTTCTACGGCCCCAATGAGTCGGACTTTGTGGTGGCCCTGAGCGCTGAGGAAGCATTGATCAAGGCACGAGAAGCTTCTGGACGCCCGAATCTACAGGCCTCAGAAGTGACTCAAGATCCTGACTGTTTGGACACTTGGTTCTCTAGCTGGTTGTGGCCTATTTCCTTGTTCGATGGTATCAATCGACCCGACAACGAAGAAATGGCTTATTATTATCCGACACAGGATTTAGTGACAGCGCCAGAAATTTTGTTTTTCTGGGTAGCGCGCATGGCGATGGCTGGATACGAATATACCGGGAAACGACCGTTTAAAAATGTATACCTCACGGGAATTGTTCGGGACAAATTGGGCCGTAAAATGTCCAAAAGTTTAGGCAATTCACCCGATCCATTGGAGTTGATCAAACAGTACAGCGCCGATGGAGTGCGTATGGGCATGTTGCTCACATCTCCGGCAGGGAATGATTTGCCCTTTGACGAAGATTTGTGTGTGACCGGTAGAAATTTCAACAACAAAGTGTGGAATGCCTTCCGTTTGATCCAAGGGTGGGAAGTGGAGGAAGGGCCAGCGAATGCATCGTCCCGATGGGCTGCTGCTTGGTTCAAGGAAGTGCTCAACCAAGCCATCATTGACTTGGAAGACGACTTTGAAAAATACCGACTGTCCGATGCTTTGATGCGTCTGTACAAATTGATTTGGGATGATTTCTGTGCATGGTACCTTGAAATGATAAAGCCCGCGTATGGCCAGCCTATTTCTCGGGAATCGTTGGAAAATACAACGCAATTTTTTGAGCAATTGATGACCTTATTGCATCCTTTTATGCCTTTCATCACGGAAGAGTTGTACCATGCATTAGGGGAACGGCCAGAGGGGGCTTCGATTGGTTTATCGACTTGGCCTACGGCGACCACTTCGGATTCTGTTCATTCAAGGGAATTTATTCATGTGGAGGAATTGGTGATTGCCTTGCGAACTGTGCGAAAAGAACGCAATATTCCGTTCAAAATAGCGCTAGACATAACCTATCAAGGCACTCTCCCAAGTGGAATGGATTTAGTGAGCAAGTTGATCAACACCGGGACCCTTACCGCTGTTACGACAGCACCAGGGGGCGCTGTTGTGGTCCGGGCGGGCACACGTGAGTATTTTGTTTTATTGGAAGTTTCGGAAGAGGATGCGGCAGCAGAGCGTCAAAAAGCGTCCAAAGAACTCGATTATTTGATGGGGTTTGCCAAAAGCATTCACGGAAAGCTATCCAACGAAAAATTTGTGGCCCAAGCGCCGGCTTCCGTTATAGACAACGAACGCAAAAAACTCTCCGATGCGGAAGCGAAAATCGCCTTGTTGCAGGCTCAGTTAGGTAAGGAGTAAAAAGAGGCTTAGTCCGCAGGAATTGTAGATGTGCGTTGGCGTATGGCTTCGTACAAGGCCATCCCGCAAGCTACGGAGACATTCAAAGAGGCTACCTGTCCCAGCATAGGAATTTTGGCTTTATGATGACAAACCCGCAATACTTCTGAAGAAATTCCATCTTCTTCTGAGCCCATGACCAAAACGGTAGGAACGGTGAAATCGATGGCTGATAAAAGGGTAGAGGCCTTTTCCGTGATACCCACAACCTGCAGGCCACTATTGGCCAATTGCTGAACGGATCGAGCCAATGATTTCTCACGGCAAATGGGTAAACGCAACAAAGCGCCAGCCGATGATTTGACAGCGTCCCCATTCATGGGGGCAGAATTTTTTTCACTCATTACCAAGGCATGTCCTCCCATGCATTCCACGCTCCTTGCTATAGCTCCGGCATTGCGCACATCAGTCACCCGGTCGATGACGACAATCAAAGGAGTTTCACCGATTTCATAAATGCCCGGAACGACATTTTCTATCCATTGATACTCTACTTGTGACAAAAAGGCCACGATGCCCTGGTGATTCTTCCGTGTGAAGCGATTCAATTTCTCAATGGGTACATACTTAAAGGGCACGTTGTGCTCCTTGATAGCAGCCCACAATTCTTGAAAAGCAGATCCCCGCAATCCGTGTTGAACAAACAGGCGGTCGATTTCTTTTCCCGCGGCTATTGCTTCCAACACCGGTCGGGTGCCGTAAATCATATCATCCATTCTCTTTGTCTTGTGACGCGTCAACGTCTTCCGGTAAATCTATTTCTTGAGCCGAGGCTCGATCCAATAAGGTGGGATTTTGTGATTTTGTATTTTTCAATCCCAACATCCGCAATTTTTCCACACTGGTAACCAAATTCCCACGGCCTTCTGTGAGTTTTTTCATGCTTTCTACATACGTCAATTTGGCGCTGTCCATTTGCGTGCCCACTTTCCGCAAGTCCTCCGTAAAACTGATGAATTTATCGTACAGATTGGAGGCCTGTCGTATGATCTCCTGCACATTTGAATTTTGTTTCTCTTGCCTCCACACCATGCCAACCGTACGCAAAGTGGCCCACAAGTTGGCAGTGCTCACCAATACAATATTCCGATCAAAAGCTTCCTGAAACAAACCGGGTTCTGCTTGCAAGGCAGCGGCATAGGCCCCTTCAATGGGAACAAAAAGTGCCACAAAATCCAAAGAACCCGCCTTCAAACTTTGGTAATTTTTCTCTGCCAATCCTTTGATGTGCGCTCGCAAAGACAGGACGTGTTCCTTGAGTGCCATGCGTTGATCGTCTTCGTTGTCGGCATTCGCGAAACGCTCAAAGGCCACTAAACTCACCTTAGAGTCAATGACAATGTGTTTCCCTTCGGGTAGATTCAGAATCACATCCGGTTGGTATCGTTTCCCGTCTTCAGTGATAGTGCTTTGTTGTATTTCGTACTCCTGTCCCTTGGTCAGGCCACTTTTCTCCAGCATTTGCTCCAGAATCATCTCCCCCCAATTGCCCTGCAGTTTCACATCTCCGCGCAAGGCTTTGGTTAATTGCGCCGCTTCATTTTTTAGCTTCTCGTTTTGCTCCACCAATTTCAAAACCTCCGTTTTCAACGAAATGCGTTCTTGCTGCCCTTGCTGGTGCGTCGTCTCTACTTTTTGCGCAAACAAATCTAATTTTTCTTTAAAAGGGGCCAGCACCAAGTCCATTTGGCTTTTGGATCCTTCTTTGAATTGTTGCGTCATTTGCTCCGATGTGAGTCGCAGCACTTCTTGCGCTAACACCTTGAATTCATTCTTCATTTGGAGATGGATAGCATCCAAATTTTCTGTCTTTTGTTGTTCTCGGGCCAACGCTGCTTCCATCGCTCGGATCTCCAATTGCAGCTCGCCTATGGTTTGATTCAGTTGCCCTGTGCGCTCTTTCTCTGCCGATAATAAGAGCTGGGTCCCTTCCCATTCTCCTGCGCTGCTGTTCTTGTTTTTCGATTTCAATAAAACAACCAAAGCCACGACAATAGCACAGAAAGCAAGGGAATAAGGGAGTAGAAATTCCATTCGTTAAAGGTACGTCAATTGGTCGGTTTGCTCTCCCCAACGGATGGGATTCTGTCCATGAGCCATCAAATACTGATTGACGGTAGAGAACGGTTTGCTTCCGATAAATCCTCTGTAGGCTCCCAAGGGGGAGGGGTGCGTACTGCAAATAACCACATGCCTTCCCGCGTCAATGAGTGATTTTTTTCGCTGCGCTGCATTCCCCCATAAGACAAACACGACCAAAGGGTTGTTTTCTTGCACGGCCTGAAGCACAGCATCAGTGAACCCTTCCCAACCTAGGGAAGCATGGCTATTGGGTTGTTGTGCGCGTACGGTCAATACTGTGTTCAGTAACAATACACCCTGTTGTGCCCAGTCGCTGAGGTCGCCAGAGGTTCTGCAATCTCCGAGATCTGTATGGAGTTCTTTGAAAATATTTTTTAAGGAAGGGGGAAGCGGTTGGTCCTTCGGTACGGAAAAGGCCAAGCCGTTTGCCTGTCCGGGACCGTGGTACGGGTCTTGACCTAAAATCACAACGCGCACTTGCTGTAGGGGAGTGTAGTGCAGGGCAGCGAACCATTCACCTTCTGGCGGAAAAATAGCGTATCCTTTGTTTTTGTCGTCGTGAATATTCTCCACAATTTGATCTCCGTATTCCGCGTTCAACAAAGGAATAAGGGCGTTGCGCCAGCTCGGTGGGATTAACTGATAGAAAGATGCCATTGCTTTGCGCAATTTCCTTAAATTTGACGAATTCTACCTTAAGTATTATGAAAAATCGTGTCCTTCTTTTTATTGTCGCATTGTCCGCAACTCTTTTCGCAACGTCTTGCGGTTCACATGAGCCTTGCCCTGCTTTTACTGGGAGCACTACCAATAGTCAGCCCGCCCGCGGATGATTCCCGTCCTAACCCTGCTCTCCCTAGAGGATATGGAAGAGCTGGACAGACGCTCTTTTTCGCCGAGTGGAATGGTGTTGTTCAAACACAGTCCGCGCTGTTCCGTTAGTTTGTGGTCTAAACGCAGTTTGGAGCGTCATCCCAGTCCTTTTGATTTGGCCTATGTGGACGTCGTTCAGCAGCGATCTATTTCTTTAGAAGCCGAATCTCGCTACGGCATTCGACACGAAAGCCCGCAATTCGTGTGGATTAAAAACGGAGAAGCGATTGCCAGTGCGAGCCACGAAGAGGCGGTAGCAGAAACGCTGACCACATGGTTCAAAACACTCCAATGATACAACGGATCAACCCTTGATGTCTACTCCATTGCTTCCTAACGAATTACCGGATCCCACTGTCCCGGTGAAAAAACCGAATTGGTTGCGGGTGAAATTGCCCACAGGCCAAAATTACAAGAACGTACGCGGGTTAGTGGACAACTACAAACTGCACACCATCTGTGAAAGCGGACATTGTCCAAATATGGGAGAGTGTTGGGGAGAAGGGACAGCTACTTTCATGATCTTAGGGAATACATGCACACGGTCTTGTGGATTTTGCAACGTCGCTACGGGTCGTCCGGATGCCATCGATTGGGATGAACCGGAACGCGTCGCTCGCTCGATTCGCTTAATGAAAGTGAAACACGCTGTGTTGACCAGTGTAGACCGGGACGACTTGGCCGATGGAGGTTCTATTTTATGGTCGGAAACTATCAAAGCAGTGCGCCGTTTGAGCCCAGGAACCACGATGGAAACCCTTATTCCTGATTTCAAAGGAGATACAACAGCCATCACCCGCATCGCTGATGCGGCCCCAGAAATAGTCAGTCACAACGTAGAGACGGTTCGTCGTCTTACGAGAAAAGTCCGAATTCAGGCACAATTTGATCGCTCTTTGGAAGTCTTACGGTACGTAAAAGAGCGTGGAGCTCCCCGGACCAAAAGCGGCATCATGCTCGGACTCGGCGAAACGACCGAAGAGGTTTTGGAAACCATGCGCGCTTTAAGACAAGTCCACGTAGATGTCGTCACCTTAGGGCAGTATTTGCAGCCAAGCAAGCGCCACTTACCAGTCGTGGAATTTATAGAGCCGTCTGTTTTTGACACGCTCAGAGAGGCTGGTTATGAGATGGGATTTCGGCACGTAGAAAGCGGCCCCTTGGTCCGTTCGTCGTACCACGCGGAAAGACATATTTTGTAAGCAATTCTTGTGTATTTTTACCGTTCGATTTACTATTAAAGACACGTCCATTATGACAAAACGTACTACACTATTGACTTGGATTTCCATTGGAACATTAAGCGTTGCAGTCATTGGCTCTTCCGTTTGGAGTACGCCAAAAGAACACTACACCCCACGGGTAGAATTCGGACAAAACGAAGGCATCTATGGATCCCTTGCTTACCTCAATGGATTGCGTGCAAATCAAGTCACCGGGGAAATTGATCCCGCATGGATTTTGCAAGCACGCGCGCAGGCCGATGGAATGAGTGGAAAAATGGCTAGCCTTACGTGGGAAAACCTAGGGCCAGACAACGGAGGAGGACGTACTCGCGCTCTCTTGGTAGATCGAACCAATAGTTCCATCGTCTACGCAGCCTCTGTCAGTGGTGGTATTTTTAAAACAACCAACGGGGGTGCTACATGGAACCCCGTGAGCGACCCTTCACACAATTTAGCAGCCGTTTCTTTGTGCCAAACAGCGAACGGTGATTTATTTTATGGTACAGGAGAATTTCCATACATCGGGTACGGCGGTGGCGGTGGCGCAAGCACGCCTGCCTTTATCGGTGGAGGAATATTTAAATCTACCGACGGCGGAAGTACGTGGGCCTCTTTGAGCGCCACGGTTCCTTCTGCATCGACCCCAGGAGGCGATTGGACTTCTGTAGCGCGATTAGAAGCACATCCCACCGACGCAAACATCTTGTATGCGGGCACGAGCGGTGGTTTTAAAATGTCTACCAATGGCGGAACCAGTTGGACAACCACACTTTCTGGAATGGTGCGTGATATGACCATATCTCCATCGGGCAAATTGTGGGTGTTCAATAGCGGTAAATTGATGTACTCAGTTGATGGAACAGCCGGATCATGGGTAGAGAAGTCTGCTCCTGTAGCGGGAACGACGGGACTTCCTCGTCGCACCACTCGTTGCCGAGTAGCCGTTTCACCGCAAGATGAAAACGTGATTTATGTTGTACACACAGGCGCTGGAGAAAGTTTGAACGCAGTGTACCGCTCGGCAGACGGCGGAACAAGTTGGTCAAAAATTGGACAAAAAGGGAACAATTTTGACCCGCTGTGCTCTGGCTCTCAATGCCAAGGTGAATACGATTTGCTTTTCGCCGTTTCGCCAAAGGATAAAAACCACATCTGGCTGGGTGGTATTACTGTTTGGGAATGGAATCTAAACGCCGGATGGCGCCAAGTGAACACTACGTCTGGTGGCATGGGAAACCCGTATTATATTCATTCAGACAGCCACGAAATGGTGTTTGATCCTAAAAATCCAAACATTGCCTACATCGGAAGCGATGGTGGTATTTTCAAGACTTCTGACCACGGATTGACCTGGACAGAGAGAAACAACAACTATATCACGTACCAATACTATGGTTTTGGCATGGGTAAGGACCGAAAATTGATTGGCGGAACACAGGACAACGGAACCCAATACATGAATGGTCGAGGTAATTCACCGAAAGCGGGTGAGCGATTGTTGGTCAACTTTTCCTTAGCTGACGGGGGCCATGCAGATATTTCTTGGCTACGACCCAAGGTAATGTTCGCAGAAAATCAAAACGGTGATTTGGGCCGTTCGGACGACGAAGGGGAAAGCATTATGCCTTTCTATAGCGCGTTGATCAACACAGCGCGTTCTAGCGGATTGTCCAATTGGATCATGCCCTACAAGTTGTGGGAAACCACCAATGACGCAGGAAGCTATGATACGTCATCCTTTACGCTTATCCCAGGGATTCGATCCATGGGCTATGGTGACGGGGTGAAAAAAATATTCAAAGGAAAAATTCGTCACGGTCAATCTACCGTTGAATTCATTCCGCAATCGTTCAAGGTAGAAGCCGGATCCGCCACGATGATCTGCAATGCGAGTGGTGTTGTCAGTGGCGACGGAGTAGGGGTTTTCCATGCGGATTCGGGCTATTTTGAGGTGACATTCAATTCTGCTCCTTTGGCGGAAGTCATCATGAAGTGCGATGTATATATCCCCTCCGGGTCTAAAATTGTCATGCAAAGCAAAATTGGTGGTTTGCCTATTCCTTTCACCACAACGAGTCGATTGGATGTCAATCAAACAGTGAAAGCGCAAGACAAAATCCAATCTACTTTCTTTATCGGTCTCGGTTCTGGCACCAGTGCTAGCACAGGCATCAAGCTAGGCGGTATTTTCATGACAAGAGGTGTTCATGATTTTTCAGGAACGCCAGAGTGGTGGCAGATAGCCCACTTGCAAGGCAAGGGCACACCCTTGAGCATGGAAGTTTCCAAAGACGGAAACCATTTGTTTGTTGGAACCACCGCAGGGTACGTTTTCCGCATTTCTAATTTGCAGGCTGCTCGGAAGAAAGCACAGGCCAGCATTGACTCGGTGAGCAAATACGTGATCACAGTAACTCAAATAGGCAATTTCAATAGTCGTTCTGTAACGGGTGTAGCTGTGGATCCCAACAACAACGACCGCGTTGCGGTTACTCTGGGTAACTACGGCAACACGAATTACGTGTATTACTGTTCCAACGCGACGTCAGCCACGCCCTCATTTATTGCAAAGCAAGGCAATTTGCCTACAGCCCCTGCCTATTGCCTCTCCTTTGACAAGGGCGGTTCTGACAAATTGTATGTGGGAACAGAATTGGGCTTGTACGCCTGTGCCAATATCAATACTACTCCTACTTGGGTAGAAGAGAACACCGGAATGGGGCGTGTAGCTGTCTTTGGTATTCGCCAGTACCGTACAGACGAACTGCATGATCCCAATCGTCTAGGATCTCAAGCGACGGAAGGGGAATTGTATATTGCTACGCACGGTCGAGGATTTTTCAAAACGGCCAACACTTCTGTGAGTCGTCCTGTGGGACAAAACGAAAATTTGCTCAACGCTTCTCGTGTGGGACTAAAAGTATTCCCAAACCCTGCGAACGACTACGTATACATTGCAACGTCTTTTGTGCAGCCGACAGAGGTAACAATGACATTGCGCGGCATGGACGGTCGTTTGGTTAAGCAAGTCCGCGTGGGTCGGATAGATGCTTCTGTTGATCGATTGAAAATGGATTTAACGGGAATCAGAAAAGGAAATTATTTGCTCAGCGTTTTGGCTGGAAGCTCAGTAGAAAGCACGGTTATTTCGGTGTATTGATAACTAGTGACTAGTCAAACTAGTCATTGGTTGATAGTCATTAGTTGATAGTCATTAGTTGCTAGTCATTAGTTGCTAGTCATTAGTTGCTAGTCATTAGTCACTAGTCATTAGTCACTAGTCATTAGTTGCTAGTCATTAGTCATTAGTTGCTAGTCATTAGTCGCTGGTTTCATTAGTCTTTTTTTAATAGTCACTAGACAAATAGACAACTAGTCAAACTAGTCATTTAGTCACT
>CAMDTE010000028.1 GCA_945907425.1 Owenweeksia hongkongensis DSM 17368 | reverse complement strand
TCTCAATCTACCCAATCGGCTACGAATAAATTGGTATTGCGTGTTCCGTGGTTGTTTCTATTGGAGCTAAAAATCAATTTTTTTCCATCGGGAGAAAACATGGGGAAGGCATTGAAAATGCTATTGCTTGTGATCCGTTCCAGATTCGTTCCGTCATCGTTGATCATGTACAATTGAAAATCATACCCCCGCTTGCTGTGGTGGTTGCTGGAAAAGAGTATTTTTTGGCCTTGGGGATGATAGAAAGGGGCCCAATTGGCTTTGCCCAGATGAGTCACCTGTTTCAACTCACTGCCGTCAACATTGCAAGTGTAGATTTCCATGTGGCTTGGCTCAACCAGTCCCTTGCTGAGAAGATCTTTGTATTTTGTCCGCTCTTCCTCTGTGTCGGGCCGACTAGCGCGGAAAACCAATTTTTTTGAATCGGGCGAGAAAAAGGCACCGCCATCGTAACCCAACTCTGTAGTGATTTGGCGTTGATTGCCTCCGTCAATGTCCATGACCCAAAGCTCCAAATCTCCACTACGAGTGCTTGTAAAGACGATGGATTTTCCATCAGGGGAAACGGTCCCCTCCGCGTCGTATCCTGGACTGTCGGTTAATTTATTGGTAATATTTCCTTTCCAATCCGCTACATAAATATCAAAATCTGAGTAAATGGCCCAAACGTATTTCCCCGTAGATTCAGGACTAGGAGGGCATGCACTGTCCCCTTCGTGCGTACTAGCATAAAGGATGTGCTTGTTGTCAGGCATAAAATAAGCGCAGGTAGTTCTTCCCAATCCCGTACTTATCATCGTTGGTTTTCGAGTGGTATCCTGCCCCATTTTTTTGATAGGAGAAGCAAAGATTTGATCGCACTCCACACCCCAGTTTTTAAAATTGCTTTGAAAGGTGATGGCCTTGCTATCGAAACTCCAATAAGCCTCCGCATTGTCCCCTCCAAAGGTCAGCTGCTTTACATGAGCCAAGTGCGGTTCTGACGATGGAAGATTTTCAATAGGTGCAGTGTGCATGGTTTGCGCGTGGGATAAGGGCATCCACACAAGGGCAAAAAGGAAAAAGGGGGTGTATTTCATTGGAGATAATTTTCTTTCGGGATCAGTCCCGTTTGATTCATTGGTTGAACTGATTCATAGCCATTGCAGGGCCGGCCAAAACAAAAGTTTCTAGCATTTTAAGGGACCGATCGATGCCCTCCTTTACGGCGGAATGCTCTTCTTCTTCCCAGCGTCCCAAAACGAAATCAACCTGTCTCCCTTTGGCAAAATCATTGCCTACGCCAAAACGTAAGCGGGGATAGTCCTGTCTCCCCAATACCTCTTGAATGCTTTTTAGGCCGTTGTGTCCTCCATCGGAACCGCGTAATTTCAAACGAGTGGCCCCCGTGTTTAAGGCCAAGTCGTCCAACACAACCACGCAATTTTCCAAGGGAATTTTTTCTATTTCTAACCAATACCGCACGGCCTTTCCGCTGAGATTCATGAAGGTGCTGGGCTTGATCAAGACGATGGTGCGCCCTTTCAGGGAAATAGTAGCCTTATCAGCGTATCGGTTGGGGCTAAAATGAGTAGTGGATGCCTGAGCCCAAGCATCCACTACATCAAATCCAATATTGTGCCGGGTTCCAGCGTATTCTGATCCAGGATTACCCAGTCCAACAACGAGGAATTTCTTCACGCGGCAAAAAATAATTTAGGCTTCTGCCGTCTCTTCTGTTGCCGCTTCCGCTTCTCCTTCCACCATATTGCGGGACGTCTTGATGGAGCAGATGACAGCAGAAGGAGTGTTCAAAATCTCAAAAGATTTCCCTTCCTTAATGTCAGAAACACGTAGCGATGCGCCGATACGCATATCTGTGATGTCGTGATGAATGACACCAGGAATATCCTTTGCCATGCCTTTCACTTTCACTTTACGCAATACGGGCTTCAGCTTTCCACCCAAACGGACGCCGTGCGCATTACCAGTCAAAGAAACGGGAACTTCTACAGTAACCGCTTTGCCATCGAGGACTTCAATGAAGTCAATGTGCGTCAATTTGTCGGTAATCACATCGAACTGCATGTCTTGGATGACCGCTTCAATTTTTTTCCCGTCCAATTCAATGACGGCTAAGTGGGCTTCGGCCACATAGACTAAGCCACGAAAGCTTAGCAAAGGGGCGCTAAAATGGATGGACGTTTCGCCGCCGTAGATCACGCAGGGAACGAGGTCTTGAGCGCGGAGCGCTTTGGCAAATTTGGTGCCCATTTCAGTGCGGGCAGCGCCTTGGATGTGTACAGAATTCATGGTGTACGAGGATTTTATCGAGATTACATCAAAAAATGCCCAGAGATGGACTCGTGGGCGTGAACAGCGCGCATCACAGAAGCGAACAAGTCCGCCACGCTCAACACGCGAATTTTAGTAGAAGGCCTGCGCAATGGAATGGTATCTGTCACCACCAATTCCGTCAGGGCTGAATTTTCAATACGCTCTATAGCGTCGCCAGAAAGCACAGCGTGCGTGCAATAGGCACGGACACTTTTAGCGCCCTTTTCCATGAGCATATCGCCGGCTTTCACCAAAGTGCCACCGGTGTCGATCATGTCATCGATTAAAATTACATGTCGGCCCTTGACATCTCCAATGACGGTCATTTTGTCTATGACATTGGCTTTCTTACGCTGCTTGTAACAAATCACGACTTCTGCGCCCAATTTGCTTCCGTAGGCATTGGCGCGTTTGGATCCTCCCATGTCGGGTGATGCAATGGTCAAGCACTCCAAATTCAACCGATCAATGTCTGGCAAAAACAGAGAACTGGAGAACAAATGGTCCACAGGAATTTCGAAGAACCCTTGGATTTGATCCGCGTGTAAATCCATCGTTATAACCCGTGTGGCTCCTGCCGCCTCAATCATTTTGGCCACCAATTTACTAGTGATGGGAACGCGTGGCTTGTCTTTTCTGTCTTGACGAGCGTATCCAAAATAAGGAATGACTGCTGTAATGTGCTTTGCTGAGGCGCGCTTAGCCGCATCGCACATTTGCAACAATTCAAACAAATGGTCCGAAGGAGGGTTGGTGGATTGGATCAAAAACACCCGGCCACCACGTACCGTCTCTTCAAATGAAGGTAGAAACTCTCCGTCAGCAAATTGGGTAATCTCGACGCGTCCCATAGGCTGACCGTACGACGCAGAAATGCGCTCGGCGAGCTCGTGGGTATTGCGGCCCGAAAAAATCTTTGCCATCGGTTCCATGTAGAAATAGAATTGGGGTGCAAATGTAAGAAAAATTTGCATTACTTTTGCCCTAATAAACACCAGCCCAGGTGGCGGAATTGGTAGACGCGCACGACTCAAACTCGTGTACCTCTGGTGTGCGGGTTCGATTCCCGCCCTGGGCACTTCCTTAAAACAAATGAGCAAGCAAGAGCGATACGATCGCGCGTACTTACGGATGGCTGCGGAATGGTCTTCCCTATCGCATTGCAGCAGACGCCAAGTGGGCGCTTTGATCGTCAAAGGACGGATGATTATTTCCGACGGCTATAACGGAACTCCCACAGGATTTGAAAACAAGTGTGAAACGGAAGAGGGCGATACCAAATGGTATGTTCTGCACGCCGAAGCCAATGCCATTTTAAAGGTAGCCGCATCTACACAGAGCTGCACCGGCGCCACCTTGTATCTGACCATGAGTCCTTGCCGCGACTGCAGTAAGTTGATTCATCAGGCAGGTATTGTTCGAGTGGTCTATGCGTCTGAATACAAGGATGTTACGGGATTGGAATTCTTACACAAAGCGGGCGTGCAATTGACGCTTTTGCCTTTGGTTGATGGTGAATACTAATTTCCATTTCTGATGAAACCGTCGTACCGTTGGCCTTTCTTGCTCTCGGTAGCACTGGCTGTAGGTCTTGCCCTAGGATTATGGCTTGGCGACCGCGGGGTCACGTTGGATTTTTCTAGCCGTGGAATCGCCCTCAAAAAATGGCGTGAAGTCTTGCGGACAATAGATCAGGAATACGTCGACCCTATCGATGTGGATTCTTTGGTGGACGTGGCTTTGTCCGATGTCATGGGCCGATTGGACCCGCATTCTGTTTATTTGCCACGGGAAGAGGCCAAGGCATTAGAAGAAGAATTGTCAGGATCCTATGAGGGCATTGGAATTGAATACCGAATGATTCGAGACACCATGGCCATTGTCAGTGTCCGCGGTCCGGCCAGTCGTGTGCGGTTGCGCCCTGGTGATCGCATCTTATCTGTGGACGGAAAGACCATTGTTCAGTGGCCTTCTGATAGCATTACGCGGCTGCTCAAAGGAAAAGCGGGAACACCGGTTGCCTTAACCTATGTGCGTCGGGGGTTGTCCCAGCCCAAGAAGGTGGTGCTCAAGCGCGCTTCCATCTCTATTCCCAGCATTGAAGTGACTCGGCTGGATTCAGGTCGAATTGGGTACTTGCGTATTCTGCGCTTTGGGGAGCACACTACGGAAGAAGTGGAAAAAGCGTTGACGCTTTTTTCCAAAAGAAATCTTCACGGCCTTGTGCTGGATTTGCGCGGCAACGGGGGCGGATTTCTGTGGGCTGGAGAACAGGTAGCCGATGCATTTCTATCGGCGGGAAAGACGATCGTAATCACTGTGAATAGGCAAGGCGAAAAATATAGAACCCTATCTACCGCAGGAGGGGCGTATGAAAAAGGAAAATTGATTGTTTTGGTAGATGCGGAAACGGCATCAGCAGCGGAAATTGTAACAGCGGCTTTGCAAGAAAACAGACGAGCCGTTGTGTGGGGTCAGCGAACCTACGGCAAAGGATTGGTTCAAGATGAACGTGTTTTGAGTGACGGTTCGAGGTTGCGTTTGACCACTTCGCGTTATTTAACCCCGCGAGGACACTCCATTCAGCGCCCGTACAAACCCATGGATCCTGCAACGACATCCTCTCCCTCCGGAGGAATTATTCCGGATGTTGCCTTGCCTTTGGATACTTTCTGGGTTCAAAACAGGTGGCTGGCCGCCTTTCCTGTATTGGAAACCATGGAATCTTTGGTCTTTGTGTGGGCCGATACCGATCGAGCCACCGAAAACTCCCCATCTACCGCATCTACTGCGACGATTTCTGACGATCGGTTGTGGCAATTTCTAGAAACGGTAGGATTGGGCGCCTATATTGATCGGCTGGATGAATCCGTGACGGAACGATTGCGTGAAGAATTAAGATGCCTGTATGTTCGACAGCTCTTTCATCACCAAGCCTATGTGGAGGAAACCTTGCGCAGCGATGCAGCGATTCAATCGGTGGTAGCGCATTGGGCTAAATAATCCCTGTTTGCAAAATAGAGGAAATAAAAAAGCCGCTCCTAGAGCGGCTTTCTTTTTTTGCGTTTGCTTGAATATTATTCAGCAGCAGCTTCAGCGTCCGTAGCGGCAGCGTCAACAGCAGTGTCAGCAGCAGCTGCGGCTGTGTCAACAGTTGCTACAGCTGCAGTGTCTACAGTAGCTTCAGCAGTTTCTTCGCCACCGCCGCAAGCAACCAATGCTACCAAAGCGAATGCGCTTAGGAAAAATGCAATTTTTTTCATGGTTTTGTTTTTGTTATTGTTAAGCTCGAAATCCGGTACAAATGTAAAAGAAATTGTAACTATAACAATAGGTTTTAAATAATTTTTACAATTATTCCAAAAGTCCCTCAAAACTCACCAACTCCCTGAGTCTTGACGGAATAGCATCCAAAGGCAACCGTTCTTGTTCCATGCTGTCACGGTAACGCAAAGTGGCGCAGCCATCTATCAAGCTGTCGTGGTCAATGGTGATGCATACAGGCGTTCCGATAGCGTCTTGTCGGCGGTACCTTTTGCCGATGGCATCTTTTTCATCGTAGACTACGTAATGCTCCCTCTTCAATCGCTGAAAAAGAGCTCGCGCGACTTCCGGTAAGCCCTCTTTTTTAATCAACGGGAAAACAGCGGCTTTGATGGGGGCTAGGGCCGCTGGAATGTTTAATACAGTTCGCGTGGAACCATCCGGTAGTTCTTCTTCTTGATAAGCCGTAGAGAAAACGGCCAAAAATAACCGATCCAAACCGACAGAAGTTTCCACTACATAAGGTAGGTAACTCTCGTTTCGTTCGGGGTCAAAATACTGGAGTTTTTTCCCAGAGTGTGATTCGTGATTTTTCAAGTCAAAATCTGTACGACTGTGAATTCCCTCCAGTTCTTTAAATCCAAAAGGAAATTGAAATTCAATATCTGTGGCTGCATTGGCGTAATGAGCCAGCTTATCGTGATCGTGAAAGCGGTATTTTGAAGGAGAAAATCCCAACGAATGATGCCATTTCATGCGAGCAGCCTTCCACGATTCGTACCACTCCATTTCTGTTCCCGGAGCGACAAAGTATTGCATTTCCATTTGTTCAAACTCGCGCATGCGAAAAATGAACTGACGAGCCACAATTTCGTTTCGGAAGGCTTTTCCTGTTTGAGCGATTCCAAAGGGAATTTTCATCCGGCCGGTCTTTTGAACATTCAAAAAGTTGACAAAAATTCCTTGAGCCGTTTCTGGGCGCAAATACAAATCCGTGGCGCCTTCTGCCACACTGCCCATTTTCGTACCAAACATCAAGTTGAACTGCCGAACTTCAGTCCAATTTTTCGTTCCGCTAAGGGGACAAACGATGCCCTCGTCTAGGATGACCTGACGAACACCCTCTAAATCACCGGCCTCCAAGGCGGTAACAAAACGCGTCATGAGGGCATCGGCCTTAGCGAGGTACTCCACTACCCGTGGGTTGGTTTGGCGGTACAACCCCTCATCGAAGGTCTCACCAAAACGCTGCGCCGCTTTAGAAACTTCCTTGTCTGCCTTTTGGCGTAGCTTTTCTGCATGCTCTTCTACCAACACATCGGCGCGGTATCTTTTTTTACTATCCTTGTTATCAATCAAAGGGTCGTTGAAAGCATCCACATGGCCAGAAGCTTTCCACGTGGTGGGATGCATAAGAATAGCGGTGTCAATGCCTACAATAGAGTCGTTCCATTGAACCATGGAACGCCACCAGTAATCCTTGATATTGTTTTTCAATAAGACGCCCATTTGGCCGTAATCATACACTGCGGCCAAGCCATCATAAATTTCAGAGGATTGGAATACAAATCCATATTCCTTGGCGTGAGCAATAACTGCTTTGAAATGATTTTCGGGCGATAAATTCATGAGAGCAAAGATGACCAATTAGATGTAAACAGACGAACGGCAATGGCTAAGAGTACTATGCCGAATACTTTTCTCAAAATATTGATTCCGCTTTTTCCGATGAGATCCGCTATCCGTTTGGAATTCTTCAGAACGAAATAAACCAATAGTGCGTTCAAAAAAATGGCAATCAAAATATTGACGGCTTGAAATTGACTTTTGATAGAAACCAGAGTGGTCAAGGTGCCTGCGCCAGCGATCAGGGGAAAGGCGATGGGAACAATGGATGCGGAATCGGGTTCGGTGTCTTTGTACAAATGAATACCTAGGATCATTTCCAGCGCTAAAATGAACAAAACAAAGGATCCTGCCACCGCAAAAGAATGGATATCCACTCCAAAGAGATGCAAAAAATTTTCGCCAAAAAACAAGAACAACACCATAATAAGCACAGAGGCCAGGGTTGCTTTTTCCGATTGAATGTGCCCCACGCGTTCCCTGAGGGATACAATCAAGGGAATGCTGCCGATGATGTCAATGACGGCAAACAAGACCATGGTGGCACTTATTATTTCTTGGAGGCTTAATTTCATTAGGCAAAGGTACTCCACTGGCTACCTTTGCGCCATGATCGAAATTGGAAAAACCATTGCCGCCAACGCCTTGTTTGAAAAGGAATTTGTGTGCGACTTGTCGCGATGCAAAGGTGCTTGTTGCATCGAAGGGGATGGGGGAGCTCCACTCACGCCCGAGGAATGCAAAGTACTGGAGGCAATCAGTCCCGTTTTGCTGCCATTTTTGCGTCCAGTAGGTATTGAGGCGATTGAAAAACAGGGAGCCTGGTTGACCGATGACGACGGAGACTTGGTCACCCCTTTGATTCAAGGAAAAGAATGTGCTTATGTGGTTTTTGACGCTGCGGGCACGGCCTTGTGCGGAATAGAAAAGGCACACAATGCAGGCGCAGTCGATTTTAAAAAACCTCTTTCGTGTCATTTGTACCCGGTACGCGTGACGCGGTATTCGGAATTTGACGCATTGAATGTGCACCAATGGACTGTATGTTCCCCGGCTTGTCGTTTGGGGGAGTCTCTCAAAGTACCGGTCTATGTATTTTTGAAAGAGCCCTTGATTCGTGCCTACGGAGAGGCATGGTACCAAGAGGTAGAAAAAGTGGCCGAGGTTTTAAACAATTCTCAAAAATAAGTGTGAATAGAATTTGATAAAAAAAAGGGTTTCGCCCTTGCATATTTCAAAACATGAGTGAGTACAAGGAATTCTGCTAAATGCCTTCGGGTGAAATGTTGAAAACTCCACCACAATGTTAAAATCTCCTCCTTGCAAGGACACCAAACCTTTGCAAAATTTGTAAACCGACAAGCAAGTCGATGTCTTTGCGGCCCCTCTTATTAAAGTTAAATCATTGATTATCAGAACATTAACAATATAAAATAGCGATTTCGCCCAGTAATTATGCACGATCACAACGCCCATGAACCCATTTTAAAAGAGAACCGCAATCGGTTTGTATTGTTTCCTATAGAGCACCAGGATATTTGGCAAATTTACAAAAAGGCTGAGGCGAGCATTTGGACAGCAGAGGAGATTGACATGAGTCAAGACACTGTGGATTGGGACAACAAATTGACTGCGGATGAGCAATATTTCATCAAACATATTTTGGCTTTTTTCGCAGCGTCTGACGGCATCGTGAACGAGAATTTGGCGGAGAACTTCCTCAACGAGGTACAGTACACTGAAGCAAAATTTTTCTATGGTTTCCAAATTATGATGGAAAACATCCATAGCGAGACCTATTCCCTTTTGATTGACACGTACATCAAGGACGCGAAAGAGCGCGATCGTTTGTTTCACGCCATCGACACCTTTGATGCCATCAAGAAAAAGGCAGATTGGGCATTGCGTTGGATTGAATCCCCTTCTTTTGCCGAACGTCTCATTGCCTTTGCTGCGATAGAGGGAATTTTCTTTAGCGGAGCGTTTTGTTCTATTTTCTGGTTGAAAAAACGTGGATTGATGCCAGGCCTTACCTTTTCCAACGAATTGATTTCGCGCGATGAGGGGTTGCATTGTGACTTCGCCGTTCATCTGCACAACAACCATTTAATCCATAAGGTTTCTAAAGAGAGAATCAAGCAAATCATAGTAGAAGCCCTGGATATTGAGCGTGAGTTTATTACGGAGTCTTTGCCAGTGGATTTGATTGGAATGAACAGTCGTTTGATGGTGAGCTACCTTGAATTTGTGGCAGATCGCTTGCTAACGGAACTGCGCTGTGAAAAGGTTTTCCATGCTGAAAACCCCTTTGATTTTATGGAAATGATTTCTTTGGAGGGCAAAACGAATTTCTTTGAAAAACGCGTGGCAGAATACCGAAAAGCAGGTGTAGGATTGAAAGAGGAAACCTCTGGTGAGTCGTCTTTCGATCTGAATGCCGAATTCTAATGCCTGCTTATTTCATCTATTGTAATACCCCGAAAATCATTTGTAAATGATGCACGTAGTTAAGCGCGATGGCCACAAGGAAGAGGTCAAATTTGATAAAATCACCGCGCGCATTCAGAAACTTTGCTATGGATTGAGTCCCTTGGTGGACCCAACCGCTGTGGCAATGCGTGTTATTGAAGGGCTGTACGATGGGGTGACCACATCGGAATTGGATAATTTAGCGGCGGAGGTAGCGGCATCAATGACCGTACGCCATCCGGACTATGCACAGCTGGCGGCACGCGTTGCGGTGAGCAATTTGCACAAAAATTCCACGAAGTCTTTCACGGAAACCATGCGTGTTTTGCATACGTACGTCAACGCAAAAACGGGGAAAGCCGCCCCGATGATTGCAGACGATGTCATGGAAGTTATTGAAGCCCACGCAGAACGCTTGGACTCCGTATTGATTTACGACCGTGACTTTAGCTACGATTACTTCGGGTTCAAAACACTGGAAAGAAGTTATTTGTTGCGTGTGGATGGACACATAGCGGAACGCCCTCAACACATGTTGATGCGCGTATCGATTGGGATCCATAAGGACGACATCGAAGCCGCATTAGATACCTACGACATGATGTCTAAGGGGTACTTTACGCATGCCACGCCGACCTTGTTCAATGCGGGCACGCCAAAGCCCCAAATGTCTAGCTGCTTCCTCTTGCAAATGCGCGATGATTCCATCGATGGCATCTACGATACGCTCAAGCAAACGGCACGGATATCGCAGTCCGCTGGTGGAATCGGCCTGAGCATACACAACATTCGGGCGACGGGGTCCTATATCCGTGGAACGAACGGCACCTCCAATGGTATTGTTCCCTTGCTGCGTGTTTTCAATGATACGGCGCGCTATGTAGACCAAGGAGGAGGAAAACGCAAAGGATCTTTTGCTATCTACTTGGAGCCTTGGCATGCAGATGTGTTTGATTTCCTTGATTTGAAGAAAAACACAGGAAAAGAGGAAATCCGCGCTCGAGATTTGTTTTACGCCCTTTGGATTCCAGACCTGTTCATGAAGAGGGTGGAAGAAGATGGATTGTGGACGTTGATGTGTCCAAACGAATGTCCAGGCCTATACGACTCGTACGGTGCGGAGTTTGAGAAGCTGTACCAGGGCTACGAGGCCAATGGCCAAGGCAGAAAGACCATCAAAGCCCGTGAGCTGTGGCAAAAGGTTTTGGAGTCTCAGATTGAAACAGGGACGCCGTATATGTTGTACAAGGATGCCTGCAATAGCAAGAGCAATCAGAAGAATTTGGGAACCATCCGGTCCTCCAATTTGTGCACCGAAATCATGGAGTATACGGCGCCAGACGAAGTAGCGGTATGCAATTTAGCATCCATTGCCTTGCCTCGTTTTGTAGAAGACGGAAAATTCAATCACCAATTGTTGTATGAGATTACCTACAAGGTTACACGCAACCTAAATCGGGTGATTGATCGCAATTATTATCCTGTGGTGGAGGCGCGGAACTCCAATATGCGCCACCGACCCGTTGGTTTGGGCGTGCAAGGACTGGCAGATGCCTTCATTTTGTTGCGCTACCCCTTTACCTCTCCGGAAGCACGGCAATTGAATCAGGAAATTTTTGAAACGCTGTATTTCGCGGCGCTCAAATCGAGCTGCGATATGGCCAAAACAGACGGAGCCTACGAATCGTATGCAGGATCTCCCATCAGTCAAGGAGAATTCCAGTTCAATTTGTGGGGAGTCGGTGAAGACTCGTTGAGCGGACGATGGGATTGGAAAGCATTGCGCCATGAGATAAAAGAACACGGAGTACGAAATTCTTTGTTGGTTGCGCCTATGCCTACGGCTTCAACGAGCCAAATCATGGGCAACAACGAATGTTTTGAGCCGTACACCACCAATATTTACACCCGTCGTGTATTGTCTGGGGAATATATTGTGGTGAACAAACACTTGTTGATCGATTTGGTGAAATTGGGTTTGTGGAACGAAGAAGTCAAAAATGCTATTTTAACGAACAACGGTTCCATTCAGGACATCGAGATTATCCCTCAAAACATCAAAGAGTTGTATAAAACGGTTTGGGAAATGTCCATGCGTGATATTATTGACATGGCAGCGGATAGAGGAATATTTATAGATCAATCCCAATCTTTGAATCTCTTCGTAGAAGCCCCGAACATGGGCAAACTGACTTCCATGCATTTCTATGGGTGGAAAAAAGGACTGAAAACGGGAATGTATTACTTGCGTACCAAAGCGGCTTCGCAAGCGATCAAATTCACAGTGACAAAAAAGAGGGAGATAGAGCCGGAGGAGAATGCGTCCGAATTGGCTCCTTCCTTTGCTTCGGTTTTGGACTCCGAGGTGGCAGCAGCGCCCCTAGCGTCCAATGTACTGGCAGGACCCCCTGTTTTGGAATCTGACTTGCCCGTGATGGAATTTGTTCCAGTAGCGAAAGGAGAATATACGGACCAACAGGCTATTACATGCAGTCTGGACGATCCGGATGGATGCTTGGCGTGCGGGTCTTGAGCTGATTATTTACCGCGCGCAACCACAAAAGCGCACAGATCTTCCAACGCCAGTCGAGCAGTATTGTCTGCCGGGAAGGAGGTCAGCAATGCTAAGGCTTCCAAACGGTATTGTTCCATAACGGATTCTGCGTAGGAAACACCTCCCAGCCCAACCACGCGGTCCATCAATACCTGGACTCGTTCCGGTCGATCGGAGTCCTTTTTTACCGTGCGAATCAACTCTTTGCGTTCCTTTGCGTCGGCGGCATTCAAGGCGAAAATTAAAGGAAGTGTCATTTTATGCTCTTGAATATCTATCCCCGTTGGTTTTCCAGTGGCGGTGTAGTGCCGATAATCCAATAAATCGTCTTTGATTTGAAAGGCCATTCCTAACTTTTCCCCGAACGTTCTTAGTCGTTCAACGATTTCTGGTGAAGCATCGGCAGAGGCGGCACCTACGGCGCAACAAGAGGCCATCAAGGAGGCTGTTTTTTTAGATATAATATCGTAATAAATAGACTCAACAATATCCAAGCGTCGGGCCTTTTCTATTTGCAGCAATTCTCCTTCCGACATCGCTCGAACGGCATTGGAAACATGCTCTAAAAGATCGTAATCCTTGTGTTCTACGGCGTTGAGCAATACACGGGAAAGCATATAGTCTCCCACTAAAACAGTAATTTTATTTTTCCATAGCGCATTGATCGAGAAATACCCGCGGCGCAACGGCGAATCGTCTACGATATCGTCATGTACCAACGAGGCCGTATGCATTAATTCCACCAAGGTGGCTCCTCGGTAGCTTCGATCGGTCACTCTTCCGGCTAATTTGGCCGTGAGGAATACCAAGGCGGGCCGGAGCTGTTTTCCTTTGCGCTTGACCAAATAGCGCAACACTACATTGAGAAGGGGAACGGAACTATTCAGCGATTTTTTAAAATGCTGATCAAAAAGTGCTAGCTCGGTAGTGATGGGTTCCGTATAGTGCATCAGATTCCTCGCGTTTTGCACACCGATTCGTATGCTTTTTGAATGATTCGAAACTGCTCTTCCGCTTCTTTTGTAACCTGTGTTCCCAAACCGGTAATCGCGTCGGGGTGGTATTTTTTCGCTAGTTTCCGGTAGGCTTTTTTCACTTCTTCCGATGTGGCCGATGCCGTTAGGCCCAATACTTTGTAGGGATCTTCCGTGATGTGTCCGTCGGAAGTCGCCCCGTGTGTTGCCGCCATCCGCTCAAATTCTGAACGAGGAATACCCAGATGCCGCGCAATAAAACGAATTTGATGGATTTCTTTGGGGCTGGCATGACCATCGGCCAGGGCTAAACCAAACAAAAAATGGAGCAATTGAATACGCCCCTGAAGCACCATGTTTTCTCGTATCTGATCACAAATAGCCGCAGTCTCTACAGGGCCAACGATGAGTTTTTTAAACAAGCGGAATGACTCGTTGGCATTTTCTTTCCCGAAAAATTTAACAAAGGAGTGCTGAACAAAAGACAATTCTTTTGGGTCCACAGCCCCATCCGCTTTGATGACCGAAGCGGCCAAAACCAATAAGCTAGCACGAAAATCAACTTCTGTGGTGATGCGCGGTCCCTCGTTTGGTTTTCGAAGGGACGGTTTGTCATCGGAAAGGTAGTCGCCTACGGTTTTACCGAGAGCCGCACCAAAAAGGGCAGCTATAGGCCCGCCCATGGCCCATCCAACCCCTCCGCCTAACCATGTCAACCATTGCATATGAATGGGCAAAGGTACAAAGCCAAGGGGCGCTCTGAGGACTTAGATCCTTCAAATTTTTGTAGACATCATCACAGCAAAAGCCACGATGGAGGCAATCACTAATAGAATGACGGCAATTTGAATATTGTTACGCATAGGTTTTTGATTTTTAAAACGGGTAAGATTATCCTTTTTTGCCATGCGTTCTCGCATGCGCCGAATGTACTCAGAAGGCCTTCTGTCGCGGCTTGACGAAGTATCGGAGGTGAAAACCATGGCAAATGAGTGTGTTAACCAGTTACAATTTAGCGAGTTAAATTCAAATGAGCAAATTAGGGTTCTGAATTTTTCGATTTTGTACCTTCACGGCATGGGCCGAATTCCACGCGAAACCGTTGATAAAATTTTGGATGCGGTGCGCATTGAAGAAATTATAGGGGAGTTTGTGCAATTAAAGCGTAGCGGATCCAGTCTAAAAGGACTCAGTCCCTTCACGCAGGAAAAAACACCGAGTTTTTATGTTTCGCCGGCCAAACAGATATTCAAGTGTTTCAGTTCCGGTAAAGGAGGAAGTGCCATTTCCTTTTTAATGGAGCACGAGCAATTGACCTATCCTGAAGCGTTGCGGTGGCTAGCTAAAAAATACAACATAGAGGTAGAAGAGGAAGAAATTACCTCTGAACAGCGGGAAAAAGAAACAGAGAGAGAAAGTCTGTTTTTAGTGAACGCTTTTGCCCTGCGCTATTTTGAAGAAACGCTGTGGGAATCTCCCAAGGGACAGGCCATTGGCCTCAGCTATTTCAGGGAGCGCGGTTTTACAGACGAAACTATCCGGACGTTTCATTTGGGGTACTCACCAGAAGAAAGGGACGCTTTTTACCGTGAAGCCGTTGCCGGCGGATACAATGAAATCTTTATAGAAAAAACAGGGTTGTGTATTCGGCGAGAATCGGGAGGATGGGCGGATCGGTTCTGGGGACGCGTGATGTTTCCCATCCATTCCTTGAGTGGTCGAATCGTTGGATTCGGAGGTCGGGTCTTGCGATCCGATGCCAAAACGGCGAAATACGTAAATTCCCCAGAGAGCGAAATTTACAGTAAATCCAAGACGCTCTATGGATTGTTTCAAGCCAAACAGTCCATAGTCAAAGAGGACAAATGCTTGCTCGTGGAGGGATATACCGATGTTTTGTCGTTTCATCAATCGGGAATAAAAAATGCAGTATCTAGCAGCGGTACGGCCTTAACTGTGGAACAAATCCGTTTGATTAAGCGCTTAACAGACCACGTGACCGTATTGTACGATGGCGATGCTGCCGGTATACGGGCTTCTTTCCGGGGAATTGATTTATTGCTCGACCAAGGACTGAAGGTGCGCGTTTTGCTCTTTCCAGACGGAGAAGATCCCGATTCCTTTGCCCGATCTCGGAGTGC
>CAMDTE010000027.1 GCA_945907425.1 Owenweeksia hongkongensis DSM 17368 | reverse complement strand
TCAATTCCCATTTAAACCCTGGTAAGGTTCCTCGCGTATCATCGAATTAAACCACATGCTCCACCGCTTGTGCGGGCCCCCGTCAATTCCTTTGAGTTTCACCGTTGCCGGCGTACTCCCCAGGTGGATTACTTAATGCTTTCGCTTGGTCACTGACTGTATATCGCCAGCAACGAGTAATCATCGTTTACGGCGTGGACTACCAGGGTATCTAATCCTGTTTGCTCCCCACGCTTTCGTCCCTCAGCGTCAGTTGTAACATAGTAAGCTGCCTTCGCAATCGGTGTTCTAGGGCATATCTATGCATTTCACCGCTACATGCCCTATTCCGCCTACTTCTACTACACTCAAGATCTCCAGTATCAATGGCATTTCCACAGTTAAGCTGCAGGCTTTCACCACTGACTTAAAGATCCGCCTACGGACCCTTTAAACCCAATAAATCCGGATAACGCTTGGATCCTCCGTATTACCGCGGCTGCTGGCACGGAGTTAGCCGATCCTTATTCGTATGGTACCTTCAGTGCTCTACACGTAGAACAGTTTATCCCCATATAAAAGAAGTTTACAACCCAGAGGGCCTTCATCCTTCACGCGGCATGGCTGGGTCAGAGTTGCCTCCATTGCCCAATATTCCTCACTGCTGCCTCCCGTAGGAGTCTGGTCCGTGTCTCAGTACCAGTGTGGGGGGTCACCCTCTCAGGCCCCCTACCTATCATCGCCTTGGTGAGCCATTACCTCACCAACAAGCTAATAGGACGCATGCCTATCCTACACCGATTAATCTTTCCTCACTGTCCCATGCGAGACTGTGAGCATATGCGGTATTAATCCAAATTTCTCTGGGCTATCCCCCAGTGTAGGGTAAGTTGCATACGCGTTACGCACCCGTGCGCCGGTCTCAATTCTCCGAAGAAAATCTACCCCTCGACTTGCATGTGTTAGGCCTGCCGCTAGCGTTCATCCTGAGCCAGGATCAAACTCTCCATTGTAAGATTGTTCGACTGGCTATTCTATTTCAATTAGGAGATGATCCGAAGATCATAACCAAAGGAATTTTCAGGTCATTTTTCTCGATTTGCGCAGTATGTAAAGAACGTTTGGATCTTATCCAATCCCTTTCAGGTTGCAAACCTTCACCCATGTGAAGGCCGCTATTCCGTTTGGGGAGTGCAAATGTAGGCAAGATTTTTGAATCTACAAGCGAATTAGGAAAAAATTAAACTCTTTTCTTACTTCGTTTGCCCGCCTCTCATTTTTCACACCAAAGAACGTCGAGTATTACCTCGTTGTTTGGGGTGGCAAAGGTACGCGGAAATTTCAATTCTGCAAGTGTTTATAGGAAAAATTACACATCTTACACTTTCCATTTCCTGACTTTGCCTCTGTAAAGAACGAAAGAGTGACTAAAAAACGATAAATCACCCTCTATAAAACAGGAAACCCCGCTAAAAGCGGGGCTTAACCTATTGGGAATGATGCGAATTACAGCGCAGCTACGTGTTTCATCAACGAAGACTTCAAATTGCTCGCTTTGTTTTTGTGAATGATGTTGCGCTTTACCAACTTGTCCAACATGGACACCACGGAAGGCAAAGAAGCTGCCGCCTCTTTCTGGTCTGCGCTTTCTCGCAAACGACGAATTGCGTTCCGTGTGGTTTTGTGGTAGTACTTATTGTGTACACGACGCTTCTCCGATTGACGGATGCGTTTTAAAGCGGATTTATGGTTTGCCATAGTGCGTTTTTTATTCTTCTTTTCGTTTTCAACGTTCGTGACCCGTACGGGATTCGAACCCGTGATCTTCTCCGTGAAAGGGAGATGTCCTAAACCGCTAGACGAACGGGCCGTTCAAAGCGGGTGCAAATGTACGAATCCATTTTATTTCTACAAATAGAATAGTAAAAAAATGAACTATACAATAGGTGATCCCTCTGAGTTCGCTTGAAAACCAAGCTTTTTTGCTGTCCGTTGCTTCAATTGACCGCTCATATCTAGAAATTCGGAAACGGACACTTCTTGCATTCCCTTCATGGGTGCCGCGGTCAAATCAAAGGCCATGGCTTGGAGCATCGCGTTCTCAATCCAACATTTCAATGTCTCCTGCGTAATGGCTTCTTCGGAAAATGGCAAAGCCATTTTCCCTGGACCTTCCGCAAAGGAATGACCGTGTTTATTGATTAAAATTCTGCCCATGAGATACCCACCGTCATTCAATCGGTTGAATCGGAACGAATCGGACAAGAAATTATAGACGTGAATCATTCCGAAATACGTAGCCAAAGGATCCTTTTTGGCCCAAGGAGATTTCCTGAGTTCGTGCTGACTGGGCAAGGCAAAGGCATTGGTATGCACTTGAAACACGAGGGCATCTCCGGAGAAACGGATTTCCGACTCAAATTCACCGCGGTCAATAAACTCCACAACCACATGTCGGTCTATATCACAAACCAAAGCGTTTAATTCCGCCGCAACCTCGGCCAACAATCCTTTCAGTCGAGCAAACGACGCTAAAACATTTCTATGTACCAACTGTTTTGTGCTCGCCTTCGTGGACAGAACTTCCAAAATTTGCTCTTTGGCTGTTTGTTTTGCGGGGTCCGTCGCTTTGTTTGGTGTGGGTTTTCCTGCCATAACAACTGGTTTAATAGGCCCGAGCGAAGACTACTCGCTGGCTAGAGGGTTTACCTGTCAATATACATACTCCTTCTTCTAAGGGGTTGTTTAGTGGAATACACCGGATGGTCGCTTTGGATATTTCTTTGATTTTTTCTTCCGTTTCCGGTGTTCCATCCCAATGAGCAAATACAAAACCGCCTTTGTTTAGTGCCTTTTCAAACTCTTCCCACGTATCCACTCTCCATGTATTGTTTTCTCTATTGGCGGAAGCTTTTGCAAATAAATTCTCTTGAATCGTATCGAGCAATGTAGCAACGTACGAATCTAATCCCGTCATGGGGACCGTTTCCTTGGTTAATGTATCTCTGCGTGCCACTTCTATGACACCCTTTTCTATATCGCGCATTCCTATGGCCAGTCGAACAGGAACTCCTTTCAGTTCGTATTCATTGAATTTCCATCCGGGCTTGTACGTATCACGGCTGTCGTATTTGACACGAATGCCTTTGGCGCGCAACGATTTCAACAGGGGGTCGACAACCGCAGTGATCGCTTCTAGATCCTCTTCTCCTCTATATATAGGCACGATGACGACTTGATCAGGCGCTAGTTTCGGGGGCAATACCAATCCATTGTCATCGGAATGAGTCATAATCAAGGCCCCCATCAAACGAGTGGAAACACCCCACGAGGTGGCCCACACGTATTCCATTTTTCCTTCTTTGCTCTGGTATTTCACATCGAACGCCTTCGCGAAGTTTTGTCCTAAGAAATGCGATGTTCCTGCCTGTAACGCCTTTCCGTCTTGCATCAATGCTTCAATGCAGTAAGTTTCCAGGGCGCCTGCAAAGCGTTCGTTGGGCGACTTTTTACCTCGAAGAACAGGTATCCCCATCATCGATTCTACAAAATCTCCGTACACATGAAGCATTTGTTCTGCTTCTGCGATAGCTTCTTCCTGTGTCGCGTGGGCTGTATGCCCTTCTTGCCACAAGAATTCAGTGGTGCGCAAAAACAATCGGGTTCTCATTTCCCATCGAACCACGTTGGCCCATTGATTGATCAAAAGAGGCAAGTCACGGTAGGATTGAATCCAGCCGCGGTATGTGTCCCATATAATCGTTTCCGATGTAGGACGGACAATCAACTCCTCTTCGAGTTTTGCGTCCTCATCCACAACAATCCCCTTTCCGTTGGGATCGTTTTTTAATCGATAGTGGGTCACGACGGCACACTCTTTAGCGAATCCCTCCACATGCGAGGCCTCCTTACTAAAATAACTTTTGGGAATAAACAAGGGGAAATAAGCATTCACATGCCCTGTTTCCTTGAACCGTCTATCCAAGTCGGCCTGGATTCGTTCCCAAATAGCATACCCGTAGGGCTTGATCACCATGCAGCCACGGACAGCGCTATTGTCGGCAAGATCTGCTTGCACAACCAACTCGTTATACCATTTACTGTAATCTTTTGATCTAGAAGTTAAATCTTTTGCCATTGGTACGGCTTTTGTGTTTGTAGAGTAAGAATGCAAAGATAATCAACTCGAAGACCATGAAACACGTCCCTTACTTTTCATTTGCCGCTTTACTTCTAGCGACAATCGGTTGTTCCATCCCATCACGAAAAGAACTGATCACGTACGACGATGGGATTTACTCTTCCCTTCCATATCCCGTGACGGTCGTTGAAGAAGAAACGGAGACGACAGAAGTTTCACCGCAAATCGTGAAGAAAACAATTACCCGAACCTATTATAGCGTGCCCCTTTCGATGGGTATTACTCCGTACGGCGTGTTTTACGGGTACAACGATCCCTGGTATTACAGTACTTACAGGTCTCGTTCTTCCTATTATTGGGGCACCCATCAACGGCATTATCGATACCACTGCCCGATGAACATCTACGGGAATCCCTATGGATACTCTCCGTATTTCCCGGACCCTATGTGGATGTACGGTCCTTCCTGGGGCTACGATTACGGTTGGAACACTCCTTACGGTTGGAACACTCCGTACGATTACAATCCCTATGGTTACAATCCGTATGGACCCAATTGGGGCTGGGGCTGGGGAGGAAGAAACAACAATGGTGATAATGGTGGCAACGGGGGCGGCAATGAGCCCGTCGGTTCTCATCTCACCCCAGTGCGGGTGAATGCTGGATCCAACGCCCCTGTACGAGCTGCATCGACACCTATTGATCGTCCTGGGAAAATCATAAGCAACACCGAATCATTTCCCCAAACGCCCGTTGAAAGCAGGATCAGTCCACAGGAAAGAAAAGGTTATAATAGCGGCGGCACCCCAGAATTCTCTCCTGTGCCTGTAGAACCAAGCAAAAGGAACCCCGCTTACCCTGTGTCCTATACGGAGCGGACACCTGTAGAGCGGACACCTTCACAGGGAATCCCGACACATCGGACTCCTTCAGAGCCATCAACCGTGCAACGGACTCCGGCGCAAAGAGCCCCTTCAGAGCCTTCAACCGTACAACGCGCTCCGGAGCATCGAGCACCCGCCCCACAAGTTCATAGAGAGCGTGCAATGCCCGAAAGATCACAGGCCCCCGTTCGCTCTGTTCAGAATCAGGTATCTCCTCAAAACAGAGGTGGTGGGCGATTCTCTCATGAGCTATGAAAATGCGCTACTTGTCCTTTGGACTCTTTCTGTTTGGACTGTCCTTCGAAGCCTCAGTTTTTGCACAATCACAAGAACTTTACGTCAGTAGGACCGCTTGGTTGAGACAGTCCCACTTGGGTGGTACCGCTCGGTACACAAGTCTTGGCGGGGCCATGAGTGCTTTAGGAAATGATCCGGGTGCTATGCTCGACAATCCAGCCTCTAGCGCGATGTATCGTGTGGGGGAGTGGCGAGGGAGTGCGGGGCAACAAACAGACAATCAAAAAGTAAGTTCTGGACTGAATCAAGGGGCGTATGTGCATGTGTTTGATGTAGGTTTAGGAATTCGCGCTTCCGTTGCGGGTGGGTATGCCTTGGAATCACACCAAACCAGCCCTTGGAATCTATACGGAACCGGCAGTGTGAGTTGGGTAGATCAATGGCTTGCGAATGCGCAGGGCCAGACCCCGGAAGAGTTGGCGGCTCAAGCCAACAACACATACCAAGCCTACTATGAGTACATTATTGACTACGACCCTTCCAATGGACAATGGACTCCCGGTGCTCAAGGCGGACCCGCCGCAACCGTTGAATCCATAAAACTGCAAGAAAAGGGCGGTGTCACTTTTCTGAATGGTTCTATGCAGACAGGGAATGCTTCCTTTGGAATCACACTGGAACGCATTTGGCGCAGCTCTGATTGGAACAATAAAATAATAGAAGAAGGATTTTCTAATTCGGGACTTGTTCAGCGATTCAGCTGGACTACCACTGAAACATCGCAATGGTCTGCCTACCGAACAAGGGTTGGTTTTTTGTACCGAAACGACACACCCTGGCGATTTTCTATTGCATGGCGCAGTATGGCCACTGGAACTAGACGTGATTCCATTACATCGCTCATGGTAGGGGAATCCAACCTCATGGACTTGGTGCCCATCAAGGTGTATAGTCATCGGGCCGATGATTGGACGTCCCCCTGGGAGGCCAACATAGGCCTTGCTTTTGTACACGACAAATTTGGTTTGGGAACGGCTCAGGTACATATACAACCCGATGGATGGATGCAATTTCGGTTAGGTGTTGAGAAAAGAGACGGTCCATGGTCTTACCGCGCGGGGTATCGTTACACAAGCCATACAGGAAAGTACGACTTCTCAGGGGAGCAAACAGGCAGTCTCGGCATGGGGATTCGCGGTAAACGCTGGACTATCGATGGCGGCTGGGCCCTTACCCTGCGCGAAGGAAGATGGAATTCCTTGTATGTTATCGATGAGTGGGACACACCGCTCGTTGGAACCAAAGCAGTTCTTACCTTGGGGTATCGAATTGACTAATTATGAACCCACTCCTTTTTGGAAAGCAACTGCCGCTGGCCATTGCTTTTTCTTTTCTTTCTATCCATTCAGCCAGCGCGCAAGATTTGAGTGCTTTTTCTTGGCGAGCTATTGGTCCCGCTACCACCTCTGGAAGAGTAAGTGACATTGCGATTCCTACCGGGAATGCAGACACGTGGTACGTAGCAGCGGCCAGTGGTGGCGTATGGAAGACAACCAATCACGGCATTACTTTCCAGCCACTTTTTGACGATCAAGCGTCTTTTTCGATTGGCTGTCTAGCCATCGACCCCTCCAATGAAAACACCCTGTGGGTTGGAAGCGGAGAAAACAACAATCAACGATCCGTGGCCTATGGGGACGGGATTTACAAATCTCTAGACGGAGGAAAATCGTGGGAAAACAAGGGACTGAAAACATCGGAGCGCATCGGGAAAATCGTTGTTGACCCCACCAATTCCCAGATTGTTTACGTAGCTGCCTACGGATCTGTTTGGAGTGCCGGTGGAGAAAGAGGTGTATACAAAACAACCGATGGAGGTCAAACCTGGTCGCGCATTTTGTTTGTTAGCGACGATACGGGCTTCAATGAGATTCATATGGATCCGCGCAATCCTTCCGTTTTATACGCAACGGCTCACCAAAGAAGGCGACACGAATGGACGTACATTTCCGGTGGTCCGGAAAGCGCTTTGCACCTGAGTACCGATGGAGGAATGACATGGAAGAAGGCCGCAGGTGGTTTCCCTTCCGGTGAAATAGGACGCATTGGATTGGCCATTTCTCCCGTTCAGCCCGATGTTCTTTATGCTATCGTGGAGAGCAAAGGATTTTACAAATCAACCGATCGTGGAGCCAGTTGGAGCAAACAATCCGATCATTCCACGGCCGGCAATTACTACAGTGAAATTGTTCCCTCTCCTCACGATGCGCAGGTAGTATATTCCTTGGATACCTATGCTCAAATCACAAAAGACGGTGGCAAAACTTTTCATCCCGTGGGCGAGCCGGGGAAACACGTAGACAACCACGCACTGTGGATCGACCCAAAAAATGCACTGCATTTGGTGATGGGATGTGACGGCGGCTTGTATGAAACATGGGATCACGGCGGCAGTTGGCATTATAAATCCAATTTGAGCATTACCCAATTCTACCGAGTAACAGTCGACAACAGTCTGCCATTTTACAATGTTTACGGAGGAACCCAAGACAACTTTTCTTTGGGCGGTCCCTCTCGAACGATCAATGATCGGGGGATTGTGAATAGCGATTGGTTTGTAACACAAGAAGGCGATGGTTTTGAATCGCAAGTGGATCCGCAGGATCCTTCCCTTGTGTACGCCCAAGCACAATACGGATGGCTCGCTCGGTATGACCGGGTGAGCGGTGAGAAAGTTGCCATTCAACCTATGCCGACGCCGGGTGAAAAAGCCTATCGATGGAATTGGGATGCCCCATTGATTGTGAGCCAACACACACCGCAGACCTTGTACTTTGCCGCCAATAAAGTGTTCAAATCCACCGATCGTGGCGCAACCTGGGTTACTGTGAGCCCGGATTTGTCTTTGCAAATCGACCGAAATACCTTACCGATCATGGGAAAGGTGTGGAGCATGGATGCCGTTGCAAAGAATCAAAGCACTTCGATTTACGGCAACATTCTTTCGCTGACAGAATCGGTTCGTAAAAAAGATTTTCTGTGGGTGGGTACCGATGACGGTCTCATTCATTACACGGAAAACGATGGTCAATCCTGGAGCCAATCGTCTAAAGCTCCCGGAGTGCCAGACCGCACACCTGTTGTGGATATAGAAGCCTCTCGTCACGATATACGCGTTGTTTACACGGTCTTCAATAACCACCGTCAAGGCGACTTCAAACCTTATGTTTTTAAAAGTATGAACGGCGGGAAAACATGGGTGAGCATCACTTCTGATTTGCCTGTACGAGGAAGCGCCCACACGATTGCGGAAGATCATGTGGATCCCAACTTATTATTCATCGGTACTGAATTTGGAATCTATAGCACCCGTGACGGTGGAAAGTCGTGGAAAAAACTTGGGTCGGGACTGCCAACCATCTCGGTTCGGGACATTGATATTCAAAGAAGAGAAAACGATTTGGTCATTGCCACCTTTGGACGGGGCTTCTATATTCTTGACGACTACAGCCCCTTGCGCCATTTGACGAGCGAGTCTTTACAAGAAAAAGCCTCTTTTTATCCTATCAAAGACGGTTTGGTTTTTCACCCTGCCAATCCCCTTGGATACGGCTCACCCGGTTTTATGGGGGCGTCTTACTTTATGGCGGAAAACCCTCCCATGGGCACTGTGTTCACTTTGCATGTGAAAGAGGTGCCTACTTCCTTGAAATCGAAGCGCATAAAGACAGAGAAAGACGGCGTCAAAGGATATCCCACTTTTGAGGCCATTCGGGCCGAGGACAATGAAGAAAAGAGCTACTTCTTATTTGTCATTAAAAATGCAGAGGGGAAAGAGGTTCGACGATTCACAGAAGCGACAAAAGAGGGATTGCAACGCATTGTTTGGAATGGTGAATTGGGACGTATGGACAAAAGCTCTCGTGGATCCGATCCGATAACTCAAAGCCCCGGCGCTTATTTGGCTCCACAGGGAAAATACACTGTGGAAGTTCATCTCATCGATAACGGCGTCACAACGCTTTTGGCGGGCCCGGCAGCTTTTCAATTAAATCACTTAAACAACGGTACAACCCACCCCGAAAATTCGGTGGCTCGCGATGATTTCTGGGCCGAGGCCAACAAGGCAACGCGCGCCTTGGAATCTTTAGACGACGCCTTCACAAAAGCGAAAGAGCGCTGCACTGCGTTAAAAACAACCGTCAGGAATACTCCGGGAACAGATATTAAGGAGCTGGAGAATTTGCGTTCCTTAGAACTGCGGTTGGCCAAAGTAGCCATAGCCCTTTCGGGAGATGTGAGTCTTTCCAAACGTGAATTTGAAACGGTTCCTAGTTTGCAGGATCGATTAAGCAACGCCACGTGGGGATCTTGGAGTCATCGTTCCGAACCCACCTCGACGGCAAAAAGTGAACTTACGACTGCTTTGGCAGGAATTCAAGAATGGACACCTATCCTCGATACTATTCGGGCAGAATTAGACGCTATAGCGAAACGGATTGTTCTATCCGGCGCGGTGCATGTGGAGTGAGGGGGGGGTGATAGTTTATAGTCGGTAGTTAATAGTTTATAGTCGGTAGTTATTAGTCGCTGGTCAATAGTCAATGGTCGGTAGTTAATAGTTTATAGTCGCTAGTTATTAGTCGCTGGTCAATAGTCAATGGTCGGTAGTTTATAGAAAGAATGGTAACTCTCAACAAATTGGGTCATGCCTTGAGAAAGAAATTTCAATGGGGAGCAGTGTTTAATCAAAACTGCACAGGAACTATGAAAGGGGTATTTTATAATACTCCCCACTTGTTGGACCAAAAGGTAGTGATGCTTAGCTAATATTTTTCGCTGTATTATGCAGCATTTTCCCAAAACTTTTTTAAAAAAAGTCTACTTCCGTCTCTAAACGACCCATTGTACTGTAAAGAAATTCTTAGTCCTGCTCGTCATTAGCTTTTCTTCAGCTTTCTTATTGCTAAAAACTTGATCAGCACCTTCTAAAAACTCACGTTTCCACAACGTAATTTGATTTGAGTTCACTTCAAATTTTGAAGTTAATTGCTGGAATAGATTCCCTCTCCTTAATGGCTTCTAATGCAACTTTCGTTTTGAATTGCGCACTATATTTTCTTCTTTCTTTTTTCATATACAACTGTTGAAATTACACTTTAACTAGCTGTCTTAAAAATGGGAAAAATTATAACTATAAACTAAAAAACGATAAACTATAAACTAAAAAACGATAAACTAGATACTATAAACTAGATACTATAAACGAGTAACTACCCCTTCACCACCGATACACAAAGGCATTGACAGTCATGCCAGCGCCAACGGACGCAAATAGCAAGATGTCTCCACGTTGTACGTTGTGGCCTTGATAATTTTCTTTCAATACCATATCCAAAAGGGTAGGAACCGTAGCCACAGAACTATTGCCTAACCATTGAATGCTCATGGGGGCAATGGCGTCCACATCGGAAACTTTCATTCCGTACAATTTGTACAATCGCTCAATCACGGCATGATCCAATTTGGCATTCGCTTGATGAATAAAAATCTTCTTTACATCGCGGAGGTGCATTCCCGCATTATCCAGCGCAGCTTTCATTCCATCGGGGACATTGCGAAGAGCAAATTCATAAATCTTTCGTCCCTTCATTTTAATCAACATTTCTTTCGGATCGGAACCGATTTTGTTGCTGGGATTGGATTTGAGATAAAAGGCTGTGCCATTATCCGTATAGGTGCGCATCGCTCTTCCCAAAATGTTCGAAGGGTTGTCTTGTCCCGCTTCCAAAACGACAGCGCCAGCGCCATCGGCGAAAATCATACCATCTCGATCGTGCTTATCCACAGTACGGGAAAGAGCTTCGTTTCCTACAACCAAGGCACGTTTTGCATGGCCTGCTACCATATACGACTGTGCAGTGAGGACGGATTGAACCCAACCGGGGCAGCCTGCCAGTATGTCAAAAGCCACCGCGTCTGGGTTTCGAATGCCGAGGCCAGCTTTCACGCGAGAGGCCAAGGGTGGCATCTGGTCGTTGTGTCTGCTTTCAAAGGCAATATCTCCGAAGTTGTGCGTTACAATGATCAAATCCAAGGATTCTGGATCAATCCCCGCATCCTCAATGGCCCGACGAGCGGCAATCACCCCTAAATCTGAACATTGTTGTTCCGGGGTCATGTACCGACGCTCATGAATTTCTGTAATCTCTTCAAATTTCTGAATAATCACCTCGTTCGAGTGGGCAAAAGGCTCACCGTCGTGGTTATAAAATTCATGATGTAAAAAGGCGCTATTCGGAACGATTTGATCCGGAAGGACACTCCCTGTGCCGATGATGCTCACTGTTATGCTCATGGGCGCAAAGGTACCGAATCCCCATGAAAGACAGTACCTTTGTTGCATGAGTGCAAATCAGCCCAACGAAGAGTTTGAAGAGGGACATTTTGGCGGTGCCGCCAAAACTCCTTTGAGAGCAGATGCTTTTGAATTGTCCGAAGAAGAGAAAGTGGAAAAAATCGAACGCAATATGCGGGAAATTCTCCATACCCTAGGATTGGATTTGACGGATGATTCGTTGCAGGGAACACCGCGCAGGGTGGCTAAAATGTTTGTCAAAGAAACATTTGGCGGATTGCTTCCATCAAAAAAACCATCGCTGAGCACCTTTGAGAATAGCTACAAATACGGTGAGATGTTGGTCGAGAAGAACATCGTTGTCTATTCTACCTGTGAACACCACCTGCTTCCCATTGTAGGCCGGGCGCACATTGCCTATATCAGCAAAGACCGAGTCATTGGCCTGAGTAAAATGAATCGAATTGTCGACTATTTTGCCAAAAGACCGCAAGTGCAAGAGCGATTAACGCGCCAAATTGTGGCTGCATTGCAAGAAGCGTTGGGGACGGATGATGTCGCTTGTATTATCGATGCAAAACATTTGTGTGTCAATGCGCGGGGTATACGCGATATTGAAAGTAGCACTATAACGGCAGAATACGGTGGTCGTTTTTCCACGGAAGATGCTTTGCGTCGAGATTTGATGCATTACATTCAAGTGGAAACGGAATTTGGGGTATGAAGCACAACCTACACATTTACAACACACTATCTAGCAAGAAGATTCTATTTACACCCCTTCATGTGGAAAGGGTGGGATTGTATGTCTGCGGACCCACCGTGTACAGCGATGTGCACCTGGGCAACGTGCGTACTTTTTTAAGCTTTGATCTTGTATTCCGTTACCTCCAATTTTTGGGATACACCGTTCGGTATGTGCGAAACATCACGGATGCCGGTCATTTGGAAAACGATGCAGACCAAGGAGAAGATAAAATTGGGAAAAAAGCGCGAATGGAAGCGTTGGAACCCATGGAAATTGTTCAACGGTATACCGTTGATTTTCGGAATGTTATGCATCAATTCAATGCGCTTTCTCCCAGTATTGAACCCACAGCAACCGGTCACATCGTAGAACAAATAGAGGCGACAAAACTACTTTTAGAAAAAGGTTGGGCGTATGAATCCAATGGCTCCGTCTATTTTGATGTGGAATTGTATCAAAAAACGAATCACTACGGAAAGGTATCCGGTCGAGTAATCGAAGAATTGTTGGCTGGTTCTCGGGAACTGGAAGGACAAGAAGACAAGCGCAGTTCGCTGGACTTTGCCTTGTGGAAAAAAGCATCCCCTTACCATATTATGCGATGGCCCTCTCCCTGGGGAGAAGGTTTTCCCGGTTGGCATTTGGAATGCTCTGTGATGAGCACAAAATATCTGGGAACGGAATTTGACATTCACGGCGGCGGTATGGATTTAAAATTCCCGCACCACGAATGCGAAGTTGCGCAGAACAATGGCTGCAATGGCACAGACGGCGCTCGGATTTGGATGCATGCCAACATGTTGACTCTCAATGGAAAACGAATGTCCAAAAGTACCGGGAACACCCTGCTTCCGGCAGAATTGTTTACGGGAAAAACGCCTCATCTCACCAAAGGATTTTCCCCGTCGGTGGTTCGTTTTTTCATGTTGCAGGCCCATTACAGGAGCGTTTTGGATTTTAGCAATGACGCATTATTGGCTGCGGAAAAAGGCTTTGATCGCCTCATGGAAGGGTTGCGCGTGCTCCAAAGAAGAACTCCGACCTCTTTCGCAGGCCCTAGCCAATGGAACGTAGAGCAATGGAGCGCTAGTTGTCAAGCGGCCATGGACGACGACTTCAACAGCCCCATGGTCATTGCTCGACTTTTTGACGCAGTGAAAGCTATTTATGCCGATGCAGAGGGCACCGTTCCTTTGACCGACGAGGATGCAGCTCGATTGCTTCACACGATGCAGGAATGGCTGTATGTTGTATTGGGTATTCCATCGGCTTCATCCCATGGCTCAGAAAATAGGAGCGCTGCTTTTGAAGTGGCTATGGAAGCCGTTCTCATGGTTCGTCAATTGGCCCGTGTCAAAAAAGAGTGGGCCACAAGCGATGCTATTCGAGATATATTGGCCAAAGCAAATATTGCAATCAAAGATGGAAAAGAAGGGACAACCTACAGCGTGGGCGCGTAAGTCGATCGCACACAAGGTAGGAGCAACGGTTCTTTCCTCCCCCCTGCTGCTGCTCCTTGGGCTGTATAAATACATTTTATCTCCCTTAACCCCTCCTTCGTGCAGACACACCCCTACTTGCTCAACCTATATGGTAGAGGCCATTCGGTTGTGGGGACCATGGAAAGGTTCTCTACTTGGACTGCGGAGACTGGGAAAATGCCATCCCTGGGGCTCGCACGGATTCGATCCCGTGCCGGTGCCACCGCAAGAAGATTGATTCATAACTTTGACCATGTTTTTAACTATTACTTGGGCCTCTGAGGTTGGTATCCACCTTGGTCCCATAACCCTTCGTTATTATAGTTTGTTGTTTGTTATAGGCTTCGCCTTAGGCTACCGCATGATGCGCAAGTGGTTCGCTGATTCCAAAATATCCGAAACGGCCATCGATACGTTGCTGACATATATGGTAGTGGCAACAGTGGTTGGGGCAAGGCTTGGCCATTGCCTTTTTTATGCCTGGGACTATTACAGTCAAAATCCTTTGGAAATTTTGTATGTCTGGAAGGGCGGATTGGCCAGTCACGGCGCGGCCATTGCCATTCCCATCGCCATGTTTCTTTTTGCTAAAAAGGTCATCAACAAACCCTTTTTGTGGATGATGGATCGACTGGTGATTACCGTGGCTTTGGCCGGAGCCTTTATCCGTATTGGCAACTGGATGAACTCTGAGATATATGGCGACCCCAGCAACAGTACATTTCAAACCGTTTTTGCGCAGCCTGTAATCGATGTGGTGGAATCCCAGTACGGTCACCTTTTCACTCATGCCACCTTGGAAAAAAGTGAGGCGGCAGAATTAGTGACCGACAGCCTTACCCTGCCCGCTTATCGATTGGTCGTGACCACGTTAGAAGGAACCGGAATGGGTGAATTGCAATCCACATGGCAAACGCAGTTGAGACCTCACCTGAGCTTGAAAGACAGGGACAATGTTCATTTCATCGCCTTGGATGGTAGTTTTTTCATCCCGGTGGAAGGACAGCCCAACACCTACAGCGTGGAAGGATACGGCATTCCGAGACACCCTTCTCAGTGGTATGAAGCCCTCGCTTACTTTGCTATATTCGGTGTGTTGTATTGGCTTTTTTCTTCTAAAGGCTGGGGAGAGAAAGAAGGAAAATTGTTTGGCCTATTCCTTGTTTTGGTCTTTGGAGCGCGTTTCTTTATTGAGTTTTTAAAAGCCAACCAAAGTAGTTTTGAGAGTGTCATGGCCTTCAACCGCGGGCAGCAATTGAGTATCCCTTTTGTATTGATAGGGCTTTTCTTGCTTATACGCTCCACCCAAGGAAAAAATCAACCCTCCTGAAAACATGCGTAGTTCTCTTGTGAAACGAATGGGAATGGGTCTGCTAATAGTGGGCGTACTGGGTTTCTTGTTTGTCCTGCTTACCCCTGTATTTACAGCGTTAGAGTGGATAAAACCATCGACCTCGTCGTCGTCAAATCAAGAAGCAATAGAGTATGAACCCCCTTTTACCCACGAAGCTACTGGTTCCTTCACGGGCTCCGATGGGAAAGTAAGGGGTGAATTCCGTGTGGA
>CAMDTE010000026.1 GCA_945907425.1 Owenweeksia hongkongensis DSM 17368 | reverse complement strand
CCCAGCGAGTTCCGGCAAGAACTAGGGCTCGCTCCTTTTTCCTTGGAGCAATACAAAGACGCGTTGAACTTGCAGGACATCAAAGGGGAAGATGGATACAGCACTTTGGAACGCACCAGCATTCGACCGACCCTTGATGTCAATGGATTGTGGGGTGGATATATCGGAGAAGGAGCCAAAACGGTGATTCCCTCCAAAGCCTATGCGAAGATTTCTATGCGCTTGGTTCCTCATCAGGATCCAGAAGAAATCGCCCTCCTTTTTCAAGAGTATATAGAGTCTCACGCGCCGCAAGGAACAACCGTCAAAGTGACCCCTCACCACGGCGGACATCCCTATGTTTGCCCTCCCGAACATCCCGGTTACCGTGCCGCGCACAAAGCCGTTCAGCAGATTTTTGGGAAGGCGCCCATACCCGTGCGTAGCGGCGGAAGCATACCCATCGTGGCTCTTTTTGAAAAGGAATTGGGTGTAAAAAGTATACTGATGGGATTTGGCTACGATTCGGATGCTATTCACTCCCCCAATGAGCATTACGGCGTTGATAATTTTACCAAGGGGATTGAAACCATTCCTTGGTTTTACACCTATTACAGCGAAATATTTTCGCAGTAACTCGAAGGAATAAAAAAAGCCGCCCAACGGCGGCTTTTTTTATTTCAACTCTCTGAATTTCTTCAAATTATCTACTAACCTATAACTCACCGCAACCGCGTCTCGTATTTCAAATAGGATCTTTATTTGCAAATGCCCCAAGCGACTGCCCATCTCTTCGCGTTGCAAGGAAGCAATTTGTTCCCTCAATAGGTCATTCAAATTGGCTACTAAAGCTCGCTTTTCTTTTAAAACTTCTGGGGCGACCATCAACGCTTCCGACTCAATGCACTCCAAAACCAAATGGAAATAACCATCCACCCGTTTGTTCAGAAACAACATACGGTCAATAAACACTCGGCTGGGTAAGGGATGGTGATTGTTGACATGGTAGCGGATGGCGGAAATAAAGCTCTCCGTACTTTGGTGCAAATCACCCATTAAATCAAACAATACCAAAGAATAATAACCTATATCTGCCCGGTCAGGATTCATTTTTCGAATGGCCTTGGTCATGCGCAATTCTAGTTTGGAATGATCCAATGTATGCTTCTCCGCGTCTTTCGTGAGACGACCTAATATGTCCTTGTTTTGACCCACCAAAGCGCGCATTCCCAGTGCGAGCACTTTTCTACTTTCCACGAGGGAAGAAGAAACCAATTTTAAAGATTCTGTGTACGCATTGGACTGAACACTATCCATCGTAAACAGATTTTCTAATTCCGCCTCCTCTTTGCGGGTACGCAAAAAAGATGTGTGGCTCTTGACCATGATCACTCCCGTCATCAAGGCTAGAGCGATAGCACCGGTAGACCCGGTGAAATACAAAAATAGGCCTATCAGGCTTGCTGCTAAAAAGGCTATACCCGCGGTGACAATCCATCCACCAATAACGGTAAGCACACCAGAAATTCTGTACACGGCAGAATCCCTGCCCCATGCCCTGTCCGATAGGGAGGATCCCATCGCGACCATAAAAGTCACGTAGGTAGTGGACAAGGGTAATTTTAAAGAGGTCGCATAGGCAATCAGTACAGACGACACCAATAAATTCACCGATGCGCGGACCAAGTCAAACGCTTTGTCCTCGTTCAGATCCACTTGTTCTGGTTTTTCAAACCGTCCCTCAATCAATGAGCGAACTCTATCGGAGCCAAAACCGCTGAAAGACTTACTGACAGCAAGGGTTGCACCTACCAATCCGCGGGACAAAACATTCGAAGTGAAATTTTCAATGCCCTCTTCTTGACGGCTCAAATTGATTTCTGTTTCACTTACTTTTCTCGCTTTGGCACTGTACCACAGCGTAATTATCATGACCACGCCCGCAGCCAATAAGATAACGGTGGGTGACTGTACTTTTTCTGCCAACTCGCCCATAAGATAGGTGTCTGGATTTGCTCCCGACGCCACCAAATTCGTATAGGCCAAATAGCCCCCAATGCCCACACCGATAAAATTGACCAAATCATTGCCGGCAAAGGCCATAGCCAACGAAAAAGTCCCCAACAATACAATAAACCGCAAAGGGTTCACTTTCATCGCAATCAATAGTTGAGATATAACACTCAACAGCAGAAAAACAACCGTATTGATTTGCATGGAATGGTTTTCAATCCAATGAATTTGTTCCTCTGACACAAAAGAGGTTCCCTCTGCGCCCTTTACCAACAAGAAGTAAACAATGAATGTTCCCACTAATCCTGAAAACACTCCGCCTACCTTCGCCAATGTTTTTTCCAAATGGAAAGTAAACGCCAAGCGAGAGATGTATTGAACCAAAAGCCCTCCCCCGAAGGCTATGAAAACGGAAGAAAAAATACTGAATACTATATTGCTTGTACTGGAAAAATCAATAATCTCGGGTAAATTTTCAAATGTCATTCCTCTAGAGTAAGCAACGGCCAATCCTACAGTCGTTCCTGCACCCAATAGTCCGAATACCAAGCTTACCGTGGTTGATGTGGGCAATCCGTACGAATTGAAAATATCCAACAGCAGCACATCCGTAAACATAACAGCCAAGAAAATCCACATGATGGCGGTAAATGTGAAAAACCCAGGATCAAAGACACCTTTTCGAGCTACTTCCATCATTCCACTGGACATGGTTGTACCGACAATAATACCCGCACTGGCCACCCAAAGAATTGTTTTCATGGACGCTGCTTTGGAGCCTTGCGCAGAATTCAAAAAGTTTACTGCATCATTACTCACTCCCACGGTCAAATCAAGAACAGCAAGAATGGCCAAAATGGCGACTAAAATCAAATTTATGTCCATATGGCTGCGAATTTAACACAAGTACAGAGGAGATTAGTTAACAATAGATTAATTTTCAAAAACATATTGCGCAACCCATGAATTCCCTTGCTTTTCAAAAAAGCGCCTATTTACTACAACATGCACACCACCCGGTTCAATGGGAAGCGTGGAGTGACGCGGCTTTTGAACGAGCGGCGGCGCAAGGACGTTGGGTCATTGTGTCCATTGGGTATAGTACATGTCATTGGTGCCATGTGATGGCGCACGACGTTTTTAACGACGAGACGGTGGCCGAGTACATGAACAAACACTTTGTTTGCATCAAAGTGGATCGAGAAGAACGGCCCGATGTGGATGCTGCGTACATGCACACCGCCTTGGCTCTCAATGGATCGGGAGGATGGCCTTTGAATGCGATATCCTTGCCCAATGGTAGCCCTGTTTGGGTGGGTACATTCCTTCCGAAGGAGCAATGGATGAATGTCCTGCGGCGATTGGTAACGATTCAAAGCCAACAATCGGCATCGGCCGATGAATATGCTCAACAGATACGTTCAGCTCTTACCCCGCAAAGTTTACCCGCCGTGAACTGGACGGAGGAAATCGCATGGATTCATTGGAAATCTCTGCAATCTAAGTGGGACAAAACCAGAGGGGGACATTTGCGCAGTGTGCGGTTTCCATTGCCCAATGAGTGGCTTCAGTGGTGGAAATTTGGAAAAGTAAGGGGAGATTCAGAGGTTATGGCTCACGTAACCCATACGCTGAACCAATGGTTTATCAGCGGGTCGTACGATGCATTGGAAGGAGGAATCATGCGGTACGCTACGGAGCCCACTTTGCGCATTCCTCACTTTGAAAAAATGCTGTACGACAATGCGCTGTTTTTGGAAGCGTGCGCATGGGTCGGCCTTTCTTCTGCCTCTCAAGCCACTGAGTGGTTTTTAAATCACACGATGCGGTTATCCTCGGGTGTGTACGCCACGGGTTGGGATGCGGATTCGGAGGGGGAAGAAGGGATGTATCACACCTGGACAGAGGCCGAGCTTTCCACAGCACTCGGAGAACTCCCTGCTGCACAATTGGTAGAGTCCCTTCGAAAAGAAGGAGGTCTTCCTTGGGAAAAAAGGTGGATTCTGCATCGAGCTGACCTTTCCGTCGTTGACAAAAAATCACTGCGTCTATTCCGGCAGGAATACAAAACAAAACCGAGTCAGGACACCAAAGCACTGTTGGGGTGGAACGGACTGGTTGTATCTGCCTTTGTTGCTCTGGAGAGGAATACTTCCATCCCATCACCCGCCGTAGCATTGGCCGAAAAATGCTGGGTCCTGTTTGGTTTTCCCCAAGGCACACCCTCCCGAATTCTGTTCGAAAAAGAGGAGACCGCCTCTTCTTCTCTACCGGCACAATTGGATGATCTGGTGTGCATTGCGCGGGCATTTTGGCATTGCGCTGCACTCTCCGGCAATCCTCACTGGGTTCAACGCGCACAAACGGTATTGGAATGGGTCTTGGATCGATTTCCCTCGTTTGGTCCACTGCGCGCGGCATTGCCCTCTTCCGCATTGCACAGGCCCTTTGTTGAGCATGTGGAAACAGAAGATTCTGTTATTCCTTCTGCGAATGCTTATTTGACTGAATTGTTGTGGGAAATGGGCCATGCCCTTGCCCGTCCTGCCTGGATAGCGCACGCACAAGAGGCCGTACTTTCTATGAGTGCTGCCATGGAAAAAGAGCCCGAAAACCACACCCATTGGCTGGCCTTGAGTCTACGCATATTTAATGGACCGCACACGCATTGGCGAATTCGGGGCTCATCAGCGGCGGCCTGGCGGGCTGCCGCTGATGAGCAGCGCCTTTTTTCGCCGTACGTCACTCTTGTGCTCGAGGAAGAATCTCTGAGCGAAACCTCTGCCTACTGCTGCACAGGAACCGTTTGTTCTGCCCCCGTCACCACCTTGGAAACTTTTTTAAGAACCTTGAAGCATTCCTAATGGAACAGATTTTTCCTCAGCGATGCACCTGGTGCGGTACAGATCCTCTGTACGTTGCTTACCACGACACCGAGTGGGGAGTTCCCCTCTGGGATTCCAAAAAACAATTTGAATTTCTGGTTTTGGAAACATTCCAAAGCGGCCTGAGTTGGATTACCATTCTCAAAAGAAGGGACGCATTCCGAAACGCTTTTGCTCAATTTCAAGCAGAGACAATCGCTCATTGGGGTCCGCGGGAGGTGGAAATCTTGTTGGGCAATGAAGGCATCATTAGAAACAGAAGAAAAATTGAGGCTTGTCTTCAAAATGCGCGCGCTACCTTGGCATTGGAGGCATCCGGCACAACCCTCAATGATTTTCTCTGGTCCTTTGTGGACGGTCAGCCGGTAATCAATCAGTGGTCGACTCCGATGCACATTCCCTCCAAGACCAACCTATCCGATCGATTGGCTCAAGAACTAAAACAGAAAGGCTTTACTTTTATTGGTTCTACGACAATCTACGCCCACTTACAGGCAGCCGGTTTGGTCAATGACCACCTTGTTTCGTGCCCAAGGCACGCGGAGGTCCAGCTACATACGCTTTGACATAATTGGGCTCAAACGTTGCTAATTCTTCTATTTGATCCTCTTTCCATTTACGAGAAGCTAGGATTCCTACAGCTGTGACTGTTTCTTCGCCTGTAACATCTTCCCACCGCTCGGCATGAGGCATCCAGGGCAATCCTTTGGCCGCTCCGTCCCCAGCGGCTACCCATCGACCCGGAGAATCAAGGCCCTTTTTAGGCAAAAATTCCCATTCGTTTTCTGGTGAAAAAACACAGGGAGTGTCTTCCGATATCCGCTGTCCATCCCCCGTAAACAAGGCGCCAAACACTTCCATTCGACGTGCATCCAAGGCAGCCCACACATAATCCTGGGAGGTTAATCGCAAGGAGGTAGACGCCGCCCACGCGGATGCTTGCAAAGAGGAGACGGAAATCAGCGGTATGTTCAGCGCAAAACACAATCCTTTAGCAGCGGAAACTCCAATGCGCAACCCCGTGTAGGAACCGGGCCCTGCGCTGACAGCAACGGCAGCCCATTCTTTGGAAGGAATGAGTTTACCCATCTCTTCCAGGATCACATGTAGTCGCTCTGCGTGAAGAAATCCTACATCGGCGCGCTCCGCGCGCCGATGTAGGACCTCCCCATTTTCGTCTACCAAAGCGACGGCACAGACCGTAGTGGCCGTATCGATTGCCAGGAGAACCTTATTCTTTCTCATCTTTCGGTTTCTTCGAATCGGCAATCTTCACAGCATCGCCGTCCTTCAAATCCCCGCTCAGCTGGTCGTACGGACCACTGATGATTTTGTCCCCTTTTTTGACTCCAGAAACAAGGTGAATGAACCGATCGTCTTGTATTCCTACTTGAACGGTTTTTTGGACAGCTTTTCCCTCTTTCAGGAGAAAAACAACTTCCACAGGCTTCTTTTCTTTATCGTTTGCACGGGTAGTCACCGCTTGAATCGGTGCACTGGTCACATTTACCACGCGCGATGTGAGAATATCCACAGTGGCTGTCATGCCCGGACGCAGCGGTTGAACATTGCCGCTTTTCATTAAATCAAGATAAGAATCGGGCAAAACCGTCATGACTACTTCGAAATTAGTGACTTGGTCAACGCCTCCCAATCCATTGCTCTTTGCTGCGCCTCCAATTTCTGTGACCAACGCCTTGAAACGTTTGTTGAGATAAGCATCCACTTCTACGTAGGCGGTATCCCCCATTTTCACCTTGATGATATCGTTTTCATTGACATCTACCACCACTTCCATCGTTTCCAATTGGGAAATTCGCATCATTTCCGTGCCGGCCATTTGTGCCGTTCCTACTACCCGCTCTCCTAATTCGACATTCAATCCAGTGACTGTTCCGTCGATGGGGGCTCGCAGGGATGTTCTTTTTAAGTTGTCTTGCGCTTCGGTTAAACTACTTTCTGCGCTTTGCCATTGGTATTTTGCCGATTCTACATTGAGCTGGGCCACCTCGTGCAGACGCTGTGCTTGATCCCACTCGGCTTCGGAAATAACCCCTTGCGCATGAAGGGATTGACTCCTTTCATACATGCGCTTAGCCTCGTAGTATTGGGCGTCGGCCTGAGCCTTCGACGCTTTTGCCACATTCACAGAAGCTCGTACGCGGCTGACTTGGCTTTGATAAATATCCGGGTTGATTTGCGCCAGCAATTCCCCTTTTTTCACTTTTTGACCCTCCACCACATACAATGATCGAATTTCACCACTGACTTCAGGGGATATTTTGATATCAAAAGAGGGTTGAACTTTACCGCTAGCATTCACGGTTTCTATCAACGTTTCTAAAGTAATTTCCGCTACTTCAACAGAAACAACACTCTGTGTCTCACCCCACCAACCGGCCTTTTTTCCGCCGATTCCAAGGGCCATCAAACCCACCAACAGTGCGCTTGATACAATAATCCACTTTTTTTTCATTTTGCTAGGGTCAAGGTGTTGTTCATGTACAATTCCAGTACACGCATTTTAAACAAGCAATCGTATTTGCTTCTCAACACATCGCTCATTGCGCTGAGATAGGAATTCTGGGCCGAGGAATAATCGTAAGCATTCATTTGCCCCTCTTCCTGACGGATTTTTGCAAAACGGAAATTCTCCTTGCTGGCTTCCGCCGTTATCTCCGCCGCTCTAAATTGCGACAAAGCGGCAGATGCATCGGCATAGGCGCGCTCAATGGTCTGTCTGTAATTGTCTTTTTGTTGCGCCCACTGCAACTCCGCATTTCGTTGATTCAGAGTGGCTCGTCGCATCTGACTCCTACTTTGGAAGCCGTTGAACAAAGGCACACTCATAGACAATCCCACAAATTGTCGAACATTGTCTTCCACCTGATCCGCAAAGGGTTTGGCCACGGGATTGGAAGGCATGGCTATTTCCGTAAATACAGGGATATGCGATTGATTCAAGGGATTGATAAAGTATCCAATAGGTATCGTCTGTGTCGTGGTGGTGTAATTGTATACTTTATTGGAATAACTCGTGGACACCTGTCCAGACAAAGACAGTTGCGGATAAAAGGTGCCCAAAGTCGCCTTTTTTGCATGGTAGGCACTCTGGACCGATAAGCGGGCCACTTCAATGGAAGGCTGATGGTTTACGCTCGCTTCGTAGATACGTTGGCTGGGAATGGTCATCAATACAGTTGACTTTTCTGTCACTTCCAAGGCCGGTCGGTGAAAAACAACCTCTGCGTCCGCAGGCATCCCCATGTGCTGCAACAAGATCAATCGGGACAAGTCCCATTGATTTTTAGCCGATACCACCCGTTGTTCATCCCTCGCTACTTGCGTTTTTGTTTGATACATCTCACTCATGGCCACGCTACCCACTGTGTGCAGCGCTGATACACGCGTTTGCAAAGAATGGCTGAGTTGTACTTGTTCTTGGGCGACAAGCAGGGCCTCTTCCGACAGCATGTACTGCAGAAAGGCAGCCGCTGTATTCAAAGCCACGTCATTTTTCGCCGATTGCAATTGATACAGAGACATGACATGTTCTATTTGCGAACGCTTCCATTGGTGCCAGGTTTGCATTCCATCAAAAAGAGTCACATTGCTCGACAAAGTACCCGAACCAGAACCCAATCCACTGCGACTCACCTCGTTGGTCACAGGGTCAATCACCAAACCACTATTGTTGAAATAGCCTCCGCTAGCATTCACCGATGGAAAAAAGGAGCCAAAAGCTGCTTGTTTTTCCGAGGCGGACGCTAACGCATTGTTCGCTGTTTGTTGTACCGAATAATTGTACGCAATGGCCCGCTCGACACAGTCTTCTAACGTCAATGATTCTTGACCCGCTAAAGGCGACGACAAAACGGCCATAAGACCGACTAAAAGATGCTTTTTTGTCATAAAAGTAAATGAAGCGATTCCACAACGACTCAATGGAATCATGAGCGTACAATAATCATGCTATGCTTTGGGTTTGTCACCCTTTCTCCTGCGATACCACGCAATACCTACAATCAATAAAAGGATATAGGGGAAGGCCATGAGGTAAAGTATTCCGCCATTGAGGCCTTCAGCCGCCGATCCACCGCCGCTCAGATTTGTTTCTGCCGTTGCTTTGCACATGGCGCATTGCGCTCCCGCGACCGTTGGCCAAAGCCATACAACCAAAGAAAAGAGGGCAGAAAAAGCTCCGTTCTTCATGATGCCACGGGGTAATAGGGTGCCATAAAGAGGTATACCAACACACCTGTCACTGCGACGTAAAGCCAAATAGGCAATGTCCAGCGCACCAATCTTTTGTGCGCAGCTATTTGATTCGTTAATGCCCTATAAATGCTCAGCATGGCCAATGGCAATACAAAGAGGGACAAGACAATATGGGTGATCAAAATGAAAAAGTAAACCCCCCGTACCCATCCCTCTCCGCCAAATTTGGCATCGGGATTGCTCAAATGAGACAGTACATAGCTTACCAAAAAAACTGCCGATAGTAAAAAAGCCATCAGGTTGGCCGCTCTGTGCCAAACCACATTTTTGATTTTGATCATCCCCAGTCCCATCAAAAGCAACACGGCTGTGCACCCATTTAACACAGCATGAAAGAAAGGAAGGGATCGAAAATTAGTATGTCCCCATTGAATTTTCCATGATTCTGGAAGAATAAAAAGAGCCGCAACCGCCACAGGAATCACTATGGACAATACCACAATTGTGGGAATCGCCCACGAATCCGTTTTGGCAGCGTTATTCTTCAAGGGTTTCCTTTTTTTCCATTTTTACTTTCCGGAATTCTTTGGCTAGCACCCGGATATCATCGACCAATTCGTCTACATGGTGAGGGCTCGTCAGGTCGTACGATCCTTGCAACATTTTTGTATCCTCAACCACCCGACTGCGCAACACGCCATTCCAATCCACCAAAACGGCAGACTGAGAGTGCGTATATCCACCCTCTGCATCGGCATCTTGTTGCGCCACTAAGAAGTAGGCATTGGCGAGGGCATAAATAGAATCCCGCGGGCCCGTCAGAAAAATCCATTTTTCAGATGTAGCCACGCCCAATTCTTCTGCGTATTTCTTTAAAACCTCTGGAGTATCTGTTTCTGGGTCTACAGAAAAACTAACAAATACCACATCTTTGAATGAAGACAATCGGTTGTGTGCTTCGCGCAAGTTGTTATTCATGGCTGGGCAAATGGTAGGGCAAGACGTGAAAAAGAAACTTACAATCACAACCTTTCCTTGCAAATCTTTCTCTGTAACTGGCTCGCCATTGTAATCCACCAGGGACCAGTGCGAAAGGGCGTGATCTGAAGTTCCCGGACCAGGCCCCATGACCTCCAACGTGCGAAAATTCACTTCGCCACTGATCAACAAAGAAGTCAAATAAACCGTAATGGGTAAAAGCAACAATAGCCCCAACAATAGCTTTTTGCTGCGAGGACTGCTGCTTGATGTCATCGCTTAGGCTCCGTAAGTACTCGCCCCTTCAACCAATAAAATAAAGATGAGGTACGGGACCAAAATCAGTAAGGGCAAGTAGATCGTGTACTGAAGGGATTTTTCTTCAAACTTTAAATGCATGAAATACATGACGATATACGCCGCTTTGAACAAAGTCAATCCAACAAAAATCAAATTCAAAAGAGACGTACCAATGATTTGAACCATCAAGGGTGCTGGCTTTACAATACCTAATACTACTTCAACAAAAGTGACAGCCAATAGAATCCAGAAAACCTTCCAAATCCATCCGGTTCCTGTGGGGTGAGTGTTTGATGACATGGTGAGGGTTTAATAGTTGATGGTTTATGGTTTATCGTTGATAGTTTATCGTTGATAGTTTATCGTTGATAGGTTACACCAAATAGAAGAAAGTGAATACAAATACCCATACCAAATCCACAAAGTGCCAGTACAATCCTATTTTCTCCACCATGTTGTAATGCCCACGGCGTTCGTAGGTTCCCATCAACACATTGTAGAATAAAATGAAATTCAAAACCACTCCAGAGAAAACGTGAAAACCGTGAAATCCAGTAATGAAAAAGAAGAAGTTTGCAAATTGCTTGTGGCCGTATTCGTTGCGGTGCATATTGGCTCCTTGAATTGCTTGAGCCCCCTTTAAATAGGTCAGTGACTCCGAATGTGTATAGGTTTTTCCTGATTTTCCAGGTTCCTTTAGTACAATGCTTGGGTTTGCTTCGATAGCAGAAAAGACCTCCTCCGTGGTGAATTTCTCATCGTGGTTGCTCGCGTGACCCGCTTCTCCGTGCACTAATTGGGAGAAAGAAAGAACATGACCATCCGCATCGGCCACTTTCAACACACGTGTGTCGGCCAACTCAATGGCTCCTTTATCGCCTGTGATAAAATGGTACCATTCCCACGCCTGAGATCCTAAGAAGATCGCTCCACCAATGATGGTAGCCAGCATCCACCAAGACACTGCGTTTTGCTTCTTTTCGTGTCCTGCATTGACCGCCAAAACCATAGTAACGGAAGACATAATCAAAATAAAGGTCATCAACGCAACGTACAGAAGCGGCTGATCCCCTTCAATACCCGGGAAGTGGGTAAATACATGTTCGGCTACTGGCCAGGTCGCTTCAAAATCGAAGCGCATAAAACCATAAGCCGTTAAAAAGCCGGAAAAAGTTAATGCATCCGAAATCAAGAAGAACCACATCATGAGTTTGCCGTATTCGGCTTTCATGGGTTCGTTTCCACCACCCCAAATTTTTTGGCCTGAGGTAGCTGTTGTATGAGTTGATGACATGAAATATTGCTTGTTCTAGTTGCGCAAAGTTAGCGCACAATTTGTAAAAAAAGGAACAGGTAAATCCACAGAATATCCAAGAAATGCCAAAAGGATACTGCCAACTCTGCCCCCATCGTTTTCTCTTGTGAGTAGGCCCCTTTCTTTGCTTGCCAGAAGGTGGTAGAAAGCACCAGTAATCCGGCCAAAATATGCATCCAATGGAACCACGTTATGACATAAAACCATTGGGCTGCTTGCGTGCTTTTTTCGCCGGTGAAGTACAGTCCTTCCTCTATGAGCTCTCCCCAGCCAGAAAATTGCAGGACGGCAAAGGCGATCCCTCCCAGTAGTGCCAGTCCCAAAGCGCGTGTCAACGCTTGGGCATTTCCAGATTTAAAGGACTTCATCCCAAAGTGTAGTATGACACTCGTGGCCAACAATACAGCGGTTGAAAAGTAAAATGCCATGGGAAAATCCACCTCGGACCAGCCCCCCTTTACAACCAGCGATGATCTAGCTACTACGTAGCCAGAGGTTAATCCTGCAAAAGCCATGGCCATAGAGGCCATTCCAATCCACAACAAAGGCTTTGCCGTTTTGCGGCGAATGTCAACCGAAGAAGTACTCATGTAGAAACAATTTATCTAAGACATAAATAAGTTGAATACCCGTGAGGTATCCAATGGTGCTAAACATCATATTTCTGGCAAGCGAATCGGATGGATTTTTTCGCAGAGACCATGCCTTGGCTATGACCCAAAATCCCAACAGAAGTGCCAACAAAGCGGCTGGCCAAGAAAGGATGAGTTTTCCCGTTATACCTGTGTACGGAAGCAAAGAAATAGCTACCATAAACAAACCATAAACGAATAGTCCATAGGTGGCGACTGGGCCTTTCTCTTTTCCTGGCAATAAAAAATAACCAGCCCGCGCATAGTCATCGAAAGAAAACCAGGCAATGGACCAAAAGTGCGGGAATTGCCACACAAATTGCAATGCAAAAAGCAATCCTGGCTCAATACCAAATCTTCCAGTGGCGGCGACCCACCCCAGCATGCTCGGTATGGCTCCAGGGAAAGCGCCCACAAAAACAGCCCACGGCGTTTTTGCTTTTAAGGGTGTGTATGCCAAAACGTACAACAAGAGACTCAAAAAACCAAAAAGAGCCGTGAGTATATTCAATTCTGCCAAGAGAATCAAACCGATGGTTCCAGTGGTCGCTGCAATAAAAAGGGCGCGTGTTTCCGTCATTCTCCCAGCAGGAAGGGGGCGCGTGCGTGTTCGGTGCATCAATGCATCTTGGCGAATTTCCCACAACTGATTGAAGGCATTCGATGATCCTACTACCAACATCCCTCCTGCAATCAGCGTAAACATATCCGTCCAATCGATCGTATCAATGCCCAACATGTACCCTGCCCATGCCGAAAACACGACGGACGCTGCTAAACGAAGCTTGAGTAATTGGGCTGTATCACGCATGGCCACAAAGATACGGCGCGCCACATACCAAGAACCACGGGTTTCGAGGATCTGGCTTATTGTAGGACAGTGAGTTTTTCCATACCGGTCGTCCATCGACCAGCTCCACCGCAAAAACCTGGCATCCTGACGCTTCAGCAACCGCTTGCCCCGCAGCCGTGTCCCATTCCATAGTGGGCGCCAACCGAGGATATGCGTGGGCTTTCCCTTCCGCAACCAAACATATCTTGAGCGAACTGCCCATGTTGATGCATTCTACGGGCCCATAGGTGGCTCCCCACTCTTCCAACAACGCCTCTGTTTCCGCGGACACATGGGAACGGCTAGCCACTACAGTCAACTTTTTTGGCAAGGCTAGGCGTTTCAATCGATGGTCGTCTGTCACAAGGGCAGCATACTCTACTCTTTGGCTGGCTTTGAATGCACCTATGGAATGTTCTCCCCAGTACAACCAACCCAAAACAGGCGCATATACGATACCCAACAATGCCTTTCCCTTGTGGATCAAGGCCACGTTCACGGTAAACTCTCCGTTCTTCTTGATAAATTCTTTGGTGCCGTCCAACGGATCAATCAACCAATAATAGTCCCATGACTTGCGCACGTCGTAGGGAACAAGCACTCCTTCTTCAGAAAAAACAGGGTAAGGCGTTTGACTCAACACGCTGTCCAATACGCTGTGGGAAGCCCTGTCTGCCGCTGTCAATGGGGAGGCATCGGGTTTGTGCTCCACACGGAACGGCTCCTCGTAAATGCTCAGTATAGCCTCTCCAGCGGCATACACCGCCCGGAGGATGCGTGATTTTTCCTCAAGACTCAATAAAAAAGCCCCCGAATCGGGGGCTTTATTTTGGGAACCAATCATGGATTAGCTCAACTTAATATTCACTGGCAAGCTATAGGTCATTCGAACGGAACGTCCACCGGAACGAGCTGGGGTAAAACGAGGCAATCGCTTCACAACACGAACCGCCTCATCGTCCAACAACTTATCTACACCGCGCTCCACACGAACATCGGAAACGGAGCCGTCCTTTTCAATGATAAACGATACCCACACTTTACCTTGGATACCCATTGTTTGTGCCATTTCTGGGTAAACAAATTCTTTCATGATAAACTTTTGCACCTGGGATTGGAAACATAAAAACTTATCGTCCTCTGATTTTTCTCTTTCGCAACCAGGGAAAATGGGTTTGTTTTCCACATTGACAAAATTAAACACCTCGTCTACCTCTGATGTCGCTTCAATGATTTCCACCGTTTCCGACTCGTCCGTTTCGGAAGATTCCAACGGAACCTCGTCAATTTGCACATTGTCATCCACAATATTAATTACCTCAGGTGGAGCGGAAGAAGGAGGGGGAGGTGGGGTATTTTGACGTTGTGTCAGCGGGATCACCTCGTCATCCAATACCACATTTACATCGCCTAAACTTCCCGCTACCTGCTCGTATGTCTTGTGCTCAAAGGCAAAAAATACCAAAGCAAGCGTAATCACTACACCAATTTGAAGAAAAAGACTGCGCTTTTTCTCTACATCAACACTTGGGTTTTTACGGGATTTCATGCGCGTTATTTTTAAAACGGGTTAAAGATACGCTTCTTCATAAATAGGGCAATCATTGTGCCTAAAAAAATACCGACCGAATTGGCAGACACATCGAGCAGGGAAAAATGACGTGAAACAGACCACATGGGTTGGATGATTTCTAAAAAAACACCAAATAAAAATCCGGCGGCTAATCGACCCCAAGAAACCGATACTTTCTTCTTGGCGGACATGGACAAAGCAAACGAAAGACCAAAATAGGCCCCGGCGTGCAGTAATAAATCGGTGAAAGATCGAAATACATCGGGAAGCTCCTCCACGGGCAACAAGGAAAAATAAGCCACCGTGCTAGCCCAAAGCAGGGCCAGCGAACCCCAAAAGTATGAAAATTGAGAAGGGTTAAGCACCCGCCAACGCCTTGTAGGCTTCAGCATCCATAAGACCTTGACGATCGTTGGCGTCTGCCAATCGGATTTTCACCATCCACCCCTTGCCGTAGGGATCGGAGTTGACCCATTCTGGATGTGAATCCAAATCAGAATTCATCTCCACCACTTCGCCGGCCAACGGAAGAAACAAATCAGACACCGTTTTCACCGCTTCAACAGATCCGAAAACCGCTTCAGCTTCCATGGAATCCCCTACAGAAGGGATATCGACAAATACAATATCGCCCAATTGATCCTGGGCGAAATCGGTAATCCCAATGATTGCGGTATCTCCTTCCAGGCGAATCCATTCGTGGTCTTTGGTATAGAAAAGGTCTGCGGGAAATTGCATAGTGTCAAATTTTACACAAAGATACGGCGCGGGTCGTTTTCTTGCTGCTTCATTAGTTTCCTAAATTTAGTCGAAAAGCGACGCCACCCTGTGCTTGAACTGTATTAAAAGCATTGGGTGTTTTGAACTTGCTGCCGGTTTGATCGTAATAGACCTGAGCCGTCAATCGTCTACTCAACTTGTAATCCGCCGTGAATTTAATGGTCGTTCTTTTTTGGCCCGATGTAGGCATTTCAAAATCTTCCAAAATGCGGCGTATAACCGTTTGATTGTTGTTGATTTTGATATCCAATTTCAGCTCTAGATTGCTTTTGATGTGGTTGCGCGAACCATCCTGTTGCACAACCGTAAAAGAGACATCGCGTATAATGTAGCCCACGCCCATAGTCACATCGGTCGATTTGTTCTCCATGCATTGGTTGTTGGCC
>CAMDTE010000025.1 GCA_945907425.1 Owenweeksia hongkongensis DSM 17368 | reverse complement strand
TCAGACCGATGCAGCGCACGCGACCGTAAAGGATCAATTCGGTGTCGCTTCGGTGAAAGGATTTGGCTTGGACCAATCTCCTTTGGCGGTAACCGCTGCAGGAGTGATTTTGCACTACCTGAAGCAGTCGCATTACACGCATACGAAGCACTTAACAGGCATTTCTAAATGGCAAGAAAACGGGTACCTGTGGATGGATCGGTTCACGGTTCGGAATCTGGAACTTTTTAATCCTTCTGGAGAGCGAGGGATGACTTTGGTCGATGTATTGGACGCAACGAATGGCCCCATGGGATCGCGTTTGTTGAGGAGATGGATTGCCTTTCCGCTGACCGATCAAAGTCGATTGGAGGATAGACTGGATCGTGTTGATTTTGCTGTTCAGCAAAGAGAAAAAGCGGCCGAATGGCAGGAGTACATTGGGCTCATACACGATTTAGAACGCCTTTCCACGCGATTGTCTACCCGGCGAATGGGTCCACGGGAATGTCTTCGTTTAGGGGAAAGTTTGAAAGCGACGATGGCGCTGCATTCTTCTTTGGCCGATACACCCGCATTGTCTGCCAAAGTAGCCCATTGGCCTCTGGTGTCCGACGACTACGAGCGCATAGAGGCAATGCTTTCACCGGAGGCACCTGTGCAGTTGGCCAAAGGAAACGTGGTGGCTTCTGGTGTTCATTCGGAGCTGGATCAATTGCGCGATCTCAAAACGAACGCGCAAGCGCACCTGAATGACTTGGTGCAACGCGAACAAGCATCGACAGGCATAACGAGTTTGCGCATTGTGAACAATGGAGTGTTTGGATACGCCTTTGAGGTGCGAAATTCCCATGCGGATAAGGTTCCTGCCGATTGGATTCGCAAACAAACGCTTGTCAATGCTGAGCGGTACATCACCCCGGAATTAAAAACACTGGAAAATCGATTGCAAAGTGCGGACGATCGTATTGTTTTGCTGGAAAGCGAACTGTATTATGGGATGCTGGACGAATTGCTCCCCTCTCTTCCAAAATTTCTTTCCTTGGGGGCATTGGTGGCCGAATGGGATGTCCTTTTGGGGTTTGCCTCTTTAGCGGTTCGACACGCCTTTGTCCGTCCGAATTTCACTACCCATTTGGAATGGGAGGTTCGCCAAGGGAGACACCCAGTGATTGAAAGGGCCCTTCCTTTGGGGCAGTCCTACATTCCCAACGATGTGATTTTATCCGAACAAGGAGAGCGGATTTGGATGATTACTGGCCCCAACATGAGCGGCAAATCGGCTCTGCTAAGGCAAACGGCCCTTCACGCTGTCATGGCACAAATGGGCTGTTTTGTTCCGGCGGAATCCGCTTTGTTGCCGTTGCTGGATCGGTTGTTTGTTCGGGTGGGCGCCAGCGATAATTTATCTCAAGGAGAGTCCACTTTCATGGTGGAAATGTCGGAAACGGCTTCGATTTTACACAATTTAACCCCTCGAAGCTTGGTTTTGTTGGATGAAATTGGGCGAGGAACGAGCACCTACGATGGTATTTCATTGGCCCAATCCATTGCGGAATATTTGCACAATCACCCCGTCAAACCCTTGGTGTTGTTTGCCACCCATTACCATGAGCTCAATGACTTGGCCTCTGAGTTTCCGGCCATTGCCAATCGACATGTCGCGGTTCAAGAAATAGAGGGGAAGGTGGTTTTTTTGCGAACCTTGATGGAAGGGGGATCGGAACACAGTTTCGGGCTGCACGTGGCCCAGTTGGCGGGCATACCACCGTGGGTTGTCCTTCGCGCTGCAGATATTTTAAAAAATTTGGAAGCGCAAAGGGACAATGCCCTCGCAGGAGCATCGTCCGCAACAGGGCCAGAAGGTCCCAACGTGCAATTGAGTTTTATTCAATGGGAAGATCCGGGCGAGGACTCTATCAAAAAGGAATTGCGTTCTTTGGATATCAACACACTCACCCCCATGGATGCGTTGTTGTTCATTCATCGATGGCAAAAGAAATAGTGTCGCCTTGCGCACCTTGAAAAGAATATTTTGCTAAATCAATAGGGTGCGTATATTTGCACTCCCAAAGGCGAAAGTAGCTCAGTTGGTAGAGCACGACCTTGCCAAGGTCGGGGTCGCGGGTTCGAATCCCGTCTTTCGCTCCAAGTAAAACCGGCCTTGCGTCGGTTTTTTTATGCCCGTATCTTTAGGGGTATGAAAGTTCCTTTACTCCTGCCCATTGTAGCTTTTCTTTTTGGCTTTTTGAGCCTGTTTACGCCTGTTCAAGCACAAGTAAATAACGATTTATTCCAGTCGTCCGTCCCCGTACTATTGGACAGCGGAAAGACCGTGCAGCGAATGGAGATTCTCACCTACTTGCGCAACACGGAATATTACCATCCCATCGAACAGGGTCAGACGTGGCTTGGAGCGCAGGTGCGTAGCGAATGGAACTTCGGCATCACGCCCACAACCCATGCAGAATTAGGGGTGTGGTGGAGCAACTCGTTTGGCAGCACAGAAAGGAGTTTCCGACCCTTGGTAGCTATTGTGTACAAACCCCTTCAGTGGGAATGGCGGATGGGAACGTTGCAAGGAGGAACGCAACACCGATTGATAGAGCCTTTGTATGAAATTTCACGAATGGCAGAAAATCCCTTGGAATACGGCCTGCAAGCGCGGCGATTAGGAACATATTCCTTTGTAGATGTTTGGTTGGAGTGGCAGAAAGCCATTCAGGTAGGCAGTCCTTACAAAGAAGTGTTTCAGGCGGGATGGGTGATGGAACAGTCTATTCGAAAATCCAACCTGTCCCTGTACGCCCAAGGTCTTTGGACACACCACGGCGGTCAAGTGGATACGGCGCCGGATTCAGTCTATCAAGGAAACCGTCTCAACGGTGCTTTGGGATGGAAATACTCGGGTAAAATTGAGGCGCAGATGGCATGGGTGGGCTATGCCGATCCTTTAAGCGCTTACACATCGATTCAAAAGGGAAACGGATGGATGGTACACGCAAATGGTAAATGGGAGCGGTCCAAAAAAGGCACCCTGCGTTATGGGGTCACGTTTTGGCAAGGGCATCGTTTTTTAGCGCCCGGAGGGGGGCAGATTTATCAGTCCTACAATGCGACCTTGACCCATTACGAGCCCAAACGATCTTTTTTCATTCCTCGAATCACATGGGATGCTCAACGCTACTCACTCCGGTTTGAACCCTTGATCGATCCAACTTTCCATACCATAGACCCGGTGTTTTCTTATTATTACCGATTCCAAATGATCAAATAAATGAATCGTTGGCTATTCCTCCTTCTTCTTGCATGGCTCTGGCAACCTTTGTCTGCGCAACGATTTGAAATAGGTTACATGCACACCATCCATTTGGGGCCTCGTTCGTATTTTGAAAAAACATGGGTCCGCCAACCCAATTCGTGGCTCGGGCCCGACGATCCTCTTTTCCCCAACACCTTCCGAGTGACGGAAATTTGGGTGGAACATGCATACAATGTGCATCAGCCGATGTTCATCGCCGTGTTTCCTTGGAAAACATCCAAGGACTCTACCTGGTCTTTGGAATGGGTCAATGGAATTTTCCCCAACAGCTATTCCGAACTAGCCGTTTTTGGGGGCGTACAAGGGGTGTATACGTTCTCTCCTCGATGGAGAATTCAAATCCAGGCGGGGATTGTGTCCAATTACTCCCGACGAACGGCCTATACGTTGTACGGTACGATTCCTGGATTGAACGCCAGTATCGAATACCGCCCTTTGAATCGATGGGCTTTACGGCTGTACGGCAACCCGGAAATGCTCGGTTTGGGTGCGCATTTTTTTCTTCAACGTCAATAATTACGGGCTGTGATGTACATTTGCCCACTCATCGTCCGAGTGGTGAAATAGGTAGACACGAGGGACTTAAAATCCCTTGGCCAGTAATGGCCGTGCGGGTTCGATTCCCGCCTCGGGCACGCTTTTTGCCTTTTAGACATTTAGTATGCAAAACGACCTAAAAATTATTGGGCTGTACCTACGGGGCTTTTTTTATAAATACGCCAATCCATCGTACGGCATTTCGGCCAAAGGCACTTTATTGGAAGGGGAGCTGTGCAAGCGCCGAATGGTCATTCCGCACCCACTGGATGCCCAACGCTTGATTTTATCCTTGCGTGGGGAGAGGTACGCCAAAGAGATCATCCACAAACTCATTCGCCCTATCGCGTACATCGCTGTGACGTTGTACCTCGCGAAAATTGTCGTGATGCAATGAAAACATGGGCTGTTGTATTGCTTGTCGGATTCGTTTTCACAGCGAATCCATTGATGGGTCAGGTGCTTCCTCTGCGGCATTGGACGGCTGCTACCTTGCGGTACCAACCCACTAATCAATGGGAACTCTCTGCCTCGTACGAGTTCCGCAATACTCCGGGATTTGTCAGTAGTGATTTCGTTGATCTGGGAGTGAAATATAATTTGCCCCACAAATTTCATACGTTTTACGAATACAGATGGCACGGCGACAGTTCCACGGCGCGGCACACAGCGGGCGTAGGGTACACGCATAAACTAAAGATTCGAGGGTGGAAAGGGCCTACGCTGAAGTACTCAACACGCTATCATTCCACATCCGGCACGCTTCGGAACGGACTAAAAGTGGAGAGAAAATGGAACCAATGGACCCCTTCGTTGAAGCTGGAACAATGGAATAAAGTGGGAGATACTTGGGATTTGAGTCGGTACAGAACAACCTTAGAAACGCAATGGGCGCCTTCCAAACCATGGGATGCCACTTTGGGCTATGGATACCAATGGGATTTCCGAGCAGACCGCAGTCTGAAACATCGTTTCCCCATTTTCTTATTGTCTGTGCGTTATTCAATAAAACGCACGCCTTAGGGCTTTTATCCTTGAGCAAAAATCTCAAAAGTGTAGCCTTCCATGATGGGATTGGCTAGCAATTTCTGACAAGCGGAATCTACTTTCTCTGTGGCCTCCTCTGTGCTTGTGGCTTCGATTTCTAACGTGATGTGTTTTCCAATGCGGACATTGTCGATTTCAGACAAGCCGATATTGGCCATACTATGGGTAACGGTCTTGCCTTGGGGGTCTAACAAAGCCTTTAAAGGCATGACATCAATCTCTGCGCGAAACTTCATGGAATCTGTTTTCTAAAAGGGAACAAACAATGTACAAAGGTACAACAATCAGCCATGCTGTCATTCCGTAAAAGGCCAGAAAGAAAGCAGATAGTACAGCTAAAAGCAATCGGAATCTATTTCCCCACCACCCTTTGGGAAAGGATTTGAACGCAAACAGAGGCCAGGGGGCATTCATCGCATAACTACTCAGGGCAATGAATAGGGTAAGACTCAAAGGATGAGCGGCCCAAACCGGAAGGGTTCCCTCGGTAAGTCCCCAAGAATAACCCAACACCCAGAGGGCATTCGCAGGGGTTGGAAGGCCAATAAAAGAGGTCTTTTGACGTGTGTCAATAGTGAATTTGGCCAATCGGTACACAGAGGAAAGGGCAATGGAAAAAACAAAGATGCCCACCGCTTTAGACCAAAGCTGCCAACCGTGAGACAGATCCTCTTGGGCCAGAGAGGGATGAAGGGTCGGTGAAATCCACAAATGAAACAGGAGGAATGCCGGCGCAACACCAAAAGTGACGGCGTCTGCCAGCGAATCCAGTTGAGCGCCCAAGGGGCCCGTTACGCCGAGTTTCCGAGCGGCCCACCCGTCCAAGACATCCAAAGCCAGGGCGATTCCTATCGCAAGAGTTGCCCCTTGAATGTCTTGTGCAGAAGCTGCCACGAGGGCTACACAGCCAAAAAATAAATTGCCCAAAGTAAGGGCGTTGGGAATCCATGTTCGTTTCATCGCCAACAAAAGTAGATACCTTTGGGTTATGCGCAATCATTGGTTCCTGTGGGCTGTTTTATCGGCCGTTTTCTTGTCGGTCTTTTGGCCTGCTGCTTTGTATCCGCTCCCGGGTGCAGAATTCATTCCGCCCATAGGACTTTTTGTGGGTTTTGTGCCCTTGTTGTGGGTGGAGCGCCGCACGCGCTCCGACCGCAAAGGAGAAGGAAATATTTTCCTTTCCGCCTATGTCGCTTTTGGCCTGTTTAATTTACTCACTACTTGGTGGGTGGCCGGGGCCCATTGGACCGGAGTGTTGGCTACCGTGTTGATCAACGGGTTTTTAATGGCTTCGGCCTTTTCTTTGTTTGCTTGGGCTGCCCGACGAGGAGGCGAACGCATGGCATTTTGGGTACTTCCGGCTCTTTGGCTTTGCCTAGAATACCTGCATTCCATTTGGGATATTTCCTTCCCGTGGTTGGATTTAGGGCACGGATTGGCTTCCGCTCCTTGGGCTGTGTCGTGGTATGCTTGGACGGGCCCCAGCGGGGGAACCGTTTGGATTTTGGCTGTCAACGCTGCTTGGAGCGTGTCCATCCATACGAAAGAAGCCTCTTTTTGGCGCCGGTGGCATTTGCCCCTTGTTTTGATGGCGGCGCCCGTCCTTTTGTCGTTGAGCGTTCGCCCGTCTCCCCCAGAAGAGGCTCCACTTTCCACGAAAGTGGCTATTGTACAGCCCAATTTAGATCCTTACGGTGATAAATTTTCAACTCCTGAATTGCTTTCCACAGTAGACGCACTCCATGCCGTAGGGGAGGCTGAAGTGGGCTGGGTAGTGCTTCCAGAGACGTTTTTGCACCAAGGAGCAGACGAAGGCAGCGTAAACCAATGGCCTGCCGTTCTGCGCATACAATCCAATGCGAAAAGACACCACCGGCAGTTTATTGTAGGCGCGATGACTTATTCCCTGGTTCCAGATCCCACCGAAGCCTCTCGACCCACGGGAGATGGCCGGCAGTACGAAATGTACAATTCCGCTCTTTGGATAGACAGCACAGGGGTTCGGGGTATTTATCACAAGAGCAAACTGGTGGCCGGATCAGAACGCATGCCCTTCCGCCGTTATCTACAACCGTTGATTGGCGAACATTCGATTGCGCTGGGAGGCACCTCGGGATCGCTGGGAACACAAAAAGAACGCGAAGTATTTGGAGATCCATCCCAAGGACTTCAATGGGCACCGCTTATTTGTTGGGAACAAGATTTCAGTGATTATACCACCGCTTTTGTCCAAAAGAACGCATCCATTTTGGCCGTCCTATCCAATGACGGTTGGTGGGGAAACACCCCTGGACACGTTCAGCATCTTATGTATGCTCGACTACGCGCCATTGAAACAGGCCTAATGGTTGTCCGTGCGGCCAATACAGGGATCAGCGCGGTCATCCACAACGATGGTACCATCGTGGATCGATTGCCGTGGGACAAAAAGGGAGTCATCCTAGCGTCCGTAGCTGACGTGCGCCAAGAACCAACCTACTATTCTCGCGCGGGAAATTATTTGGGCAGAATGGCCCTGTGGATGGCGCCAATTTTACTGCTAGGTGTTTGGGTAAAATCCAAAACAAAACCTTAGTCAGGCGTACCTTTGCCCTATGAATTACGACGTTGTTATTATTGGATCTGGCCCCGGTGGGTATGTGAGCGCCATTCGTTGTGCACAATTGGGCTTTAAAACCGCTTTGATTGAAAAATACACTACACTCGGAGGCACCTGTTTGAATGTGGGATGTATCCCCTCCAAAGCCTTATTGGATTCCAGTGAGCACTACCACAATGCAGTGCATGTCTTTGCAGAACACGGATTGGAAGGAGAGGCGCCTCGGGTCAATTTGCAGAAAATGTTGGAAAGAAAACAATCGGTGATTGACACGACCGTTGGGGGTATTCAATTTCTAATGAAGAAAAACAACATCGATGTTTTGACGGGGGTTGGATCTTTCGTGGATGCGCACACCGTAGGAGTGACCAGCGCAGAAGGAACCCAACAAGTAACCGCCAAACATTTCATTATTGCTACCGGATCCAAGCCGGTAGAGTTGCCTTTTGCGCCCTTTGATAAGGAGCGGATTATTTCCTCTACGGAAGCCTTACAATTGAAAGAAATACCCAAACACTTGATTGTGATTGGCGGTGGAGTGATTGGATTAGAGCTCGGAAGTGTGTACCAACGCCTGGGCTCTGCCGTGTCTGTTGTGGAATTTGCCGACAGCATTATTCCCACGATGGATCTTTCGCTGGGCAAAGAATTGCAGCGCATCTTAAAAAAGCAAGGCATGCAATTCTACACGAGCACACGGGTGGAAAAGGTAGAGCGTGCGGGAGAGGAAGTGCTGGTCAAAGCCCTGGATAAAAAAGGAGCGACGGTAGAACTGACGGGCGATTATTGTTTGGTCGCCGTAGGCAGAAAGCCGTACACCACGGGCCTGAATGCAGAAGCGGTCGGTGTACAGCTGGACGATAAGGGGCGCGTGGTGGTGAACGATCAGTTGCAGACCACCGTTCCGCACATTTACGCCATTGGCGATGTTGTGCGCGGTGCCATGCTGGCTCACAAGGCAGAAGAAGAAGGAGTGTTGGTAGCGGAGCAATTGGCTGGGCAAAAACCACACATTCACTACGATCTCATCCCTGGGGTAGTATATACCTGGCCAGAAGTAGCTGGGGTGGGCAAAACAGAACAGCAGCTCAAAGAGGAGGGACGCGCTTTCAAAGTGGGATCCTTTCCAATGCGCGCTTTGGGTCGAGCACGCGCGAGTGGAGATATAGATGGGTTGGTAAAAATTTTGGCGGATGCACAAACAGACGAGGTGTTGGGCATGCACATCGTGGGTGCGCGTGCTGCGGATCTAATCATGGAAGGGGTTGTGGCCATGGAGTTCCGTGCATCGGCTGAAGATATTGCCCGCATTAGTCATGGTCATCCCACGTATTCAGAAGCGGTGAAAGAGGCGGCTTTGGATGCGACGGCGAAAAGGGCCTTGCACGCATAAACCGTGAAGGAGTACCGCCGCCGCCTGTTGCAGGGGCCGGCTTCGGCCCCTTGGAAACCCGTTTTGGCCTGGGCTGCCTTTACGGAACCTTTTTGTTTTTTGGACAGTGCATCAGCAGACGCGTACGGAAAATTTTCATTGCTGGTTGGAGGCGGCGCCGTGCGCCGCCTCCAACCAGCCGCGCCCTCTGGCGTAACGACAAAAGAAGAATGGAACCAATCAAAAGCTGTCTACCGCGCAGCGCCTACGTGGTGGTTCGGTATTTTGTCGTACGAATTTAAAAATGTACTGGAATCTTTAGACACCACCGCAACGCGGTTTCCAGACACACCGGACTTTTGTTTCTTTGAACCGCAATGGGTCCTCGGCGTTCCTTCCGACGGGTCGGCCCCGTGGGTAGAATTTCATGATTCCATGACCCCTGCAGAAGAAGCCGTTTGGTGGGCGCGTTGGCAGCGGGAAAATGCGGAAGATGCACGGGATGGAGAGAAGGAGCACGGCTCCTCCAGAAAGGCCAGCCTTCTAACGCCGACTGCCGAGCAACAACAGAGCTACGAACGAGCCGCCCAGGAATTGTTAGATCACATGCGCAAGGGCAATTTGTACGAGGCCAATTTGTGCTTGGCATGGGATCATCCCGTGGCGCCAGATCCGTTGACTTTGTATGCCGCCTGGCGCGAAAAGGCAAAAGCGCCTATGGCGGGACTGTTTCGTTGGAAGGATGTTTGGTTGGTTTCGGGAAGTCCGGAACGGTACCTGCAAATAGCAAACCATCGGGTTATTTCTCGACCGATCAAAGGAACAGCACCCAGAGGGAAATCGGCGGCGGAAGACAGGGCCTCGGAGAATCTATTGCGTGAAAGTTCCAAAGAACGTGCGGAAAACACCATGATTGTGGATGTTGTGCGAAACGATTTATCGCGGTTTTGTGTTCCGGGAACGGTGCATGTTCCGTCCTTGTGCGCTATTGAATCGTTTGAGACAGTGCATCAAATGGTTTCGACAGTGGAAGGCACGTTGATGCCGGGAGCCGATGGGTTAACGGCAATAGAATGTAGTTTTCCGATGGGAAGTATGACCGGAGCCCCAAAAGTGGAAGCAATGAAACGTTTGAACGAGGTGGAGAAATTTGCCCGCGGTTGGTACAGTGGATCCATGGGGTATTTATCGCCCGATGGTTCCTCGGATTGGAACGTGGTGATTCGATCTCTGTTGGTCCACACAAAAGAGAAGCGGACGCGCACCGCCGCTGGGAGCGCATTGACATTGGCCGCAGATCCGCTGCAGGAATGGTCAGAGTGCCTGTTGAAAGTGGCAGCGGTCCACTCTGTTTTAGAAAAGGTAGTTTTGAACGACGTATGAATCGAAAAATAAAGCATCCTTGGGAGGGGCGATGGACTCCGCCCTCTGTGCCGGTAGTGGTGATGGCCTCGGGAGGATTGGATTCCACCGCTTTGCTTCATTTACTGTACCTAGAGGGCCTTTTGAAGGCCATTTACCATGTGAACTATGGGTTGCGAGGAGAAGAGAGCAATGAGGACGAAGATTTTTTGCGAAACTGGGCCGTAGCCCATGAGATCCCCTTCCATGTCGACCGGGTGTATCTTGAGAAAAAAAATGCGGACTTGCAAAACAAAGCGCGCATTATTCGGTACCAAGGAGTGACCTCGTACATGGCTTCTCTGGGCGCGCAAGGCTATGCCACAGCACACCATTCCGGGGATGCCATAGAAACCTTTTTAATGAATGCGGCACGTGGAACGGGGTTGGATGGGCTGGTTTCTTTAGCCAAAGAAAACAACGGGTTGTACAGGCCCTTGCTGTTGTGCACCAAAGAGGAGTTGCTACTTTGGGCACAGCATTCCGGATGGAATTGGAGGGAGGATGTTTCCAATCAAGAATTGCAGTATACGCGCAATCGAATCCGATTGAAAGTTCTTCCCGTGTACACTGAGGCTATGCCTCAAGCGGCGCAGGGACTGGCAAAGACAGTGGGTCATTTGCGGCAATTGCAGCATTTTGTACAGCAACAATTGACCATCGAATCCAGCGGATATCTTTCCGAATTTCCTGGCTATTCTTTGGCAAAAAAGTTGGATTGGGAAATTTTAAATCATCCCCATGCCGATTTATTGCTGCGTTTCATTTTGCAGCCTTGGGACCAATTTGATCCAGAGGCGGTGCGAATATTGCGCACACAACAAGTAGGATCGCGCATAGAACACGCCCAATGGACCCTGTGGTCGGAACGGGATTCGTTTGTGTTGGCCCCAACAAAGGAGAGGGAAATAGAGTCGATCCCGATCGATTTAACCGAAGAGAAAAGCTGGAATCTCTCGGCTTCCTATTGGTCTTCCGATGCGTGGATTGATTCTGCGGAGTGGAATTTTTCTCTTTCTCAAGTAGCCCGATTGTCTGATGGTTCCATGGGCAGTGTAGTGCAACCTGTATTGGCTCCCGCTTCTTCGCTTTGCGTGCTCTTTTGGAGGCCTTGGACAGAGGGGGATTGGATGACTCCTTTGGGAATGAAGGGAACCAAAAAAGTGAGCGATATTTTGACCGATGCCAAGGTTCCTTCTTTTTTAAGAAAAAATGTGGTGGTGCTTGCTGTGTCGCAAGAGCCCGGTGAAATCGTTTGGATACCTGGCATCAAACTAGGGGCCTCGGTAGCTGTTTCAAAGGGAAAAGTTCGTTTTTGGAAACCGACCATTTTGTACCTTTGAAATCTATGAAAGCAGTATTCAAAGCACTTTTAGCGTTCACTTTTGTTTTTTCAGGCACCGCGCTAGCACAAATGCACGACCCGGTTCGGTGGTCAACCCGCGTGGAATACCCCTCTCCAGGGGAAGCGGTTTTGGTAGCGGAAGCGAACATTGACTATGGATGGCATCTGTATTCTCAATTTATAGGAAACGAAGGCCCTGTACCGACCACTTTTGCAGTGGTGGCGGGCAAGAATTTTCAAATAAAAGGGGGATTTGAGGAAGGAAAACCCACGGAAGAATTCGATAAGAATTTTGACATGGTGCTCAAATATTTTAGCGGAAAAGCAGCCTTTCGACAAAAAATCGTTTTGCTAAAAAACACCCCCCAAATCCTTGCCGCAACGGTAGAGTTTATGGTGTGTAATGATGAAATGTGCTTACCGCCAGTAGTGGTAGATCTTTCCTTTGGCGTAAAAGCAAACGGTGTCCTGCCCAAAACGGAGGATGCCACTCCCAAGGAATCCAAGGAGATCACACAAGCCGGAAGCGATCCCTCTCCACCTTCCACTCCTCTTTTGGAGACAGTCCCAGAGAGTTCTTCTGTTTCGAAACGCTCTACGTGGACAATTTTTCTTGGAGGATTTTCTGCCGGGTTGATAGCGCTCATCATGCCGTGCATTTTCCCAATGATTCCTTTGACGGTTACCTTTTTTACAAAACAAAGTAAATCTCGTTCTGAAGGTATCCGGAAAGCGGTGATTTATGGTTTGAGCATCAATGTGATTTATGTTGCTCTGGGATTGATCATCACGTTGGCCTTTGGTAGCAGTGCATTGAATGCGATGGCCACCGATCCGTATTTCAATCTCTTCTTTTTTGCTTTATTCGTTGTTTTTGCCATTTCCTTTTTGGGAGCATTTGAAATTACGTTGCCCGCCTCCTGGATCAACAAAGCAGACGATGCCTCCAACAAAGGCGGACTGGGCGGAGTGTTCTTTATGGCTTTTACCCTTTCTTTGGTGAGCTTCAGTTGCACAGGACCGCTGATTGGCTCTCTTTTGGTGTCGGCGGCTACTACAGGTGAGTTGATGGGCCCAGCCATGGGGATGTTGGGATTTAGCTTGGCGCTGAGTATTCCGTTTGTTCTCTTTGCTGCTTTCCCTGCGTGGCTCCATGCGTTGCCGAAATCGGGAGGATGGCTGAACAATGTGAAAGTGGTTCTTGGCTTTTTGGAGCTGGCTTTCGCCCTTAAATTTTTCTCGACGGCGGATATGGTATGGCAAAACCACTGGTTGGAAAGGGAATTGTTCTTGGCTATCTGGACGGCACTTTCCTTCCTGATTGCTTTCTATTTGCTTGGTGCTTTCCGGATGCCGCTCGATAGTCCCAACGGGCCGATTGGTATCACACGTGTTCTTTTTGCTACTTTCTTTTTAGTGGTCGGGTTTTACTTGTTGCCTGGTATTTTTGGTGCTCCAGTAAAATTTGTGGCGGGGTTCCCTCCACCCGATTCGTATGCGGAAAAACCCGGTGGAGCCTTCGTGGGTAACGGAGGGGGGGAAGAAAGGACAACGATGACCGGGGAAGGTGAAAACTGTCCTTTGGATCTCCCTTGTTTTAATGATTTTGATGCAGCCTTGGCCTATGCCATAAAGCAAGACAAACCCTTGCTGCTCGATTTTACAGGATGGGGTTGTGTGAATTGTCGAAAAATGGAAGAAGAAGTCTGGACCCATCCCGACGTAGCGCGACGGTTACGGGAGAATGTGGTGTTGGTTTCCCTGTATGTGGATGAGCGGACGCCTTTACCGGAAAAAGACCAGTATATTTCTAAAACAACGGGTAAAAAAATACGTACTGTAGGCAACAAATGGAGTGATTTTCAAGCAGAAAATTTCAAGGCCAATGCACAACCCTATTACGTTATTTTGGGCCATGATCATTTGAAACCACTGAACGGGAACGCAGCGTACGATAAGGATGTGGAGAAATATACCCGATGGTTGGACGAAGGAGTTTCGGCCTTCACTACCCAAAAAAAATAAGCATTTGGACCGTGCGGTACTTTCCGTATCTTGAGAGGGCATGAAGCATTTGTTGGTTTTACGTTTTTCTACGCTCGGAGATGCTTCTATGGCCTCCGTTGTTGTTTTGTCTGCCTTAGAGCAGAATCCCGATCTGGTCATTTCGTGGATTACGCGATCGAGCGTGGTGGAGTACCTACCCAAGCACCCAAGACTTCGGTATTGGACCCTTCAATCGACGGAGGGGGTTCATACACCTTGGTCCGTCTTGAATTGGGTGAGGGTTCGAATGCGTGAAGCGTCTGCGGAAGGATTGCCGGTGGATGCCGTCGCTGACTTGCAACGAAATGTCCGCACACAGGTCATCACGGCTGGTTTGGGGTGGCGAGGAATTCGCATCGAACGCATTTATAAAGACCGCATGGCACGCCGTTCCTTGCGTCTCCGCGGGGCCTACCGTTCGGACGAGTTGGTGTCTGTTACCACTCGCATGTCAGAAGTATTCCAGCGACTAGGACTGGCTATGACGTGGTCTTTAGAGGAGGCGCAAAAAGGTTTAGCATCACCCATAGCTCCTCAAATCGCAGCTCCCACGCTCTTGTTGGCCCCCCTTTCCCGACACAAAACAAAACAATGGCCGTTGGAATCCGCCAAGAAACTCGGATCTTTTTGGGTCGGTCGGGGAGGAAATGTGATTCTTTTGGGAACGGAAGGAGAAAAAACACGGTTGGAATCCCTGGTGGATCCCGCGCACAAGGACTCCTATAGGGTTCATGCTGGATTGACTCCGTCGGAGCAATTCGATGTTCGACGCACGGCTCATGTGGCGGTGACATTGGATTCCCCCCATTTGCATTTGGCGGTTCAAGCGGGACTTCCCGTGGTATCTGTTTGGGGAGGAACCCATCCCAAAGCAGGGTTTCTTGGCTTAGGTCATCCTCATGTAGACGTGATGCAGGCTCCCGATGCGGCTTATCCGTGTCGCCCTTGTTCCCTCTTTGGAAAAAACCTATGTCCCTTGGGCGATGTTCCCTGCATGCATGCCATCACTCCGGAGGTGGTTTTTGAACGGGCGTGGACAGTGGCTACCAAGGGAGCTTAAATACGTATAGTCGTTTCTTACCGATTTTCGGCGATTTCCAGTGGGACATTGCAGGTACAAATTTCCTGTTATGTTAAGCGAAATACATTCCATTGCCCTCGAGGGTCCGGTAGCTCTTCCTGTACGAATCGATGTAAGTTCGACCAGCGGCTTGCGTTTCACTCTAGTGGGAGCAAGCGAACCCACCCTTCGTGAATGCCAGAAACGAATACGAGCCGCCCTGTTAGCGATCGGTATGCGTTGGCCCGGTCGACAAATTACTGCTGCTTTTTCCCCAGCAGACCGACGGTACGAAGGAGCTTCCTTTGATTTGCCCTTGGCGTTGGGTGTTTTGCTTGCTTCCGGCAAAATTCCGTCTCGATTTCAAAAGATATGGGCCATGGGCGAAATCCAGCTCAATGGTCAAGTGGCTCAGACGCGTGGAAGTGCAGCCTTTGTTTATGCGGCACAAAAGGCGAACGCGGAAGTCATTCTATTGCCCCACAAAGCATCCGCGGAATGGGAGTCTACGGAAGGGGTTGTATTTGTAGAAAATTTACGCCAAGCCGTTGATTTTTTTCACACCGGAGTGAAGCCCAAGCCTTCCTTGGAACAAGCACCCTTGGCGCCTGACCCGAAACCCTTTTTATGGGATAGTATCAAGGGTCAAGAGGCGGCCAAATGGTCACTTTTGTATGCGGCCCTCGGGGGACCCCATACGCTTTTGGTTGGCCCCCCGGGCATAGGAAAAAGTTTGTTAGCGAAGTCTTTGGGTGAGCTCATTTCATCACCAACCCCGACCCAATCCGCAGAAATTTTGGCTATTTATTCAGCGATGGGGAGATTGGACGAATGGCCAGGGAAGCAAAGGAGGCCTTTTCGTGCACCGCATCCCTCGATAAGCGCTACAGCCCTGGTAGGGGGAGGTCATCCCATTCAGCCCGGCGAAATTTCCTTAGCGCATCAAGGGATTCTTTTTTTGGACGAATGGGCGGAAATTTCTTCTTCTGCGTTGGAAGCATTGCGTAAACCCTTAGAAGAAGGTGAAATACGGATAGGGAGAGCGGGTCGTGGGTTGTCTTTTCCAGCCCGTTTTCAGTTGATTGCGGCCACGAATGCCTGCCCTTGTGGGCCTTCCAGTATCTGTCATTGCTCACGGTCCCAAATCGAGCGGTACAGAAGAAGATTTTCTGGCCCTCTCATGGACCGTATGGGGATCATTGTCCAGTTGGAAAACAAAAGGAGAAGCCAACCCCACACCGTGGAGGAACCCGAAGCCTCGTTGTCCTTGTCCCAGGCGAAAATACTCTTACGCAATGCCCAAGGAATAAAGGAGAAGCGACACGCATCGGTAGGGTATGATCGCAGTGTGCAAAACAGCGATGTGCCTTTGTCACGGCTGCTGGATGTGCTCTTGGCTACACCTGAGGCGCTGGAAGTGATGGATCGAGCCTCCCGAAAAAGAAATTTATCTCACCGCAGCGTGCACCAATTGTTTCGATTGGCCAGAACCGTTGCGGATGTAGAGGGGAAGCTAAAAATGTCGGGCCATCATGTGGTAAAGGCATTAAACCACTTTCAGCAGCCTATGTAAATTTATTTCCAACGTCTGTCGGAAGGATGGGGTGGATT
>CAMDTE010000024.1 GCA_945907425.1 Owenweeksia hongkongensis DSM 17368 | reverse complement strand
GACAAGGCACCTGGCAGTGGCTCCCCTTGCCCCTAAACGCCGATAGTTACGGAGCTTTTACTCCCGGGCTCGGGCTGGTTGCTTTTTGCGGAGCTACTCTACAGTTACACGGGGAAAATGGGTGGTACATTTTGGGGCGGATGCCCTCCACGGGGAGTTGGAGCGGCGCCCTCGCGGGCGCCCCTCCCCTCCACCCCGCCGAAGGCGGGGTGGTAGCCATTGCGCAGCAATGGAACGCCCCACTCCAACGGGGAAAAACAGGAATCCTGCGGTGGAATGCCTTCGGGAGACCCTGGGGACAATGGGACAGTGTTTTTCCTGGATTGGCGGCGGCTCATCCTGTGGTGGTATCCAAAGAACGTGTCTTTCTGCTCTTGGAACGCAGTGTGGTTTCTTTTCGGTGGGACACGCAAAAAGTAGAATGGGTGTACCCGCTTTCTAGCACCGCCCTCGACCATCACTTTTTGGTCGGTTGGATGGCCTTATCGCCCGACGAGTCTCAGCTATGGGTCAAGGGCAGTCACGCCTCTCTTTATGCGCTCCGTGTTTCTACGGGTCAACTCGAGTGGGAAAAATCCATGGCGGGATGGTCTCCTGAAGGTCGTCCTTGGGTAGATTCCTCGGGGCTGTTGTACATCGCGGAAGGCACTTTATGGAAAGTGCACACAAGCGGAGTCAAAACTTTGGTCAATGGGTCGTTTACAGGGAAGCCTGTGCGGCACAAGGAACTGGTTTTTTTACGCGACGGAAAGCGACTTTATGCCTATGCCTTCCCTTAAGAAACGTACTTTTGCACACTATGAGAATTCTATTGATCGGTTCGGGAGGTCGGGAACATGCCCTGGCTAAGAAAATGACCGAAAGTGCTTTGTGCGAAGCCTTGTTCATTGCTCCTGGCAATCCCGGTACCGCACAGCACGGAGAGAATGTGCCCATCGATTGGAAAGATTTTTCTTCTCTGCGGAGTTTTATCCTCCAAGAGCGCATTGGCCTCGTCGTGGTAGGGCCTGAAGATCCTTTGGTCGACGGACTGCGCGATCGGTTGGAAGCAGATGCCGTCTTGCGTTCCGTCTTGTTTATTGGCCCTGGGCAGTCTGGGGCGCGGCTGGAAGGATCCAAGGATTTTTCAAAAGAATTCATGGCCCGCCATGGCATTCCAACGGCGGGTTATGCCAGTTTTACGGCCGACACACTGGAACGGGGATTTGCGTTTTTAGAGACTCTCTCGCCCCCCTATGTGCTCAAGGCCGATGGCCTGGCCGCCGGAAAAGGTGTTTTGATTCTGTCCGATGTGATCGAAGCCAAAAAAGAGCTGCGCGCGATGGTGATGGACGCCAAATTTGGCGCCGCCTCTTCCACCGTAGTGATTGAAGAATTCCTCAACGGAATTGAATTTTCTGTTTTTGCCCTGACCGATGGTCAGCAGTGCGTTTTGCTTCCAGAAGCCAAAGACTACAAAAGAATAGGGGAAGGCGATACCGGTCTCAATACGGGAGGAATGGGCGCCGTTTCACCGGTCCCTTTCTGTACTCCCGACCTAATGGAGAAAGTAGTGAATCGCATCATCCATCCGACGGTGAAGGGATTGCACGCAGAGGGAATTCCCTATACCGGGTTTTTGTTTTTTGGACTCATTGTAGTGGACAAGGAACCCTTCGTGATTGAATACAATTGCCGCATGGGTGATCCAGAAACGGAAGTTGTTTTTCCTCGCATAACGGAAGATGTCGTAGCACTTTTCGTTGCGGCGGCCCAAGGGACGTTACAAAACCGAACGGTAGCCCTGACATCCAAGGCACAATGTGCGGTAGTATCCGTCGCAGAAGGGTATCCGGAAGTCTACGCCAAGGGCGACGAAATCCACGGATTAGATGAAAATCACGCTATCTCAGACGCGCCAAACTCGATCGTTTTTCACGCAGGAACTTCTTTAAAAAACGGGCAACTGGTCACCAGCGGTGGTCGCGTACTGGTTGTTTCTAGCCAAGGGGATACTCTAAACGAAGCGCTCTCCTCTGCTTTTGGTGTGGTGAAAAAAGTAACGTATCGGGGGCAAAACTACCGCCGAGACATCGGAAAAGATGTGCAAAAATGGATTATTTCTGACCCGCGCGCTGATGACCCATCATCGTCCGGATCCAATAAATAGCACCACCGGCAATGAGGCCCATAAACAACAAATTGGCATAGTCTCCTAAGAATGGAACCAATTCTAACGTCCAATAAAGAAAATCGCCTAAGGCCTCAAAAACAGTACGAAATGGCATGGTTCAAAGAGTTTAATTTACTACAAAGATAACATGCTCACCGTCTTTTTCAAAAGCAGTCGCCCTATTGCTGGAATGGCCTTGTTGGTTCTTCCTTTTATAGGCACTTTGGCGTTGGGTTTTGGTTCAGAATTTGATTGGTGGAAGACCCTTCTTTTGGCTGTGATTTCCGGAGGATTGGCGTGGTTGGTCAATTTGTTCTTGATGTACAGAAGCGGCTACATCAAACAATTCTTTCTCTTGGGTTGGACATGGTGGTTCGTGGCCATCGGACTGAGCAACTCCCATACGGGCATAGGATTTCAAGACTGCATCGCCACCTTGTTTGCTATGGTTTGGCTTGGGTTTGCCCTCTCTTTGCACCAACCCAAAATGAACCAAGACATTGCTATTTTGAATTTGGGATTGGCGGCCGGAATTTCTACGTTTTGGCGATCCGATGCATTGATACTCTATCCTTTAGCTATTTGGGCTATGATAAACTACCGAGTATTTAATTTCAGAAGATTGCTGTTGCTTGTCTTGCCTTTGGCGGGTATTTGGGCGTTGTGTGCACCCCTATGGAAACTACTGGGAATAGGCGCCCTGCCCACCCCTTGGGGACATTTGGAATTTGCACTCCCTACCGATGTGTCTGGATTTTCAATAGGATGGGTGTGGGCGTTGATCAGCTTGATTCCGTTGTTGTTTCAAACCTTGGCCGCCTTTTCTCGGGCGAAAATAATCAAACGGCAAGGACTGTCTGTTGCGCTTGTAGGGTTTCTTCTGCTCAGTCTTTGGGGGCTTTTTGTTCCTACCAGCACCGTTTGGATTCCTGGCGCGGCGGCTGTCCCCTTGGCTCTGTTAACCGTGAATGCTTTGGACTACATTCGCTCGTGGTGGGTTCGAGGCATCTGGTTGTTGGGGTATTTAGTCAGTGCGGTAGTGTCTTCGTATCCCGCCTTCCTAGACTTTCTCTGGACTTGGTTGTAAAATCAATCGAACAACGCCTTCAGTTCCGTAGCTTCGCTCGGCATCATTTTTCCAGATAGGATCAATGCCAATTGACGGCGACGCAATGCGCCATCGTAGCGCTTACTCTCTAAATCCGTGACCGGCACCAAGGGCGGTACGGCGATGGGGTTTCCTAATTGATCCACGGCCACAAACGTATAAATGGCCTCGTTGCATTTCTCGATATTCCCTGTGCCTTTTTGATCCTCCATGCTCACGTCTACAAATATTTCCATAGAGGAAGTAAAGGCCCTAGAAACCTTGGCTTCCAGCGTGACGATGCTCCCTACGGGAATGGGTTGCTGAAAGCTAACGTGATTGACAGAAGCTGTCACCACGATGCGTCGGCAATGCCGATGTGCCGCAATGGCCGCTGCGCGGTCCATCCAGCTCAATAATTGGCCTCCAAAAAGATTGTGCAAATTGTTGGTGTCGTTGGGCAGGACGATCTCCGTCATGATCGTCAACGAATCGGACGGGGTTTTTGACTTCATACCTTATTTATGAAAAATCCACACGCCCGGAAAAGCCGAACGCAAAGATTCCTTTTGACGAAGGGCCTCTTCGTAACTCTCGGCCCGAAGGGCTGCTACCTTGGTCATCCCCACGGCAGCGTTTACAATTTCTGCCGAATGCCCTTTGGATTTTAATTGATCCAGCAACCGATGGGCATTCTCTTTTTCAGAAAAAGCCCCCACGACAAGGTAATAGCTGCCAGTGGAAGATGTCTTTTCCCTATTGTCCGCTGTTCCTTCCTCCGCCTTGCTTTTGGTCAATACGTCCACAGAAACAGCTTCCGAACTCTCTACCGCAGGAGGACTCTTGGGGAATTCCCTCTCTGTCTGTTCTTTGATGGGCGTTGCCGGCGTTTTTAATTCTGAGGGCGATTCATGGGGGGGTTGAGAAAATAAATCCACGGGTTGAGGCCATTCTATTTTAGGCAAACGAGTCCATGACGCTTCATGGAAAATCGTCCGCATATCTTCTTTAAATCCTTCTTTGGTGCCGCTCAACGCCAAAAGACTGACAATTCCTGTAAATACAGCGGCATGACGCACAGGGGCAAGCCATTTTTCACGGTTGTATTCTACGCGGCGATGTGAATCCAATGCAGCCGACGGGAATCGCTTCTCGCTCTGGGTTCGCGCGGGAGGTGCGGGTGTACTCAAGGCACGAACGTCGGACTTCTGCGACGCCAACAAAGGCAATCGATACACCGGCAAACCGAATGACTCCGGTAAAAAATTGCTTTCAATTGAGGCTTGGAACACCCACTGATCTCCGTTGCGAAGCAGAAAAGATCCCACATTATTAACAACCAATCGTTCGCCACGAGCCAATCTGTCCAACCAATTTTGGAGCAAGACACGCAGCGATTGCAGGGCCATTTTCGGATCGATTTCTTCTACAGCGGCAATTTGCTGAACCAACGATTGCCCATCGCCCGCGGCAATAGGGACAAAACTTACTCTGCGCGCAGGAGGCAAAAACAAACCCGAGACCAATTGAATGTCAGCTCCGTACGCTTTTACCGCAAAGGTTCCAAAGCCCGGAACCACCACCGTATCTCTTGTGCAAAGCACATGAAATAGGTGACTGGCTAGTCGGCTATCGGTAAGTACAAAGGTGGACACGTCGTGGAATTTATCTCTAGTAAATTTACCCAAAATACCAAGGGAAAGCAAGGGTTATGGCCTGAGAATTGTACACAACATATGAACAATTTTGTCTTGGAAAAGTGCTAAAAAAGTTAGCTTTTGCGCCTTATCTTTGCTTGGGATTTAGAATGAATCTAAACAAGAAAAACACATGGTACACGTTTCCGAAAGCGCCGCCAAGCAAGTCCAAACGTTGTTGGTTCAAGAAGGTCGATCCAATGGATATGTTCGTGTACGTGTAAAAAGCGGAGGGTGCAGCGGCCTGAGCTACACCATTGATTTTGTAGATGCCCCGCAGGAGGGGGATGCGCTTTTCGAAGAACGTGAAGTCAGAATATTGGTGGAGAAAAAGAGCCTCTTGTACCTTTTGGGGACCACGCTGGAATATTCCGGCGGTTTGAATGGGAAAGGATTTTCTTTTGACAACCCCAATGCCTCTCGCACCTGTGGCTGCGGAGAATCTTTTGCCTTATGAGTCAAGACGAACTGTTAGAGGGCGTCACCTCGGCCGACTACAAATACGGATTCAGTTCAGAGATTGAGTCCGATACCTTGCCTCCGGGTTTGAATGAAGGGGTTATTCGCGCCATTTCCGCAAAAAAAAACGAACCCGAATGGCTGACCGATTGGCGATTGGAAGCCTTTCGGTTGTGGAGTCTTATGGAAGAGCCCACATGGGCCAACGTGACGTACAAAAAACCTGATTATCAGGCCATTTCTTACTATTCGGCAGCCAAAAAGAAGCAAATCACTAGTTTGGACGAAGTAGACCCCGAATTGCTCAAAACATTTGAAAAATTAGGCATCAGTTTGGACGAGCAGAAAAGGCTGAGCGGCGTGGCCATGGATATTGTGGTCGACTCTGTGAGTGTCGCCACCACTTTCAAAAAAACATTGGCAGAAAAGGGCATCATTTTTTGCAGCATTTCTGACGCCGTGCAAGAACACCCTGCGTTGATTAAGAAATACTTGGGGACCATTGTGCCCCGTACGGATAATTACTTTGCTGCTTTGAACAGCGCCGTTTTTACAGACGGCAGTTTCTGCTACATTCCCAAAGGGGTTCGTTGTCCCATGGAATTGAGCACGTATTTTCGGATCAACCAGGCGGGGACCGGACAATTTGAACGCACATTGCTCATCGCCGATGAAGGCAGCTATGTGAGCTATTTGGAGGGGTGCACCGCCCCGCAACGAGACGAAAACCAATTGCACGCCGCGGTGGTAGAGTTGATCGCCATGGAAGGTGCTGAAATCAAGTACAGCACAGTACAAAACTGGTATCCGGGCGATGCCCAAGGAAAAGGAGGCGTGTTCAACTTTGTTACCAAAAGAGGTTTGTGCGAGCGCAAAGCCAAAATATCATGGACCCAAGTAGAAACTGGGTCTGCCGTGACTTGGAAATACCCCAGCTGCATTCTCAAAGGCGATGACAGTATCGGAGAATTTTATAGCGTGGCTGTTACCAATCATTACCAACAGGCGGACACGGGGACTAAAATGATCCATTTGGGAAAACGAACCAAAAGCACCATTGTGAGCAAAGGGATATGCGCAGGCCACAGCCAAGGGAGCTACCGCGGATTAGTCAAGATCGGCCCTCGGGCAGAAAATGCGCGGAACCACAGCCAATGCGACTCTTTGCTGATGGGGTCCGGTTGTGGATCTCACACGTTTCCGTACATCGAAATACAGAACAAAACAGCACAAGTGGAACACGAAGCCACGACCAGTAAAATCGGAGAGGATCAAATTTTTTATTGCAATCAAAGGGGCATCCCTGCAGAGGCTGCCATTGCATTGATCGTCAATGGGTACTGCAAAGATGTGTTGAACCAGTTGCCTATGGAATTCGCTGTGGAAGCGCAAAAATTATTAGCCATTAGTCTCGAGGGGTCGGTGGGTTAAACCAAACAGTATGTTGTTATCTATTCAAAATTTGCACGCCGGACTAGAAGACGGAACACCCCTTTTAAATGGGATTGATTTGCGCGTCAATGCGGGGGAAGTCCACGCTATCATGGGGCCCAATGGCTCAGGAAAAAGTACCTTAGCTAACGTCATCGCCGGCCGGGAAGAGTACCGCGTTACCCAAGGAGATATTGTTTTCAAGGAGCAGTCATTGCTGGCTCTTACTCCAGAGGAACGAGCCCATTTGGGTGTGTTTTTGAGTTTCCAGTACCCCGTTGAAATTCCGGGTGTCAGCGTGAGCAATTTTATCAAAACAGCCATCAACGAACACCGCAAAGCAAGAGGGGAAGAGCCTATGGATGCGGCCGCCTTGCTCAAAATGATGCGGGAAAAGTTGAACCTTTTGGAAATGGACAAGAGCTTTTTGAGCCGCAGTCTCAACGAAGGGTTTTCCGGCGGCGAAAAGAAGCGCAACGAGATTTTTCAAATGGCCATGCTCCAACCTGCCTTGGCTATTTTGGACGAGACAGATTCGGGCTTGGACATCGATGCCTTGCGCATCGTGGCCCAAGGGGTCAATGCATTGAAATCAAAAGAAAATGCCGTGGTGGTCATTACCCACTACCAACGCTTGCTCGATTACATTGTCCCTGATTTCGTACATGTTTTGCTCCATGGCAAAATTGTCAAAAGCGGAGGAAAAGAATTGGCTTTGGAATTGGAGGACCGCGGCTACGATTGGATCAAAAAGGAGAACGCCGGAGCATGAAAGATGCCCTCTCCGCTCTTTTTACATTGCACGAAGATGCCTTAGCGCGCGAAAGCGGAGAGGGCATTGCGGCGCGCAGGCGCGCCGCAATGGAGGCGTTCGAAAAAACTGGTTTCCCGACCAAGAAGTGGGAATCCTGGAAATACACATCGCTAAAAAATGCAGTGAATACCCCCTTTGTTATTCGTTCCCCTTTTGAGGCGGCTGCACACGGATTGGAATTCAAAGACATCCAAGCCTACTTTCTAGACGAGGTCGACGCGTATCGATTGGTCTTTGTCAATGGCGTCTACTCCTCGTGGCTGTCTAGCTCCACCCACCAGGGATATGACGTGTGTACTTTGGGAAGTGCGTGGCAAAAAAATCGTCCCCTCCTATCGGCCCAATTTTGTCCAGAGCTGCCCAGCGATGAGCCGCTGTACAACCTCAATACGGCTTTGGCGCGGGAAGGGGCTTTTGTTCATGTTCCCAAAAACACGACGGTAGAAAAGCCCATTCAGGTCTTCTATTTTACTACAGGAGACGCTCCCTTGGCCTCCCAAGTGCGCAATATCATTGTCATGGAAAGCGGGGCTCGTGCGGAAATCATCGAGCGACATCAGGCACTTTCTACAGCGGCCCATTGGACGAATGCGGTAACCGAAATCGTCGCTGGCCCCAATAGCCAGGTGCGGTACACAAAGCTTCAAAACGACGAAGAAACAGCCACCCTTATAGACCATACGCGGGTGGTTCAATCCGCAGATTCTGAAGTCATTGTCAACACGTTTAGTCTGGGCGGTAAAATGACTCGCAATGATTTGCAGTTCCAATTGCTCGGAAACAACGCCACCGCTCACTTGCATGGATTGACGCTCATCCACGGCACCCAGCACGTTGATCACAAAACCAGGGTGGACCACGCGGTCCCTCACTGCACCAGTGAGGAAGTGTACAAAGGATTGTTTGATGGGCAGAGCCACGGTGTCTTCAATGGCCAGATCAATGTTCGGCCTCACGCACAAAAAACACTGGCCTATCAACACAACGACAACCTACTGCTCGACGACAGGGCAACGGTCGATACCAAACCCCAGTTGGAGATTTTCGCAGACGATGTGAAATGCTCCCATGGGTGTACCGTAGGACAACTGGACGAAGAAAATCTATTCTACCTGCGTGCGCGCGGAATCCCAGAAAAAGAAGCGCGGGCTTTGCTCATGTTGGCATTCGCTAACGATGCTTTGTCTCATGTTCATTTGCCTGCATTGGAGCGGAAGTTATTGGAATTGATTGGTCGGAAATTGGGTGTAGATCTTGGTGCTGATTTCTGAGGAGAGGGCACTGGTTTTGTGTATCTTCGTTGCCCATAAACGCACAAGAAAATGAATTTCTTTACTTTCAAACGCACCAATGATCTTTTGGGTTGGCTTGTTTTTTTAGTGGCCACCGCTACCTATATCATGACCGTAGAACCCACGACCAGCTTTTGGGACTGCGGGGAATACATCATGTCCTCTGTCAAGCTGCAAGTAGGCCATCCTCCCGGGGCTCCCTTGTTTCAGTTGATCGGTGCGTTTATGACACAACTGGCAGGGGGCGATGTGACGCAACAGGCCTATTTTGTCAATCTCGTTTCTGTCTTTTCTAGCAGCTTCACCATCCTCTTTTTGTTTTGGACCATCACAGCCATCGCTAAGCGACTGGCCCTTCGCTCGGGAGAGCTAAATCAAAGCAGAAAAGTGGCCATTTTTGGTGCGGGCTTGGTTGGCGCTTTGACCTTTACATGGTCTGACTCTTTTTGGTTTAGTGCCGTGGAAGGAGAAGTGTACGCCATGAGTTCTTTGTTTACCTCTTTGGTATTTTGGGCAGCTCTGAAATGGGAAGAAAGCGCGGAAAGCGATCCGTACGCCAACCGGTGGTTGCTCCTGATTGCCTACTTGGTGGGCTTATCCGTGGGTGTACACATTTTGGCCTTCTTGGCCATCCCGGCTGCCGTCATGGTCTATTATTACAAGAAGTACACCGACCGCAGTTGGAAAGGATTCCTGATGGCGAATACCGCTTCTGTTGGCGTGTTGGGATTTGTCTTTGCCTTCATTATCCCCATGATTTTAAAGGTATTTGGCTTCCTAGAGATTACAGCCGTCAATACCCTAGGACTTCCCAAAAACAGCGGAACTATTTTGGCCGTGGCTCTTTTTACGGGGGCCGTGATTTACGGTATTCGCTACGCGCGGACATCGGGCAAGGCGTGGGTTCAACAAGCCATTTTAGGGGTGGTTTTTGTGATGATTGGCTACTCCAGCTTCGTGGTCTTGGCCATTCGTTCCAATACGAATACCCCCATCGATGAAAACAATCCAGAGGACGCCATTTCCCTCTTAGCGTATTACAACCGGGAACAATACGGGGATTGGCCTGTATTGTACGGACAAAGTTTCAATGCGCCTTTGGATTCGCAAGAGCCGTACAGTGACGGCAAACCAACATACGCCTACTCCGACGAAACTCGCAAGTATGAGATGACCAACGACGGGAAGGCTTCCATTCCCAACTATGACAAACGTTTTACGGGCTTCTTCCCGCGCATGTGGTCTGATCAACAAGACCACGTCCAGAATTATGTCAGTCTGATGGGCATTACGAATAAAGAAACCACCGTCAGCTTTGCACAGCATTTTGGTTTTTTTATGAGTTATCAAGTGGGGAAAATGTGGTTCCGTTACTTTATGTGGAACTTTTCCGGTCGACAAAACGACGAACAACACCGCTATGAAATCAACAAGGGAAACTGGATTACGGGCATCCCCTTTGTAGACGAGCTGCGTTTAGGGCCGCAAGGAAATCAGCCGGATTCTTTGAAGAACAATCCAGCGCATAATGTGTACTACATGCTTCCCTTCTTGCTGGGACTAGTGGGTCTGTATTTTCAATACAGCAAAGACAAGGAGTACACGTGGGTATTGACTTCTCTGTTCTTATTTACGGGCATTGCCGTGGTGGTGTACACCAACCAAAAACCCTTTGAACCCCGCGAGCGGGACTATGCCTTTGTGGGCTCCTTCTATGTGTTTGCTATTTGGATCGGCATAGGGGTTATGGCTCTGTACGAATGGTTGGGGAAAATGCGCAATACCACCATGGCGGGATTGATTACGGTCGTGAGTTTGTTTGCCGTTCCCGGATTGATGGCCAAAGAGAATTGGGACGATCACGATCGGTCCAACCGATACACAGCGCGTGACATCGCCAAAGCCTACTTGGCCAGTTGTGAGAAAAACGCCATTCTTTTTACCAATGGAGACAACGACACATTCCCTTTGTGGTATGTGCAAGAAGTGGAGGGGTACCGAACAGATGTTCGTGTGGTGAATTTGTCCTTGCTCAATACGGATTGGTACATCGACATGATGAAAAGACAGGCCTACGACGGCGCTCCTGTACCCTTGAGTTTTACCAAGTCTGAATACGTACAAGGTACGCGTGACGTATTGTACTATCAAGACATAGGCGTTCAAGGCGCATGGTACATACACGACTTTTTGAAGTGGGCGAAGCGCAACGATGGCGCTACCAAGTTCACCGCATTCCAGGGAACAGGCACTCCCAAGCAGTTGCCTTTCTTCCCTGTGAAAAAATTCCGTGTAAACATTAACAAAGAGCAAGTTCTTCAGCACGGCGTGGTGCCCGCAGACCAAGCAGACCGTATTCTTCCGTACATCGATTGGGAGTGGAACTCGAGCATTATTGCCAAACGCGATTTGATGCTGATCGATTTGATTGCCAACAACGACTGGAGCCGCCCCATCTATTTTTCTACCACGGTAGGAAGCTCTCCTTCTAGCTTGTTCTGGCTACAAGATTACTTCCGCTTGGAAGGAATGGTATGGCGGTTTGTTCCTGTGAAGTGGACGGTTCCGCAAGGCAGTTACGACGTAGGGGAGGTCAACGCGGAACGCTGCTATGACCTGATGGTGAATCCAAAGAACGAAGCGGATAAATTTTTATACGGAAACATGGAGGATCCTTCCGTGTATTTGGATGAAACCAATCGCCGCTTGTGCTATAATTTACGCCAAGGATTTGGCCGCATGGCCTCTCAGTTGGCAGCAGAAGGCCAGAACAAAAAGGCATTGGAAGCTTTGGATTTTGGCATGAAGAAGATGCCCACAGAGCGCTTTGGGTACGACTATTTCTTGTTGAGCATGATTGAGGGGTACTACCGTGCCGGCGGAAAGGAAAAGGCCCATGCCTTGGTGGACGGATTTGCTAATAATTTGGATCAAAATCTGAATTACTACCAACAATTCCGCGGGAAAGATCGACAGAAACTCAACAGCGACATCCAAAATGACTTGCAGTTCTATCAAATGTTGGTACGACTGATCATGATGTACGAGCACAACGGATCCATGGATCCTGCTATTTTAGAGAACAACGAATTGTACAAACGATTTGTTGTCCACAGCGGGAAATTCCAAGCGTAGCCTTTCCTATTGCAGCAAAAAAGCCCCGCCATGCGGGGCTTTTTTTGTCTGAGCGCACCGAATCAAAACAATCCTTCTACCCTCCCCTCGGCACTGACCGTCATGTGCTCGGATGCGGGCACTTCAGGTAACCCGGGCATGCGGAGCATCGCACCCGTGATAGGGATCACAAATCCCGCGCCAGCGGCCACCTCCACTTCCCGAACGGTCAGCGTAAACGGTGCCGGACGACCGAGTATTTTTTCATCGTCCGTAAAACTCTTTTGTGTTTTGGCCATACACACCGGCAAAGCTTCCATGTTCAGCTCCGTTAACCGCTTCAATTTGCTCTTGGCCGCAGGAGTGTACACTACCTTCTCTGCGCCATAAATGCTTTGGGCAATCTTCTCGATTTTCGTTTCCAAAGAATCGGACAGCTCGTACGTGTACTGCAATTGTACAGGATGAGGGCTAGCCACTTCCACCACGGCCCGGGCCAAATCGGCGCAGCCTTTTCCCCCGTCAGCCCATGCTGTGGCGACTACAGCCCTCACTCCTTTGGCAGCGCAAGCAGCTGAAATAAGAGCATGTTCTTCTGGAGTGTCAGAGGTAAATGCATTGATGGCCACCACCACTGGGAGTCCGAACTGCTGCATGTTTTCAATGTGTTTTTCTAGGTTGGGAAGTCCTGCCGCAACATCTCCCTTGCCATGATGGAGCAAGGCGCGCACCGTTGCCACAATGACCGCCGCGCGCGGGGCGATGCCCGCCGCGCGGCATTTGATGTTGATGAACTTTTCCGCGCCGAGATCCGCACCAAATCCTGCCTCCGTCACCACCCAATCCGCATAACTCATGGCCATTTGCGTGGCCAAAATGCTGTTGGTTCCTTGAGCAATATTGGCAAAAGGACCGCCGTGCAAAATGGCTGGATTTCCTTCTAAGGTTTGCACCAAATTGGGCTGGATCGCTTCCTTCATCAACAGCGTCATAGCGCCTGCCGCCAATAAATCACGTGCATAAACGGGAGTACCATCGTGCCTATCGCCAATGTAAATGGCCTCCAATCGATGCTGCAAATCCTCTAGATTCTTGCTCATACACAAGATGGCCATCACTTCTGATGCGGCCGTGATATTGAATCCTGTTTCCCGTGGAACGCCACCGGTTTTTCCTCCCAGCCCCACTACGATTTGCCTCAGTGCGCGGTCATTCATATCCATCGCTCTTTTCCAAACAACGGTGCGAGGATCCAAGCCGATGGAACGGCCTTTGCTTTGGATGGAATGATCGATCAGGGCCGCTAGCAAATTGTTCGCTTTTTCAACGGCCGAGAAATCTCCGGTAAAATGAATATTGATATCCTCCATGGGAACGACTTGCGCATATCCCCCGCCAGCAGCTCCCCCCTTGATACCAAAAACGGGGCCCAAAGAAGGCTCGCGTAAGGCCGCCGCACTCTTTTTTCCAATAAAGGCCAGCCCATCGGTCAGTCCTACGGTAATGGTCGTTTTCCCTTCCCCCGCAGGCGTGGGGGAGATGGCTGTCACCAAAATCAAACGAGACGTTTTTTGCTGTTCTGGCCGCAATAAACGCAACGGCAATTTGGCCTTGTAATGACCGTAGGGTTCCAACACTTCCGGGTCGATTCCCAACGCGCCAGCCACCGCTTTAATGTGCAACGGCTTGCATTGCCGCGCAATCTCTAAATCTGTCATAGGGTTATGGTTGTGAGTCAAATATACCCTGACGCTACCCTTCTAAAAAGGACATAAATCAAGGTCTGTTCAAAGTTTATGCGTGAGTGAATCCTTGCGCTTTCAGTTCAATGGCCTGCCCCGCCGTGGTGATCAATTGAGTTTCTGGCGTAGCTGTCATGTGTCCAATGACCGTCAAGCTAGGATTGGCTTTTATCTTTTCCCAATTCGATAGGGAAACCGTAAACAATAATTCATAATCTTCCCCTCCGTTTAACGCTGCAGTGATAGGATTGACACCGAATTCCTCTGCCAATCGCAGCACTGCTGGGTCGATAGGAAATTTGTCTTCAAATACTTTGCAACCCGTTCCAGAGGCCGTACACAGGTGTATGAGTTCCGAGCTCAGCCCATCCGAAATGTCGATCATAGCCGTGGGCCTTACCTCTAGGGCGGCTAAAAGGGCAATGATGTCTTTTCTCGCTTCTGGCTTCAATTGTCTTTCCAGAACGTATTCGTGTCCTTGCAATTCCGGTTGTACGTTCGGATTGGCTCGGTAGGCAACTTTTTCCCTTTCCAGGATTTGAAGCCCCATAAAGGCCCCGCCTAAATCTCCAGAGACAACAATCAGATCATTGGGTTGCGCACCCGACCGAAGGATAGCTCCTCCCGCAGGCACATGTCCCAGCGCTGTCACACTCAAGGTCAATCCTTGGTGCCCAGACGTAGTGTCTCCGCCCACAAGGTCCACTCCGTAGTGTTCGCATGCCAGGAACATGCCGAGGTAAAGTTCTTCTAGTGCTTCCACCGGGAATCGATTGCTCACTGCCAGCCCTATCAATACTTGTGTTGGGGTACCGCCCATGGCATAGATATCGGATACGTTGACCACGATGGCCTTGTATCCCAGATGCTTTAACGGCGTATAGGACAAGTCGAAATGCACTCCTTCCATCAATAAATCTTTGGTGACCAGGACTTCCGTATTTTCCGGGAAAGACAAGACGGCGGAGTCGTCCCCCACCCCCGTTCGGCTACCGGGGTTTTTCAATGTGACGGCTTGAGTCAAATGCCGAATCAGTCCGAATTCACCTAATTGGCTCAACGGTGTTTTTTGGGGAGTACCTTCTTCTATCATGAGGCAAATTTCGCACTACCTTTGCATCAAAATTGCATTATGGCTCAAAAATATCATTCTCAGATCGAGGCTTTCATGAATACGGTGCGTGAGCGCAACCCCCATGAGCCCGAATTTCTGCAAGCTGTCCACGAGGTGGCTGAATCCGTTATTCCCTTTATTGAGGAAAATTCTAAATACAAAATCGCTAAAATATTGGAGCGCGTGGTTGAACCCGAGCGCACTATTTTGTTCCGCGTTCCGTGGACAACCGATGGCGGTGAAGTGATGGTCAACCGTGGCTACCGTGTGGAATTCAACAGCGCTATTGGACCGTACAAAGGCGGTTTGCGTTTCCACCCAACCGTGAATTTGTCTGTTTTGAAGTTCTTGGGCTTTGAGCAGATTTTCAAAAACTCTCTAACCACTTTGCCTATGGGCGGCGGTAAAGGAGGTTCTGATTTTGACCCCAAAGGCAAATCAGATGCGGAAGTGATGCGCTTTTGCCAATCTTTTATGACGGAATTGTCTCGCCACATTGGCGCAAATACGGACGTTCCCGCCGGTGATATCGGTGTGGGTGGTCGTGAAATTGGCTATATGTTTGGCCAATACAAGCGTTTGCGCAATGAATTTACCGGTGTGTTGACCGGAAAAGGCCGTAACTGGGGTGGGTCTTTGATTCGTCCAGAAGCAACCGGCTACGGTACGGTGTATTTTGCCCAGGAAATGTTGGCCACCAAAGGCGACACGTTCAAAGGGAAAAAAGTAGTGGTTTCCGGCTCTGGAAACGTTGCTCAATACGCGGTAGAAAAATCCATCGAGTTGGGTGCGGTTGTTTTGACCATGTCCGATTCTTCGGGTTACATTTTGGACAACGACGGTATCACTACCGAAAAATTGGCGTTCATCATGGACATTAAAAACGTGAAGCGCGGTCGAATCAGTGAGTACACTACAAAATACCCCAATGCTCAATTTGTGGCAGGCAAAACCCCATGGGGTGTGCCGTGTGACATCGCTTTACCGTGCGCTACCCAAAACGAATTGGACGGCAACGGGGCAAAAGCATTGATTGCCAATGGGACCCAGTTCGTGGCGGAAGGCGCTAATATGCCTTCAACACCAGAAGCCATTGAGGCTTTCGTTGCGGCCGGCGTGTTGTTCAGCCCAGGCAAAGCGTCCAATGCAGGAGGTGTAGCCACTTCAGGTTTGGAAATGTCTCAAAACTCCTTGCGTTTGTCTTGGACTCGCGAAGAGGTTGACGGCCGTTTGCACCAAATTATGAAGGACATTCACGCCTCTTGTGTGAAATTCGGTACCCGTGAAGACGGAAGTGTTGACTACGTGAAAGGAGCCAACCTAGCTGGTTTTGTAAAAGTGGCTGACGCCATGCTGGACCAAGGATTGGTTTGATTGTGCACGACAAAAGCATGCATCTATTATGGAAAAAAGCCCGCCGAATGGCGGGCTATTTTTTACTGCTCGGCACAAGCCATTGGGCCTTGTTGTCTTGCACGTTGTATACAGAAACCGTGCAACACACGGAACTGGTTTTACAAGTGAGGCCCCGTACCACTCGGTACAAATGGCACAACCAGCCCTTCACTGGGTTCGTTACCACCGATAGTAGCAAATTCCGCGTAAAAGAAGGGCTCAAGCACGGTGCAGAGCGCGTTACTTTTCCTTCCGGCGACTTGCGCCACGAAACGTACTGGCGTGAAGGTCGTAAAAACGGAACGGAATTTATCTACAGCTCGGAAGGAGAAATCCTCGCCCGTGTCAAATGGATCAAGGGGCGTCGAAAAGAGTCCAAACGATAATTACCGTTTTATTTTTGTCCGTTCCGCGGACCTCCGTGGCGGCGATGCATTCGAATGTGCCCACGGCGGTGCGCTGCGCGATGCGCTGCGCGTCGCGCCTGTCTCCGCTGGATCATGCGTTGCCTTCTTCCCGGTAAATCCTCCGACAAATAGACTGTTTCTGTGAAAACGGGCTCGTCGATGACGGTAGGTGAAGCAGCGGGCTGCCCGCTCAACACCAATGCTAATAATAGAGAATTCATGTACATTGGATAGCCCTCGTACAATAAAGTTTAATCCGGTGGATTTATTTTCTCGGCACCCGGAAATAATCGGAATCCGCTCCGGGAGCATTTTTCATGGCCTCTGTATGGGTGATTGACTGAAGTACAACATCTTCCCGTAGCACATTTACCTCGTCCGATAGATACTGCAACGGCTCAACTCCCGTCAAATCCATCGATTCTATCTGGGCAACGAAGCCCAATATTTTTTCCATGTCTTTTTCCATGCTGGCCATTTGCTCTCCTGTCAAAGACAATCGGGACAGATGGGCCAACTTGTCAATATCAATCACTGATTTGCTCAT
>CAMDTE010000023.1 GCA_945907425.1 Owenweeksia hongkongensis DSM 17368 | reverse complement strand
TGATGGCGAGCGGTATGGGTGGGTTAGCCGCCAACACCACCAATCGAATCGGTGTGATGGTGCAAACCATCACTTCCGTGTGGAGTCTCCCTGCCACTCATAGAAAGACCTATTTGCTGAAAAGCGGATTGTCTTTGACTCTTCCTGTCATTTTAGGCGCCCTGGTAGGCGCTGGTTTGGCAGCCACTCTCGATGACAAAACCATGGAACTATGGATTGGGGTTCTCATGTTGGTGCTCCTTGCTACCCTTCTCGTTCATCCCGATCGCTGGAAATCCCCTTCTGATCGTGCAAACAAACTTCCAGTATGGCTTCGTTTTCTCCTCTTTTTTTTGGTGGGCCTGTACGGCGGCTTTATTCAAATGGGCATAGGATTGGTGCTTTTGGCTGCTTTGGTATTGGTTGAAAAATGGAGTTTACGGGACGGCAATGTCATCAAGTTATGGTTGGCGATAGCCGTGGTTGTCCCCGCTTTTTTCTTGTTGCTCTTTACAGGAACCATGCAATGGGTTCCTGGACTTACTTTGGCCCTTGGGAGCGCTTTAGGGGCCTGGGTTTCCGCACGGTATATGGTACGTGCGCCCTATTGGCAGTCCACTGTCCGCGTGGTATTGGTCATCGCATTGTTGTTGGGAGCAGCCAAATCCTTTTACACCCTTTGGAACGCATGATTCCTTCCGGCGAGAAGTGGTTTGACTCCCCGTACTATACTTTGCTGTATGGTCATCGATGTGAAAACGATGCGGCAGGAACTATTGATGTCCTTTTGGACTACTTAAAGATACCGAAAGGGAATTCTGTTTTGGACATGGCCTGCGGGCGCGGAAGGCACGTGTTTTGCCTAGCTGAGAAAGGCTTTCATGTAACCGGTTATGATCTGGGTGTTCAAAACATTGCCCATGCGAAACAAGAAGCCAAACGAAGAAATCTAACTGAGAATACACGATTTGCAGTGCACGATATGTCTTTCCCTTTTCCCACGAAAGATCATGCCGTTGTGTTCAATTTTTTTACCAGTTTTGGGTACGGAGACAGCGACAACGATCATGCGCAAATCATTCAATATGCCTGCGATGCATGTCAGCCTGGAGGAATGGTCGTTTTTGATTTTCTCAATGCACAGCGCATTCAACAGGAACTGATTCCCTTTGAAGTAAAGAAAATAGGTTCGGTTTTGTTTACCCTCCGCCGATGGATAGAAAATGGTTTCGTCTTCAAAGAAATTCAATTGGTCGATGGAGAAAAACACGCAACTTTCTTAGAGCGCGTTCGGTTATTGACCCCCGACGATTTTTTCCGCTTCTTTTCTTCCTCAGGTTTGCACGGTATCGTTTTTTGGGGCAATTTTGATGCACAACCCTTTACAGCGGATTCTCCTCGACTGATTGCTATGGCCCAAAAACAAACAACATGACACTTTCTTTTTACTTTTCCTTACTGATTCTTTTTGGTGGCGTACTTGCCGGTGCAGCCCTTGTGTTGTGGGGTTTGAAAACCTTTGGCTCTACAGCGCGACTACTGTTGGCTTTCAGTGGTTCCTTCTTGTTCAGTACCACCATTTTTGTTTGGCTCCCAGAGGTTTTTTCATCTGATCACGGACATGCTACGCAATGGACGGGAATCGAGATCGGCGCATGGGTGATGGTGGGTTTTCTTTTGCAGTATTTGTTGGATTTCGCCACCAAGGGATTGGAGCACGGTCATGTTCACATGCCATCAGATCATTCTCTAGGAGCTCATCATGCCCAGTTGCCTTTGGGTGCTCTATTGGGACTTGTCCTGCATTCACTATTGGAGGGCCTTCCGTTGGCCGCTCTGGACACTCATAGCCGAACAGCCTTCGTGAGTGCCATTGCCCTACATAATTTGCCAGTGAGCATGGTATTGGTGTTGTGGTTTACTTCCTTGCGGCTTTCTCTTAAGAAAATTGCGCTGGGCGTTGTGCTTTTCGCTCTCGCTACACCTGTGGGCGCTCTGTTGGGGCAATGGATCGCTCCGAACGAAGGCGGGGTGCACACCGTTTTTATCGCATTGGTTGCTGGCATTTTCTTGCATGTGTCCACCACCATTTTGTTTGAGAACCAAAAAGATCATCGATTCAATGCGGAGAAATTAGCGGTTGTCATGGGGGGAGCCGCTTTGGCATGGGCCGTTGCATTGAGTGGCTCTATACCGCATTGATTTGCACTATGATATGGTATGGGTTTGCACCGAGCACTTACCTTTGTACAATAAACTAAAAATTCACATGCCATGAGCGTACTTGTAGGAAAACAAGCTCCCGATTTCAATGCCAAAGCCGTTATCAACGGAGGAGAAATAGTAGACAATTTTACACTGAGCCAATTCCGTGGTAAATATGTGATTTTGTTCTTTTACCCAAAAGATTTCACCTTTGTGTGTCCAACAGAATTGCATGCATTCCAAGCGAAAAAAGAAGAGTTTGAAGCGCGCAATGTGCAGTTAATCGCCGTTTCTACAGATACGGAACAATCGCATTGGGGATGGCTGCAACTTCCTAAAAAAGCCGGCGGTATCCAAGGCGTTACCTACCCAGTGGTGGCCGATACCAACAAGACAATTAGTCACAACTACGATGTCCTGGTCGGCACCTGGGGATACGATGAAAGCGATTTGTTGGTAGCCGAAGGAGAATTGATTGCCTACAGAGGTTTGTTCCTGATTGACAGAGACGGTAAAGTGCGCCATCAGTTGGTCAATGATTTGCCTTTGGGTCGCAATGTAGACGATGCCCTACGCATGGTGGATGCATTGCAGCATTTGGAAGAAAATGGAGAGGTTTGCCCAGCCAACTGGGTCCCTGGAAAAGAGGCCATGAAGGCCACGCACACAGGAGTTGCCGATTACTTAGCGAAACACTGATCTGATTTTTATGTTGTGATGTATGTGCAAAGCCGCCTCTTGAGGCGGCTTTGTTTTTATCCTATGGCTGAAAGAACTCCTTCTTCCCTCTTATTACAAACGCCTCTCGCGCGGGTTGCCATCGATCCTTTAGGCGCTCGTTTGTCGTCGTTGGTCATTCGGCCCGCGCCTCATGTAGAATTTGTGACGTGCGTAGTAGGAAACGCTCCCGGCACTGCCAAAAATCCACTTCGCATGGCGGGCGCTATCATCGGTAGAACGGCCAACCGTTGGAAGGAATGGCCCTTGCACGGAGGCCCTGGCACCTTGCATCACAGGGAATGGAGTATTCTGCATTCCTCTGCGTCGTCTGTTGTTTTGACCTTGGATTCTCCCCATCTAGAGAATGGGTATCCCGGGCATTTGTCTTTGACCTGTTCCTACACATTGCACGATGCAGAATTGCGGGTAGTCTTAGAGGCCACATTGAAAAACGGTGCAGAAAAAACTCCTTTCTCACCAACCCACCACCCCTATTTTTCTATTGCGAACGCGCCGGGACCTAAACATTCTTTGACGATCTATCAAAACGGTGTGAAAAAGCCCTTCAACATTCCTACGGACATTCCTACCGACCTCTACGTGCCCTGCAGCTCAGGACCAGACGGCGTTCTAGCTGAACTCCACTACGGATCCATCCGACTAGGAATTGGTGGAAATTTTCCGGGAGTGCAAGTATACTGCAGTGCTGGAATGAAAGACGAAGGATTCGCGCCCATGGGTGCACTGTGTGTTGAGCCCATGCATCCCGTCAATAGCGATCAATGGATCTACTTAGGAAATACTGCGGTGTTTGAGTTTACTTACCGATGGTCGTTTTCTTGAACGCAGAATTTTCGGGCAGTTGATCTACGGCCCAAACAAAGGCCGCAGGAAAACGTTGTGCCCAGTAAGCCTCCGAATGCTCGTGTGTTGCTTCCCACCGCCAGGTATAGATCGCCTTTGATTTTTGTTGTTCTCTTCTGGCTATTTTTAAAAAATCGTCAATTCCTGGTTGAAGTGTCGTCTCTAGACCCACACCCCCGTTGTCTACATACAAAGGCCTGGGCATAGGGTATTTCGCTTTTTTCCATTCCGATAACATGTCGACCACCAGCCCATGGCCTGTTTTCACCTTCCATGCGGGGCTAAAACACAGACCCGCTCCAAAAACAGAAGGAAAATACGTGGCCAAATAGAAGGAAGATGCGCCGCCCATGCTGGATCCTCCAATCATTGTATTTTCAGGACCTGGCAGAGTACGAAATGTTTCATTCACAAAGAGCATAACCGATTCTATAAAATAGCGTCGGTAGGCATCCCCTTCCGGAGTGTTGCTGTATTCCTTTCTCCGCTGATTTCCATCTTCCGCGCAAAACACCCCCACTACAATCGCAGGCGGATACCCTTCTCTAGTAATCAGCGAGTCCATGGTTTCGTCGATCTCCCAGTCTTGTCCCCCAGAAGAGTGAACAGGAATAAAAATATTTTGACCATCGTGCATATACAAAACCGGATACCTCCGCGACTTTTCTTGCACATAGCCCGGCGGTAGCCAGATCACCACATCTCGGGCGGAAACGCTGCCGTTCTTGTCTTTCACAGCAACGATGGTCTGTACCATTCCGGTGATTTTCCCTTTGGACGCTCGTTCTGGAATACAAAATTTCTCAACGATGTGCTGATGGGTCGCACCCCTCACGCCATGCAAATCACTATAGGGCTTTGTATCCCTAACCAATGCTTCGTTTTGCCACGTCCCCAGCGTGAATTTGTAAGAATATCCTTTATCTAGGTTTTTCAGTGATATAGTCCAAACGGAATCATTGACCCGGTCCAAGGGTACTTTGTGTGGATTCCACCCACCAAGCGCTTCAGAACTACCCGCAACAAAAATCGTATCTCCTAGAGGGATGGGAGAAACCGTTCGCACGTAAAAATGCGTTTCGTAAGATTGGCAACCCGTCCATAGTAAGGCAGAAACCCAAAGGATGGATGGGAAATATTTATTCATAAAAGGGTCGGACGGAGTTGCGGTAGAGCTCCCGAACGATTCCATCACTCACGCCTATTTTTGGTACGTACATCCAGCGGCTGTGTACCTTCTTCATAGCGCGAATGTAAATCCCCATGGCTGAAACAATCACATCTGCACGGTCAATATTCAATCCCAATTGTACCATCATTTCTTCTGGCGAAAATCCAGCCAAATATTTGGCTTGTCGTTCTAAATACACCAAGGACAAAGGTTCTCCACCCATACGCCCGCTGAGTTTGTATATTTTGTTGATGTTACCTCCCGATCCTATCGTGGCAATATCTCCTTCTACCTGCGCTCTTTTCCTATCTAGCCACTCGTCCATAGCGATCCACACTTCTTCTGAAACGCCTTGAGCCATCATCCGAACCGTGCCCAAGGGGAGAGAGATGGAATCTACCGGAGCACCGTCTTTGAAAAGCGTCAATTCCGTCGAACCTCCACCCACGTCTACAAACAAAAAATGACTTTCTGCGGGGGTAATTTTATCGAACATTTTGGCGGAGAAAACCAACCGAGCTTCTTCTTGCCCATCGATGATATCCACTGAAATTCCCGTTTCTTCTTTAATGCGATCCCTCCAAAAAGAACTATTGGATGCCTCACGCATGGCGGATGTGGCGCAGGCGCGGAAATGGGTAACCCCGTGCACCTCCATAATGTGTTTGTAGGCCTTTAAAGCGGTTACCAATCGCTCGCCCGTGACCTCACTGATGAATCCAACAGAAAAGACATCTTGGCCCAAACGCACGGGCAGTCGAGTCATTGATGCCTTTTTGTAATGCGTAAACTCTGGCGTAGGGATGACGTTTGTCACCAAACAACGTACAGAGTTGGAGCCGATATCTATCGCGCCCATTTTATGCACCTGAATCATCTTCGGGCCTTTTTTAATTGGGTCGAGATATAATGCCGCATTTCCACTTGGGCACGCACCTTGGGTCCTTTTCCTTTGCGGTAGCTGTTTTCTCCGTTTTTACTGTGTCGGCGGGATTTGACGTTGTCTTTCCACAGTATATCCATATGATCTCTGATTTCGCGCAAAATATTGGGAGAATAGACAGGGATTCCCACCTCCACACGAAAATCAAGGTTTCGCGTCATTAAATCAAAGGAGGCTATGTAGCACTCTGGATGTCCGTTATTATGGAACCAATACACGCGACTGTGTTCTAAATAACGATCCACAATAGAAATAGCTTCGATGTTTTCGCTGAGGCCCGGTACTCCCGGAATCAAACAACAAATACCCCGCACTATCAATCGAACTTTTACCCCTGCTTGAGAGGCTTCGTACAGTTTGTCGCAGAAATCATAGCTAGATAAACTATTGATTTTAAAGAACAAAGATGCCGGTTTACCCGATTTAGCATAGGCAATTTCTCGGTCGATCCGCTCGATAAGTCCTACCCTGGTGAATTGAGGAGACACCAACAAATGTTTGAATTTCCGCACCGTGTAGGGAGCCCAAATGAACTCGAAAACTTGTTCCACTTCTTTGACGATCCGCTTGTCCGCCGTCATCAAATAATAATCCGTGTAGATCCGTGCTGTGCCTTCGTGAAAATTACCCGTTCCTACAATGGCAAATTTCTCGATTTTACCAACGCTTTCGTTTCTCTCGATCAATACAACCTTCGAATGCACTTTTAATCCAGGCATACCGGGCACCACTTCCACGCCTTCAGAACGCAATTTTTCCGTGTAATGAATGTTGTTTTCTTCATCGAATCGCGCTTGCAATTCAATGATTACCCGTACTTTTTTTCCATTTTTCGCAGCGTTGATTAATGCGGAAATAACGCGTGACTGATCCGCTAATCGATACAATGTAATGGATATGCGGGACACTTTGGGATCCATAGCCGCCTCTCGCAAAAAGCGAATGACGTATGAAAAATTATGGTAGGGCAAGAAAATTAACACGTCTTTTTGGCGAATCACATTCAATATGCTTCGGTCCAAATCCAAGTCCGGATGATGCAGTGGGTCCGTTTTCGGATATTCCAAAGCAGAACGACCCACATTCGGGAATTTTATTAAATCCTTTTTATTGTGGTATCGACCTCCTGGAAGCAAACTGTCGTGGGCCTCAATGTTCAATTTTTGACTTAAATAAGACAGGAATTCAGCATTTATCTCTCGGTCATACACCAACCGGACAGGGTTTCCTACCTCCCTTATAGCCAATCCTTTTTGGACCTTTTCCAACGTTGTTTTGGATACATCGTTATCCAAATCCAACTCCGCATCCCGCGTTATTTTGATCGTATGCGCTTCGATGTGCTCTGCTGGAAAAATGAAATAGGCATAACGCAAATTGAATCGTAATACGTCGTCTAAATACATCAAATACTGCTTTCCGTATTTGGGAAGCACCACAAACCGGCCGATCAAATCGGAAGGCAATTCAATCAGTGAATAAATAGGATTTTCCTCGTCCAACGTGGGAACCAACCGAACAGCCAAGTAAATACTCTTGTCTTTGAGTTCCGGAAAAGGATTTTCTTCCACCGGCAAGATGGCAAAAACGGACTGGCTGACTTTGTCAATGTAAAATTTGCGAACAAAATCCTTCTGACCCTCCGTCAGTTGTGTTTCGTTAATAATTGCAATTCCTTCCGACTCTAAACCCCCCATCAACTCAGCGTAAATATCATCCGCCAAAGACTGTTGCGTCGCTACTACCTCATTGATGGCCGATAATAAACGAAGCGCATTCCAACCGCCGAGCTGGCGATCTGCTTTTTTGGTGTGTATTTGCGCGATTCGCTGGATGGAGGCATATCTAACCCGAAAAAACTCATCCAGGTTGTTGGAAAAAATGCCTAAAAATCGAATGCGTTCAATAAGGGGGACAGAAACATCCTGTGCCTCTTGCAACACGCGACCATTGAATTGCAACCAACTCAAATCACGGTTGATGTAGTGTTCTTGGTTAATTTTCTTGGCCACGTGCGAATTTCTACAAAATCTTCTACAGGTACTTTACCCCTGTGTTAATTTGACATTGACCCAAAGTTCTTCCCATTGGTTCGCAGTCAGTTCAGCCGTATTCAATCCGAATTCTTTTGCCATTTCTTCCATAGCCACAAATCGTCTCATGAATTTTGCATTGGTTCTAGCCAAGGCCATTTCCGGATCAATCCCCAAATGTCGGCCGTAATTGACCCACGAAAAAAGCACATCGCCAAATTCATCTTCTACTCGCTGTAATTCACCGGTAGCCTCTGCCTCTTTCAGCTCCGCCATTTCTTCTTGAATCTTTGCATAAACCGCGGTTTTGTTGGGCCAATCAAACCCCACTCCACGCACTTTGTCTTGCATTCTAGAGGCTTTTATCAAAGCGGGTAGTGATTTAGGAACTCCTTCCAAGACCGATTTCTTTCCTTCTTTTAGCTTGATGACTTCCCAATTCGCTTTCACCTGTTCTTCTGTCACCGCATCCACTGTTCCGTATACATGGGGGTGTCGATGAACCAATTTATCCGAAATGCCATGCAGCACATCTACCACATCAAAGGTACCCATCTCTTCTCCTAACTTGGAATAAAACACCAGATGAAGAAATAAATCACCGAGTTCCTTTTTCACTTCCATCATATCTCCCTCGACCAACGCATCGGCCAGCTCGTATGTTTCTTCGATGGTCAAATGCCTAAGCGATTCAAATGTCTGCACGCGATCCCATGGACACTTCTCCCGAAGTTCTTCCATGATAGTCAACAAGCGATCAAACGCTTGCAATGCTTCAGCGCGGCGGGACATGGTTATGGTTGATGGTTTATCGTTGATGGTTTATCGTTTATGGTTTATAGTTGATGGTTTATAGTTGATGGTTTATAGTTTATAGTTTATAGTTTATAGTTGATGGTTTATCGTTTACTAGTCAACTATTTCACTAGTCAACTATTTCACTAGTCAACTATTTCACTAGTCCACTATTCCACTAGTAAACTAGTAAACTAGTTCACTATTCCACTTTTTTAGCCGTTGGTTTTTTTGTTTTGGGTTTTTTCACTTCCGTTTCGCCCGTAAAAAAGCCTTCAGAGTGAAGTGCGTTGTACCATTGAACTACTTTTTTCATATCTGAGAGGTACACTCTATCCATATCAAAATGAGGAACGTGCTTCGTGAAGAAAGCTACGATGTCTGCTGATGAACCTTTATGGCTCAAGGCTGGACCATTGTTCAATTCCGCAGACATGGATTCATAAATCTCCTGAAGGGGTTTTTCTCCTTCCGTGGTGTAAATAGCAATTTCTCCGAGGGCATTTACTTGCGTTTGCGCAGATATATTGGTGCGCTTTTTATCGGAAAGACTTTCTACTACAATTCCGCCCCGCGTTTGGGCGATCAAAGTATACAATCCAGGTTTTCCGGAAATGGCTAATACTCCTTTTAACTCTTTCATTTTTATTGAGATTGACTTGATTGATGGTTTCTGTTTTTTTCCTCCCATTCTGGCAGAATTTTCCATAGGGCACTATCGCTAGAAGCTAAATAGCGTAAATCTGCCGCTTGTTTTGCCAAGGGATGGTTCGGATAGGTGTCCATAAATAGAGTGTAGCCCTGCCCTGCGCGAGCTCTGTCAAGGAGTACTTCATCAAAAGTCAACGCCATAGAAAACAAGGCCAAGGCCCCTTCTGATTGTCCAGGGAACATTTTGTGGATTTCTTGGTATCTCCGCACAGCAAACAGGGCTCTGCCTGGCCGATTCCTTTCCAAGTCTGCCGCTAAAAGCAAATAGTGCGCAGACAAGGAATCTTTAGGGTAATTCACGGCAAAGGCATCAAAGGACGCTATGGCTTCGGTGACCAAAAGGGTGTCCTCTTCTATACTCTCCAGAGACCGCACCCGAGTTTCGTACTCACGGACTTGATCCGCTTCTGATTGACACGCTGCGGTGAGCATTCCCAAACCAAGCAGTAGGATTTTGTGCATCCGCATCATTTTCCCGGAGCGAATTTCATTCGATAGGCTACACTGATCAACCCTTTAGCGATAGCGCTCAAACGTCCTTTCAACATGCGTTTTCTTAGCGCAGAAAGCCTATCTGTAAACAAAACTCCTTCGATGTGATCGTGCTCGTGTTGAACAATGCGAGCTGCCAATCCCTCCAAGCGTTCTTCTACCCATGTTCCATCCAATAATTGATGTTTTAAAACAACAACGGGTTTTCTAAATATGGTTTCATGAATTTCTGGAATACTCAAACATCCTTCTTCAAATCCCCATTCTTCGCCTTCTTCCGATACGATTTCTGGATTGTAAAAAATTCGTTTGAAGTCACTCAGAGCGGTGGATAGGGCAGGGTCTTCCTCGTCTGCAGCAAAAGGAGCGGCATCCACAATAAACAATCGAATGCTCAACCCTACTTGAGGCGCTGCCAAACCTACCCCTCGAGCCCCATACATTGTTTCGAACATATTGTCTACAACGGCAGTAAGGTTGGGATCCAAAAGATCCACAGGGTTTGCCTTTTTCTTTAAGACCGTATCTCCGTACGCAACAATGGGAAGTACCATGCGGCAAAGGTACGCTATCTTTGAAGCATGGCCTTATGGATTGGTATAGATGCAGGCGGGATGCGGACGGGCGTTGCGGAAAGTGATCCAGACGGTCGCATAGCTTTTCCTATAGCTACCGTTCCCACGGCACAATTGGTTGCTCATCTTCAAAAAACCTATGTTTCACATGTGATTACTGGATTTGTTGTGGGCGAGCCAAAACGCTTGGACGGTAGTGCAACGCAGGGTTCTGTTCATGCAGACAATGTTGTCCAATCCCTTGCCATTGCTTTCCCTTCGGCACGATTGGAACGGCTAGATGAACGCTTCACTTCTCGTCTCGCAGCACAAGCAGCTCACGCGGCCGGCGCCAGCAAGAGGGTAAAAAACAACAAAGGTCTTTTGGATGCGGCCTCTGCATCCTTGGTTTTGCAAGACTTTTTGGATCAGATGAACCGATCCTGAAGTGTACCTTTACCTTATGCAATTTACTTCCCTTCAACCCCTGATAGAAGCGGCCTGGCTAGACCGCACTTTACTGCAGACCACCGAAACTTGTTCGGCGATAGAGGCCATCATGGAAGGCATGGACAAAGGATTGTTGCGTGTGGCTGAGCCCCACGAATCAGGACAATGGAGAGTCAATGAGTGGGTGAAAAAGGCGGTCATTTTGTATTTTCCTATTCGTAAAATGGAAACCATCGAAGTGGGCCCCATGGAATTCCACGATAAAATGGTCCTCAAGAAAGGATATGCCGCATTGGGCGTGCGGGTCGTGCCTCATGCGATTGCGCGTTACGGAGCTTTTCTTTCTCCTGGTGTTATTTTGATGCCGAGCTATGTCAACATCGGGGCGTATGTAGGTGCTCGAACCATGGTAGATACATGGGCCACCGTAGGCAGTTGTGCACAAATCGGTTCCGATGTGCACCTGAGTGGAGGCGTGGGTATTGGAGGTGTTCTAGAACCTATTCAAGCCGCTCCTGTAATTATTGAAGACGGCTGCTTTATTGGCTCTCGTTGTATCGTGGTAGAAGGCGTTCATGTGGAAAAAGAAGCCGTTTTGGGAGCCAATGTAGTCCTGACAGCCAGCACTCGAATCATCGATGTGTCCGGAGCTTCTCCGGTAGAATACAAAGGCCGCATACCCGCGCGTTCCGTTGTCATTCCAGGGTCCGTTCCAAAAGATTTCCCTGCGGGAAACTACTCGGTTCCGTGCGCCCTCATCATTGGGCAGCGTAAGCCATCTACCGACCTAAAGACCAGTCTAAACGATGCTTTGCGCGAATACAATGTAGCCATTTAGCCATTCACACCCTGAGGGAATGAAAATTACGTTGCTGATACCTACCTATAATGTAGAGGACTGCTTGGAGCGCTGTTTGTCATCTGCCGCGGATTTGGCCGATGAAATACTCGTGGTTGATTCCTATTCAACAGATCATTCATTGGAAATAGCCCGCCGTTTTGGAGCCCGTATCCTTCAAAGGGACTACGAAAATTCCGCTGCACAAAAAAATTGGGCCATACCCCAAGCGAGCCATTCTTGGATTCTCTTGCTGGATGCGGATGAGTGGCTTTCCCCCTCTTTGCACGCGGAAATACATCGGTTGAAATCAGCAAAAGAAGAACCCGTAGAGATTGGATTTTGGATATACAGAGCCAATCATTTTATGGGTCGTCGGATTCGCTATTCCGGATGGCAAAAAGACAAGGTGATTCGATTCTTTCAACGCGATTTTTGTCGCTACGAGAGTAAAAAAGTACATGCCGAAATTACAACCACTGGAAATGTGGGGCGACTGGCATCGCGCCTATTTCACAACACCTACAAGGATAAAACCTCTCACGAAAACAAACTTCGTCGGTACGCTCAATGGCAAGCGCAAGATTACGACCTACGAACGGGACGCATCACGGTAGTGCACACGCATCTTAAGCCCGCGTGGCGATTTTTTAGACACTACTTTTTGCAGCTCGGTTTGTTGGATGGCTATCCCGGTTTTTTCGTCGCCTATTACGGGTATTTCGCGGTGAGAGAAAGGTACAGGGCACTGAAGGATTTTCGGCAATCCTCCCATTGATCCTCAGCAGAAACGTACCTTTGCCGCCCATGCTCACTGCCCCTTTTCCCACTTCCCAATGGATTGACACTCCCGTTTTTCGGGCGGTTGGTTTGTGCGCAGATTCCCTGTGCATGGAATGCTATGTAGTAGGAGGTTTTGTGCGTGATCTTTTGTTGGACCGAGGAACCGGGAAAGATATTGATATTGTCGTCCTAGGAGACGCTGAAAAATTAGCCCGCGCCGTCGCTAAAGAATTGAAGGCGGGCCCGGTTTCCGTTTTTAAAAATTACGGCACGGCACATATCAAAACACGTTTTGGTGAGGTGGAATTTGTTCGCGCTCGAAAGGAAAGCTACACCCCTAATAGCAGAAACCCTACGATAGAAATTGGGACGCTAGAAGAAGATCAAAAAAGGCGAGATTTTACGGTCAACGCCTTGGCCATTGGATTGCATTCGGCACAAAAGGGCGTATTGTTGGATCCATTTCAAGGAATCAGGGATTTGGATCATCGGGTGCTTCGCACGCCTATGACCCCGGAAGAAACCTTTAGCGACGATCCTTTGCGTATGCTCCGCGCTGTTCGTTTTTCAGCACAACTGGAATTTGGCTTAGCCCCCGATGTAGTCGAAGCATTGAAACACCAATCCCATCGAATAACTATCATTTCTGGGGAGCGCATACAAGACGAAATCGGCAAATTGCTGTCCGCAAGAAAACCATCCATCGGCTTGGCCCCGCTTTTTCATAGCGGCTTACTGCACAATATACTCCCTGAGGTAGCTGCGCTGGCCGGAATCGAAGAAATGGAAGGACAGCTACACAAGGACAATTTTTGGCATACATTGGAAGTCGTTGACAATGTGAGTCTCACCTCTGACAACCTATGGCTTCGGTGGGCCGCTCTATTGCACGATATCGGAAAACCCGTTACCAAGCGTTTTGTCCGGGGAACCGGGTGGACTTTTCATGGCCACGAGTTTGTAGGGAGCAAAATGGTGAAAAAAATATTCCGCCGATTGCATATGCCCCTCAATGAAAAGATGGATTTTGTCGTAAAAATGGTGCAAATGAGTTCTCGACCCATCGCTGTGGTCACCGATGCTGCCACCGATTCTGCCACGCGTCGATTGCTTTTTGATGCTGGCGATACGATAGATGATTTGATGAAGCTTTGCGAGGCAGATATCACTACAAAAAATCCATCAAAAAAAAGGAAATACCTGGAAAATTTCCAAAACGTCAGACTGCGATTGGTAGAGGTAGAAGAGAAAGATCGTTTGCGGCAATGGCAGCCTCCTGTAGACGGAGAACAGCTAATGGCATGGTTTCAATTGCCTCCATGTCCGGAAATTGGCCTAATAAAAACCGCCATTCGAGAAGCTATACTAGATGGCAAAATTGACAATACCTTTGATTCAGCCAAAGTCTTTGCCTTTGAAAAAGCGAAATCGCTCGGTCTAATCATCCCTTAAAAACCACTACCATGGGCTCTCTCATTATTCGTGTCATCCTAGATACCAAAGAAGATATATTCAGAGATATTGAATTACCGGCCGACGCCTCGTTAGAAACACTGCACGAAGGAATTTTGAGTGCATTTGGCATCGCCCCGGGGGAAATGGCAGCGTTTTACACGACCAATGAACAATGGGATCAACTGAATGAAATTCCACTCCTAGATATGGGCCCTTCGGAGGAACCTTTAATGACTATGAACCTTTGCCTGGTAAATTCTGTTTTGGGTCAGCGTGGGCAACGATTGCTGTATGTATTTGATTTCATGGCCTTATGGACCTTTTTTGTGGAGTATTTTTCTGAAGGAAAAAATGCGGAGATCGCCTTACCCGCCGTGGTCATGAGTTACGGAAACGCCCCAAAAGAAGCCCCTAGTAAAAACTTTGGATCCTCTGAATCCAAAGAAAAAGGACTCTTTGATGATGCCTTTGATGACGAAGAGGAAGACGATGAAGAAGGATTCAACGACGACGAATTTGATGCCGATTCCTATTCCACAGAAGAGTGGTAAACCGCAACAATTCGGTGAACAGGGATCTGCATTCCCTCTTTGAAGACAACAACTTTTGGAGTGCAGGCCCATACAGTGGTTCGCAATCGTTTGCAACCCTCATTGGCCCAAAATTCAACCGTCACCTTTCGCATCGCCACATTGCCCATTTGAACTGCCTTGTGCAAAGCAGTCATGCGATCTTGTTTTTGCTCCTGCGTGGACAAAACATCCTCGGTCGGAAAGGTCATTCCTTCCAACTCCGCACGATCAATGAATGGGCAAGTCAAGGGTTCCATAAGGGGAAAGTACTTTATAAATTTGTAATTTCCAAATGAATAGCTCCGCAAAACCTCTAGTGCATGTCGTCGTCGGACCTACCGCTTCGGGAAAAACAACGCGGGCTATTGAATTGGCATTGCAATGGAATACAGAAGTAATCAATGCCGACGCGCGGCAAGTTTACAAGGAAATGAATATTGGCGTTGCCCGGCCCTTTCCCCATGAAATAGAAGCCGTACCACACCATCTCATTGCCCACAGGAGCATTCATCTAGACTATTCCGCTGCCGCCTATGCCGTAGAGGCAAAACCATTGCTGGACTCTTTATTGCAATCACACGGATCGGCCGTACTCGTGGGTGGTTCTGGACTCTATATTCAAGCGCTGTTGGAAGGATTAGACAATCTTCCCACAACGCCGCCCGAAGTTCGAACCCATTTCCAGACAATTTTTGAGCAGGAAGGATTGATTTCCTTGCAGCAAAGGGTTGCTGCCAAAGACCCTGTCTATTTTGCGCAAGTAGATAGTCAAAATCCTCGACGGTTGCTCCGCGCGTTGGAAGTAATGGAAGTCAGCGGCAAACCGTACACGGAGCATCTAACAAAAATGAAAAAGAAAGAATCCCTATACCCCGTCTTATACCACCGATTGCAACCAGAACGCGAGGAATTAAATCAACGGATTGCCTCAAGGGTTCGACACATGATAGAACAGGGGTTGGAGGCAGAAGTTCGTACATTGTATCCATTCAAGCACCTCAATGCTTTAAAAACAGTGGGATACAGAGAATTTTTCGATGCATGGGACGGCTTACATCCAAGCGATACCATTGAAAAAGGGATGATAGATCACACCCGACAATACGCACGTCGACAAGAAACATGGTTCAAAAAATACGCCCTATGAAAAAGCGACTATGGGCCATTCCTCTCGTACCTCTGTACGCATTGGGTGTTTGGATTCACCGCTTCCTGACTAGGGCTAAACCTTCCTCTGATTGCGCACCCACGGCGGTCACCATTGGCATCGGAAATTTGCATGTGGGAGGAACGGGCAAAACGCCTACCTCTCTTTTTATCTTGGACCTACTCTCTTCTGTGTTAGGAACAAACACGGTCGGGTATCTTTCTCGCGGTTACGGAAGAACGACCCAGGGTTTTCAATGGGTGGATCGGGTCAAATCAACTGCTGACGGGGTGGGCGACGAAGCGTTGATGGTATCCAAGAAACGACCCCAGAACCCGGTCGCCGTTTGTGAAAATCGCACGGAAGGACTGCGCCACATGCTGGCCACCTATGCGCTGCACGCCATTGTTTTGGACGATGTCTTCCAACACCGCCCTTTGCTGCCGACCTTCTCGCTATTGCTTTGTCCCTTTGACAGACCCTGGTGGTTAGACTCCCTTTTGCCTGTTGGAAATCTAAGGGAATCTCCACGCGCTGCACGAAGAGCGCACTGTTTGTTAGTGACAGGAACGCCATCTCATCTTACAATGGAAGAGTTGCACGACTTTTCTGTGCGATTAAAAAAATCATCCCAAACCCAACTACCCGTATTTTTCTCCACTTGGGCTTACGACCAACCTTATTTGGTGGGCGGTCAGGGCATTGGGTATTCTTCCACTTTGAAAGAAACACAAAGCAATAGCTCCTTGATTTGCGCTACAGGGATTGCTCATCCGAAAGGATTGCACGATTACTTAAAACAATCCGGAAGAACCGTTCATCCTGTCGTCCTATCCGATCATGCACCTTTTGATTTCAAAACCATAGAACTCGTAGCCCACTTAGCTGAAACGCACCACAGCCGAAGTGTTATAATAACAGAAAAGGACTGGGCACGCTTGGGCAGAAAGCCCGCTCGCTGGAACGCAATCAACCTGTACGTCCAACCCATACAGCTTCACTTCCTGGAGGGTCCGGAAGGAGGGCAGGAGGTCTTTGCTTCGTACCTTTGCAGCCATGCCGGATTACTCTAATGCTTATGAACCCGTTATCGGGTTAGAAGTGCACATTCAATTGAACACGCTTTCCAAAGCGTATGCCTCAGACTCTACCGAATACGGAGCCTTGCCCAATACATTGGTCAGCCCCATCACTCTGGGACATCCGGGCACTCTTCCAAAAACCAACAAGGAAGTTATTGCTTCTGCGGTGAAAATAGGATTAGCGTGTGGCTGCTCGATCCGTGAAGTGAACGAATACGCTCGGAAAAATTATTTCTATGCTGATTTGCCCAAAGGATACCAAATCACACAACACACCACACCCATCTGTTCTGGAGGTAGTGTTTTGATTCGTTTGAACGATGGGACGGAAAAAACCATTGGACTCACACGCATCCATATGGAAGAGGATACGGGGAAAAGCATCCATGATCTCGATCCTTTTCATACCCTTATTGATTTGAACCGAGCGGGCGTCCCCTTGTTGGAAGTGGTTTCTGAGCCCGAATTTAGAAGCGGTGAGGAAGCGTATCAATACTTGTCAGAAATTCGAAAATTGGTGCGTTATCTAGGTATTTCCGACGGCAACATGGAAGAGGGTTCTCTTCGCTGCGATGTCAATATTTCCGTGAGAAAAAAAGGAGTTGAGAAGTTTGGGACCAAAGTGGAGATAAAAAACATGAATTCGTTTCGCAATGTGCAACGAGCCATTGACTTTGAGACCCGTCGCCAAATCGAACACATCGAGTCCGGGGGAGTGGTTCTTCAAGAAACGCGTCAATTTGACCCATCCAAAGGACAGACACACGTCATGCGGATCAAGGAAGATGCACACGATTACCGCTATTTCACCGAACCAGACCTACAGCCTGTAGTGGTATCGGAAGAATACATTGCCCGCATTAAAACGGAGTTGCCCCCCTTACCCAATGCGTTGTACAAGCGCTATACCCACGACTTGGGCTTGAGTCCTTACGATGCCTCTTTGATTACGGAAAACAAAGCCATGGCCTTGTTCTTTGAGGATTTATTGGCGTGTGACATACCCGCCAAAAGTGCAGCCAACTGGCTGATGGGCCCTGTGAAAGCTTATCTGAATGAAAAAGCATTGGATTGGAGTGATTTTCCACTGAAGGCCACCACGCTCTCGGCCATGATTGGCCTAGTGGAAGAAGACACGGTGAGTCATTCCGCAGCGCAGCAGCGCCTTTTCCCAGCCCTTTTGCAGTCTCCTGAGTCCCCGCCATTAGCACTGGCAGAATCTCTTGGAATCCTTCAGCAAAAGGATTTGGGCGCCCTAGAACTACACATACAAGCTGTTTTGAATGAATGGCCAGAAAAAGTGGCGGAATACCGCGCAGGCAAAAAGGGATTGATTGGGCTCTTTATGGGGGAAGTCATGAAAAGAACCAATGGTTCTGCCGATCCGAAAACAACCACCCTGCTCTTGCGGGATAAATTAGATCAATAACATGCGGTTACCTTTTTTTCTAACGGCAACTCTTGTCGGATTGTCTGTCGTTTCCTGTTCCCCGGAAGGCGAAGTGAGCGTGGTGGGAAAAGTCGATGGGGCGGACACCCTGATTGTGTACAAAATTGGAACTCAATCGGTAGAATCCATCGACACCGTTTTGCTGAGCGGCGGTTTCCGCATACACCTTCCTACCGACAGCGGACGGGTCACTTTTTATAATTTGCAATTCAATACGGGTGCCAGCGTGCGAATCGGTCTATCACCCGATGACAACCCCGTCCTCACCATCGATGCAACAAAAAATCTAGCCTCCTATTCTGTCTCTGGTTCCCCCACCTCCCTGCACCTATTGCGGCTGTACGATCCTTTGCGTAACGCTATGGAGCAAGTCGACTCATTAGACATTGTAAACGCCCAGTTTCGCGACAGTACGAATTATATAGAAATTAAAAAAGGTCTGAATATATTGTTTGGACAGATTTTGGAACAACACCGATCTCAACTGATTCAGGCCATGGAAAAAGACACCACTTCCATCGCCAATATTTTTGCCTTTTACCAAGGAATTGGCCGTGGATCCACGCTAGACCCCCGTTACGACTTCCCGATTTTTGAAAAAACGGATCGTCGGCTGCAAGCTCTTCACCCGAAACATCCCATCGTCAAACGATTTCACAACGATGTCCACCAACTAAAAGAAGCCTTTCATCGAGGATCGGCCGTTTCATCGGCCCAGAAAACACTTGTTCCAGGCGCACCCGTACCCCCCATTGAAGGCAAAACTCCACAGGGCAATTCCCTTACTCTCTCCTCCTTGCGCGGAAAAATAATCTTGTTGGATGTTTGGGCCTCTTGGTGCGTTCCCTGTCGAACCCA
>CAMDTE010000022.1 GCA_945907425.1 Owenweeksia hongkongensis DSM 17368 | reverse complement strand
CTGTTGGACATCGATTTTGGAACCTATCCTTTTGTCACCTCTAGCACAACGACTTGTGCGGGCGCCTGCACTGGTTTGGGCGTGGCGCCCAACCGCATCGGTGAAGTGTTGGGTATCTTCAAAGCGTATGTAACTCGGGTGGGATCAGGTCCCTTCCCTACGGAATTGCTGGGTCAGGCGGGGGAAGACCTTCGTCAGGCGGGCAATGAATACGGAGCCACAACGGGTCGCCCCCGTCGTACGGGATGGTTGGATTTGCCCGCATTGCGCTACGCTGTAGAGATCAACGGGGTTACGCAATTGATGATGATGAAAGCCGATGTGCTTTCCGGTCTTTCCGAGCTCAATGTTTGCACACATTATATTTATTTGGGACAAAAAACAGAGCATCTCCCCTATTCTTTAGACGAAGCCTATATCACGCCTGTGTACGAAACATTGCCTGGATGGAACAAGGATTTGACCGGTCTCACGCAGGAATCGGATTTGCCCACAGAGCTGAAAAATTACATTGCATTTATTGAGAAGGCCGTGGGTGTTCCCATCGTTCTTGTTTCTGTAGGTCCAGACCGCGAACAAACCATTCACCGCTCTATCTGATGATCTCCGTACGCGGGCTTGGACTAGCATTCGCGTTACTCGTTTGCCTAACCACTCCTTCCTGGGGACAAAGGGCCCAATTGGTTCGGGCAAAGAAAACAGTGATTGGCCTGGCCTCTGGCATCAACCGATTGGTTGGAAATGTGGTCGTTCGAGAAGGAAAAACAGTCATTCAATGCGACTCAGCCCACTGGGACACGCGCGCTAACTTATTTTATGCTTATGGACAGGTGCGTCTAAAGCAAGGAAAGGAAATAGAAGTAAAAAGTCATCAATTGCAATTTGACATGGGTCAGGGCATTGCCGTTTTTCGGGGACGCGTTGTGGCTGCATTACAGGGCTCCGAGGTGCGGACAGAGGGGCTCACTTACAACAAAACAACGAACACGGCGCAGTTTTATACCCCTTCCACTATTTCCATGAAAGACGTGCAACTTTCGTGTCGATCGGGTACTCTAAACACGGCGACACGCACCCATTCTTTCCAAACGGATGTTCGATTGGTGCAAGAAAAGGACACGCTGCGCTGCGTAACCCTATTGTACAATGACAAAACCAAGGATGCACTTTTTACAGGCCCCGGTAGCTTGCGGAGTGACTCTACCCTTGTTCAATTTCAAGGAGGTCGGTGGAATTCTAAGTCCCGCCTGTCTTTGTTCTGGGGAGATGCACAAGCCAAACAACCCACTTCCTTGGTTACTTCCGACACCCTGGAAAGGGTCGCAAAAAAAGACGGTTGGTTAGCCAAAGGCAAGGTTCGTTGGTTTAGCTGGGGCCGAGGTGATTCTCTCGTATTGATGTCTGACGAGATGATCCTCCTGCCGGAATTTGCATCCGCCGTGGGCTCCGCTCGGTTGTGGTCCCCTACATTGCAAGCGGCAGCTGATTCCATGCGCTGGGACAGAACGGATTCCACCCTGACCTTTTTCCGAAAAAAAACACCACCGGTAGCATTTGCAGCGCATCAACAAATGCAAGCGGACACACTCTTTCTGTCCTGGAGAAATGGACACACGGACAGTGTATATATGGCGGGGTCGCCTTTGGTTTCCTCCCTGAACGACAACCATCAAGTGGATCAGATGGCCGGGAAATGGGCGTACGGGAAAATGAATTCACAAGGCATGGAAGAGCTGATTATTCGTGGAAATGCAACGGCTTTGTATCATGCTTGGGACGATCAAAAATACCTAGGACCGAACGTAACAAAAGGTCCAATGCTCAAACTGCAATTTATTGATTCTAAATTACATAGTGTATTTATGGACGGGGGTACAACCGGTACTCTTTCACCGGAAAACTCAACCGATTCGCCTTCCCTTCCCGGCTATTTGGATCGACGTTCCGAATGTCCTTCCAAAACAGAAGCTATGTTCGGACGAAAATAAAGAGGTCCTTTCATTACTTTTCCATCTTCTCTGTACAAAGGCGTACCGTCCTCTGCCAATTTGCTCATATTGCTCGCCTGAATCGCCTCAAAAACCTCCTCGATGACCTCGTGCATCCCATGAACCAACAAGGTGCCGCACAGAATGTACAATTGATCTCCCAAAGCGTCGGCCACCTCCACCGCGTTGCCTTCTAGGGCCGCCTCTAGATATTCTTCGTTTTCCTCCGCCATCAATCGATGCCTCAAACGAATGACCTCTTCCGATAGAGCCACTGTCGGCATTTCTGCATTGGAAATGGCAAAAGCATCATGAAATTCGCGCACCGCGTGGAGTTGTCGTTTCATCGCATTAAATTTGTGTATTCATTTTAGAGACAATGGACAATATTACATCAGGTCATTGGATTTTTGCAGGACTATTTGCATTGGTTTTTGTAGGAGTTCTTGTATGGAGTTACCGTCGTGATTCCAGCAGTCACAAACCACATTACAGTGGAACGATTCAAATTGTACTCGCTTTGGTGGTAGTGCTCTTTTTACTCTTTATCTTTAAACGAATTTAATTTTCTTCCGATGCGTTTACTACTTTTTCCCTTGTTCCTGTTGGTTCTGGTATTGTCTACCCGTTTTATTCCCCATTGGCCCAACTTCACAGCAGTAGGGGCCATTGCTTTTGCAGGTTTGAATATTTACCGCCCCACACTCAAGAGCTGGGTTTTGTCTATGCTTGCCTTGTATCTGAGCGATGTGATCATCAACAATACACTGTATGGCTATGCTTCCGAGGGTTTTAGCTGGTTCTATCAAGGCATGGGATTCGTTTACTTGGCGTATGCAGGAATGGGGCTGATGGGATGGCTCTCTCGTCAAAATACTTCTTGGGTTCACCAGTCACTTTTTGCCTCCTTGGCTTCTTTGTTCTTTTTTGCCTTGAGCAATTTTGGGGCATGGATAGGCAATCCTCTGTACACGCAAGATTCGGCTGGATTAATGACCGCTTTGGTCGCCGGCATTCCCTTTGGTTTTAATTTCCTCGTGAGCACAGTGCTGTATGCCGCTGTTCTGCGTTGGGTACAACAACGCGTACCCTCTCTTTCTCTAGCAAACTAAAGCTGTAGAAATGCGCCCAACTCGCAGTTATTGGGAGCGCACCTCATTGAACGCCCCCACCGATTTCCTCATCGTAGGAAGTGGATTTGTAGGACTCTGCGCGGCACTAGAAACCAGAAAAACATTCCCCAGGGCTTCTATTTTGGTCGTAGATAGAGCCCCGGTGGGTTTCGGTGCCAGTACGCGAAATGCAGGATTCGGATGTTTCGGATCTCCCTCGGAACTACTAGACGATGCAAAAAGAGTACCCCTTTCCACCGTTATTGATCGCGTAGAGCGACGATACCGAGGTTTGCAGCAATGGTTGTCCTGGTTTTCTCCCGATGCTTTTGATTGGTTTCCAGGCGGTGGACAAGAAGTTTTTTCTGCCGATAAATACTCCCTTTTCAAAGAATGCGAGGCGTTTTTACCCGAATTAAACCGTCAGGTAGGCTCGTTTATGAACCACTCTTCTGTGTATTCAAAAAACGAGACAAAACACCGTTGTCCCAGCCTTCCTTACGCTCTATCTATTGCGATAGAAGGGCACTTGCATCCCGGCAAATTGATGGAGTTGTTGCGAAAAAAAGCGCAAACAGAACATATTGTTCTACGGGGTGGAGTGACGATAGAACCCTTCAGTCATTGGACGCGCACAGAAAAGGGGTGGGAAATACCTTCACAGGAGGGGATTCTTGTGTCAGAGCGCGTTCTGGTAGCAACGAACGCCTTTACGCAACACCTTTTTCCAGAATTGGAAGTAGAGCCAGCCCGAGGACAAGTGCTTTTGACCGCTCCTTTACCGCAAGGCAACCCTTGGATAGGATCTTTTCATGCCGATGAAGGTTATCTGTATTTCAGAAATGTAGGGCAAGGATTGTTGCTTGGCGGTGGTCGCAATCGTTTTCGAGAACAAGAAAAAAACGACTCCGGATGCACCTCTGAGGAGGTGATGAATTATCTGGAGTCGTTTTTAAGAGAACACTTATTGCCCCATCAGCCTGTAGAAATTACGGACAGATGGGCAGGAACCATGGGGTTTGGCCCAAAGAATGAAAAAGAACCCCTGGTACTGCAAAAAGCACCGGGGGTAGTAGTAGCCTGTCGAATGGGCGGGATGGGCGTTGCCCTGGCCCCATCGGTGGCTACGGAAGCGGTCTCCTTGTTTCGTTGATCAAAAAGGCAAACAGACATAGCTCGGGATAATACCCGTTTCTATAGAATCCAACGGTTGCCATTGATGTGAAAAACGCACAAGACGACCGTTTCCTATGTAATTCAACGGAAGCAATCCGTAATAATCTCCCGTGAGTGCATTGTACCCTAGACTGTAAAAAATGCGGTTCACGGCGGGAGTCGTTGGCCACTGAGACTGGTTAACAGACAGGGAAACGACTGTCCCCGTGTATCTATCTGATAAAAAAACCAATTGATTGTTGTCTGCAGAGTAAAACAAACTGCTCGGATGAGCGGAAGCATTCGTGGAGACCACTTGGTGGGTTACCTGCAGAGTGATCTTATCGATTTTGTACAGGCCTCCAGGAGTGCTTGCTGTGCCCGCCCAGTCATTGTATCCTTGACACAACACCCAAAAATTACCCTCTCCGTCTGCAACCAATCCTTGCGGCTGGTCACCCACAGTCACCTCCCCTATCTTATTCATCGCCTCGTTGAATATTTCGACCTTATTGGCTTGTCCGTAACCGCCGGAGCAAGGAACAAACAGCACGGTTGCGCTCGAAGACAAAGCAGCCGTGCCCACAAAGAGCTGCTCAGGTCCGGCACCCGTCTCCGCGGTATCTACCACAGAGAGGGTATTCAAATCAATGACATACAACCGGTCGTCCATCCAGTCAGAAACAACGGCCCGATTTTCTCCGAATGGCACAATATACCTCGGGAGTCCTAAGTTGGAAATCACGCCTACACTTTGCAATGTTTTGGCATCCATTACTTCCACCGTACCCGCATTGTTGACCACAACATACAGTCTGTTTCCAATGGTTACGCCCGATTGAGCGATGTTGCCTAAACTGCGACCGTTCACCTGTTCAAACGCATTGGCGATACTATAGGTGGAATCCCGACGTCCTTCGGCAAAGTGAATAAAGGTGAGGCTACCGGTGCCATTCATAAAGGGACCCTCGTTGACAACCACAATTCCATCTCTGTAATCTTGTGTCAAAGGAGTGATGGGTTCCGGAGTACAGGCAGAAGCGAGGATCAGCCCGGAAAGTAAAGAAAGAAGGGATTTTGTTTTCATTGGATAGGGATTTTACAGGTTATTGATGGATTGAATTTAGGTTGAGGATAGTAGGGAATCCATTCATTTTCGATTCCCAATGCGTTGTCCATTTCGCCTCTCCACGTCGCATGTTTCCCTTGGTATTCTACTCCCAAATGGATGGAAAGGATGGGTTTAGCGATCAATGGGGTTGAACTTTGCCCTATTCCTTGGACTTCTACTTTCCACTTGCCTCGACTGTACTGCACATCAGCCCATAATCGATGCGGAATAGAAAATATCCAAGTGGAAGCTACATAGGTGTATTTGGCTTGCCCGGACCAACGGCGAATTTTCCAATCCATCCCCGTTTCCCAGGCCATGGATCGCAGTTTTCCGCTGTTGACAGGCCTCCATCTATTTCCTTGCGGAAGCCATACAATAGACTCCAAAAGAGAGGTTGCTTTGAATCCCGTCCGAATGCGAACCGAGGGATGGGCATACAACAAAGCAGTACCATCCAAAATAGTGCCTCGTTCTGGAAGAAGAGCAGGGTTTCCTCCCGGTTTCCATGCCAAATCATTGAGGGTCGGAAACCTAAAATGGCGAGCGATGGACACCCTCCACTGTTGGCGCCTTTGCACATGCACCCCGCCTTGCATCGGCGAGCTGTGCAGGGATTGGTGATAGACGCGCTGATCATGCCGCGCCCACAACCCCAAGGTTCCCCAACCACTCTTTTTCTGGACCGCCATCTTTGCAAAATCTTCTCGAATCCAAAGCAAATCGTGCGAAGGTCCAAACGCTCCTACATAGCCAGATCCTACTGAACTGTGCACACTCCACTGCTTCCAATTCTTCTCCGTTACTCCTTGCATTTTCCACCCTAAAGTGGTATGGGTATCTTGGATCGGAACAGAAACATATTTTTGGTATTCCATCGTCATCAATTGCGACCATTGTGTTTCCCAGCCCTTCCATTGACTTTTTTGAGCCAGCGTACCGCGGACCTGCACATCTCCTTGTCGAGCCCCTAGTCGGTAAGCAGAGGAGGCGCTTTCCGGCAAACCCATATGGGACCCTACTACCCACAAAGCGGCAGACCTATGGCCCCATTGACCCATCCAATGATGGGACAGACCGCGGGAATCGGCCCCTATCCGTTTGCGCAAAACACCTAAATAATCCGTGTACCGAAAGGCGTTGGGCGTATTCCATAAGGACAAAACACTTTGACTCGTAGGTCCATGCCGCCAAGGGAATCGAAGGGTGGCGTTGCCTAGGGACGAAAGGACAAAAGACAAAGGTTCATCGACAAGGGGAGACGATGGCGTTACATCCACCACACCGCCCGCGGATCCGCTTCCCAAGTAGGCAGATTCTGCGCCGGTATATACATCCCAACGAGTTGTGGGTTGTCCTGAAAGCGCGAAGGAAAAATCATAGGTGCCTAACGTAGGTGAATTGATGGGGAAGCCCATCCAAAGCGTTTGCGTATAGGCAGAAGGCATACCCGACAAGCCAAACAACACGGAAGCATTGGGGCCTGTCGTGCGAAGAGAAAAACCCGAAGCGCTCCAAAGGGAGGTCATTCCTGGCGATGAAAAATCAACATTGGATTTATTCCCGAGAGACGATGCATGGAAAGAAGGAAGCGATTGCACTTCTACCTCCGACAAACGGACGGTATCTTGAGCCGACAACTCCAAGATGCATACTAAAAAGACAACGCCTTGTGTATAGGCTTGCCTGGCGATTGGCCATTGCTTCATCATTCTACCTTTGGTCCCGAAGGCGGGTTGTTATGGCTTTCGGCAGGTCTTCTGGCTCGTCCCACCCTGTGCGCCTTCCCATCGAAACGACAGTGGCAAAATGCACGGGCTTTAGTGGACTTACAGCTGCGGGTACAGCTCCGGTATTGCACCGGATTCCCTTTTGATCCTGTATATACAGGAACCGTAAAGCGAGGTAAAATTAGGTAAAAAAGTGCAATGCTTCGCGGTACGCTTTTTCAAAAGCGTCGGAAGAAACACCGTGCACTGCCTTTTTTTCAGATAAAAAAGACAACAAGACTTCAGAAGGCATGTTTCCTACCAAGCGGTCTTGCGCATAAGGACAACCCCCAATGCCTCGTATGGCCGTGTCAAATCGACGAATGCCAGAATTCCAGGCGGCTTCTAGTGCCTTTTCCGCACCTCCCGGGCTCACATGCAAATGCAACCCGAGCTGATGGGATGGGAAAACTGTCTGCGCTTCTATGGCTTTTTCATAAATCGTATCGGGCGTGCCCGTGCCGATGGTGTCAGAAATGCTTACGGTAGAAACTCCCGCTTCCTTCAAAGCACGCAAGGAATCAACGTAGGCACCCGAAGGAATGACTTCTCCGTAGGGATTTCCAAATGCCATGGACAAATAAACAACCATTTCCTTTTTTGCTTTCCCAGACCAGTCCGCCAGGATCTCTATGTCCTCCAAGGCCTTTTCTCGGCTTCGGTTCGTATTTCTTTGTTGGAATGTTTCCGACAAGGAAAAGGGATAACCAATGACGTCAACCGCTTCATGGGAAAGGGCTCTCTCTGCACCCTGTTGATTGCCGACAATAACCAGTACGGAGGGCTTTTTACCAACAGACCAATCCACCGCCGACAGTACCTTGGCTGTTTCTGCCATTTGCGGAATCGCTCTGGGAGAAACAAAACTACCTGCATCCAATAGGTCGAATCCGACCACTGACAAGGCCTGCAAGTAATCCACTTTTTCTTGGAATGAGAAAAGCCGCGACCAACCCTGCATGGCGTCACGAGGGCATTCCACCCAGGTTATTTTTGCGCTATTGTCCATGCTTTTTTAAGATTTTTCACCAAGGCCGGTCCCTCGTAGACCAATCCGGTATACACTTGAATCAAAGAGGCGCCAGCGTTTAACTTTTCTTGTACATCCGCAGCGGAAAAAATACCTCCTACCGCAATAATAGGCAATTTTCCACCCGTCGCTTTGTAGAGAATGGACACCGCTTCGGTGCTCTTAGAGCGCAACGGCAATCCGCTGACACCCCCCTCACCCATCGCGTCTATGTCTGCCGGATGGGATTGAAGACCAGACCTATCGACGGTAGTATTGGTCGCTACCAAGCCATCCAATCCCACTTCCAAGGACAATTCCGCCATTTCCTGTAGGGCGGCAGGAGATAAATCGGGGGCCATTTTCAACAGTACCGGACGTCGAGGAGAATGGGCATCGCGTTCCGTCAAAACAGCGTGAAGTAACGCGCGCAGGGGTTCCTTTTCTTGTAAAGCTCGCAACCCTGGCGTATTGGGCGAACTTACGTTTACCGTAAAATAATCTACAACCGGATGCAGCGCACGCACGCAAGCCACATAATCCAACGCCGCTTGTTCCAGTGGCGTCTCCTTGTTTTTTCCGATGTTCCCGCCGACGATGATTTTGCAACGTCGCTTTTTCAAGTTTTTAATGGCGTTTTCAAGCCCTTTGTTGTTGAATCCCATGCGATTGATCAACGCTTGATCCTTGGGCAATCGAAAGAGCCTTGGTTCAGGATTTCCAGGCTGGGCTTTGGGTGTCAGCGTTCCGATCTCTACAAAACCAAACCCCATGGCGGCAAATGCATCGATGCACTCCGCATTCTTGTCAAATCCCGCCGCCAAGCCAACCGGAGAAGGAAAAGTGAGCCCAAAGAGAGGGATGGACTCCATTTTAGGTTGTTTTCCCGCAATAAAACGAAGGAAGGAAAGCCCTCCGGGAATTCGTTGAACGATACGCATCCCACTAAAAATCAACCGATGCGCCCGTTCCGCGGGCCATTGAAACAAAATCGGTTTGGCAAAGTGTGTGTATAGGTTCATGTTCCAAAATTACGCGCCAAATTTGCGTCATGGCAAAGAGTGTACAAAAATCCATCAACATTGAAAATAAACGAGCGCGATTTGATTACGAATGGCTCGATACGTTTACGGCTGGTTTGGTTCTGATGGGTACGGAGATCAAGTCCATTCGAGAAGGTGCCGTGGGCTTGGTGGATTCGTATGCCCTGATGGTCGACGGGGAAGTGTGGGTGAAGCGCCTTCACATTGCTCCCTGGCGCTTGGGCACTCACACCAACCATTTAGCCCTGCGCGATAGGAAATTACTCTTGAAATCAACCGAAATTAAAAAAATTGACCGCGCCCTGAAAGATGCTGGTGTGACCATGGTTCCCCTTCGCTTGTTCCTAACAGAAAGAGGGCTCGCGAAGTTGGAAATCGCCTTAGCGAGGGGAAAAAAGTCGCACGACAAAAGAGAATCGATCAAAAGCAAGGACATTCAACGCGAATTGTCGAAAGAAACGTTTTAAAGATTTCCTTTCGCCACTTTTTCTAACATAGGAACAAAACGAAAGTTACCGAGCGATTGTCTTTCAAATTCCTTCTCTGATTTCCTAACGATGCGGTGCATCACCTGTTCCTCCCCTTCGGGTCCGACGGGGATAAGCAATTTTCCTCCGATCGATAATTGGCTCAAAAGAGCCTTTGGAATGTCTGGCGCCGCCGCCGTGACAAGGATTCCCTCATAAGGCGCAAAGGATTCCATGCCTTTATACCCATCGCCCAATCGTTGGGTGATGTTCACTCCCAATGGGAGGAGAATGCGTTGGGAGAAGTCAAACAATTCTTTTTGTCGTTCAATACTGTACACTTTATAACCCATGGCGAACAAAACAGCCGCCTGGTACCCACTTCCCGTTCCTATTTCTAACACCTTGGACCCTGGGGGCAATGCCAACATTTGCGACTGAAACGCTACCGTATACGGCTGAGAAATAGTTTGAGAGGCCCGAATAGGAAAGGCAGCGTCTTTGTACGCGAAGGCCTCAAAAGAAGAATCCAAAAACAAATGTCGGGGAATCAACCCTATCGCTTCAAGCACCCTTTCATCCGAAATCCCTTTGGATTGAAGCAATTCTACTAATTGTCTGCGTTGGCCTTGGTGTCTGGGTAGATCGTCGGGATGCGCTTGGAGGTTCATGAGGGCACAAATTTACAACCATTCAGCGGCGTACCTTTGCCTTCATGTCACAAAAAATTGCTTTTCTCTTCTCTTTGTTGCTGCTGGCTTCCTGGGGATGCACACCGGATCCTGTGCGCATTCCCGCATACCTCCGCGTAGCACAAATGGGGGTAGAAACAAACATGGCGACCGAAGGCACTTCCAGCAGCCGAATCACCACAGCATGGGTTGAATCGGATGGAGAATATTTGGGCGCCTTTGAATTACCGTTGGAGGTTCCTGTGTTAAAAAACAAAGGCGCACATACTTTTACGCTGTATCCTGGCGTTAATTCCAATGGAATCGCTTCCCTTCGTTCCATTTATGAATTTTACAATCCAGTAACTGTCACGGTTGACCTAACTCCCGGTAAAACAACATTGGTAAAACAAGGCACTGATTCCGTTATTAAAACATCCTACGAAACGTGGGCTCACATAGATTTGGTAGAAGATTTTGAAAGTTCAGGCTTTGGTTTTGTGCCCACCTCACGGTGCGACACCTTCTACACTCGAACCTACAATCCCGATCATGTGTTTCCTGCACCCCTGAACGAAGGCAATTTCTCTAGCGGCGTGGTGTACTTCAAAGCTTCGGGAAATATTTTTGAAGCGGAATCCATAGAAACATTTCAGTTGCCAAAGTACGGGGCGAATGTATATCTCGAAGTGAATTACAAATCAACCGTACCTTTTGTGTTGGGTGTATTTGCCGACAGTCCCGGCCAGACCCTTCAGAAACCAACCGCCACCATTCTTCCCAAAAAAGTATGGAATAAAGTATACGTAAACCTCCTAACGGAGGTCAGTGGAACGCCAGATGCTACAGGATTTCGTCTTTTTATTGGCTCGATTAAATCCGCGAGCAATGGCAAAATAGACACCTTGCTTTTAGACAATATAAAATTGGTTTATCGCCCGTGAGTCCTCGTACGGCTGGATTAGAAAATCGTTCGCGTTCCTGGCGCATGGCGTATCGTGGGTTTGACGGTTTGGCCGCCGCACTCGCCTACACCGCATTGTATGGTTACAGAAAAGCCATTGTGGAACCGGCACGATTCGGCATTGAAAGCGCAGAATGGGAAGAGACCTATTTTGTTGGTTTGGTTGTTACTATACTCTTTTGGGGTCTTTTGCATCGAATGAGCGGGGTGCATCGGGAAGTATTGCGTAAATCCCGATTGGCAGAGGCTTTGACCACACTACAAACCATCACCATGGGATCCATCGTTCTGTTTTTTGCTGTGTTTTTGGACGATTACGTGAAAGACTACACCGATTATTACAGCAGTTTTGGAATGTATTACGGTCTACTACTTTCCCTCACTTTGGCTTTTCGTTTTGCTCTCGGTTCGGCCATTCACCATCGAATTCGCACCGGTGATTTGGCTTTCCCAACGCTGTTTATTGGAACAGCAGAGCGCATTACTCCTGTTATAGCTCGTTTTTCTAAATCGCCACGACCCACAGGACATGCATTCGTAGGTTGGATCTCCACAGAAGTGCTCAAGGCGCAAGAAAATATTCCCAACCTACCCTGCGTAGGCAACAAGACTGATCTGGTTGCTGTGATTGAAAGCTTGCGCATCGAGGAGACCATCATTGCGTCTGATCCTTCTGATCATACTCAACTGGAGCGTATTTTATTGCAACTCGAACCTTTAGGCGTTCGCATTCAATGGGTACCGGATACTTTTTCCATTCTTACAGGAGCTGTTAAACTAGATGCCCACGGAGTTCCTTTGGTGGAGATCAAACGGGAACCCCTCCCCGCTTGGCAAGAACTTACCAAACGCTGGATGGATGCCTTTCTTTCGTTTTTGGCTTTAACTCTCCTCTCCCCCTTGTTACTGGTCTCTTCTGTCTTGGTTCGTCATTCCTCGCCCGGACCTATTTTGTTTTGGCAGGAGCGTTTAGGGAAAAACAAGAAGCCCTTTTACATGGTGAAGTTTCGATCTATGTATACCGATGCAGAATCTTCTGGTCCTCAATTGAGTTCAGACGACGACCCGCGCATTACTTCGTGGGGGAAAATCATGCGGAAATACCGATTGGATGAATTGCCTCAATTATACAATGTGCTCAAAGGAGACATGAGTTTGGTTGGGCCGCGCCCGGAGCGTGCTTATTTTGCAGCACAGATTTTGGAAAAATCTCCCCATTATTCACAGTTGTACAAAATCAGACCGGGACTAACTAGCTGGGGCATGGTCCGCTACGGATACGCTTCCTCCGTAGAGCAAATGGTCGAACGAATGGAGTTTGATTTGGTGTATTTGGAAAATTTGAATCTTTTTTCCGATCTCAAAGTATTGGTTTACACCGTCCTAATCGTCATGCAGGGCCGAGGAAAATAGTTCCTTTGCATTGTACCTTCCCCGCATGAAAAACGCAACTATTCTAGGAGCTGGAACGATGGGCAATGGCATAGCCCATATTTTTGCCCAATCCGGCTTTTCCGTCGTCCTGTTTGACCTATCCGAATCGACCCTTGAGAAAGCAATAAAGACGATTGCCAGCAATATGGATCGCCAAGTTACCAAGGGCCTCTTGTCAGCAACAAACAAGGAGGCGGCCATGGCGAGGATTCAAACGAGCACTGATTTGGCAGAGGCTGTGAAAAAGGCAGAAATTGTCATTGAGGCGGCTACTGAAAATGCCGCAGTAAAACTTCAAATATTCAAGGATTTGGACACTTTAGCGCCAACGAATTGCCTGTTAGCGACCAATACCTCCTCTATTTCCATTACCAAAATTGCCGCAGCTACCCAGCGCCCGGACAAAGTGATCGGCATGCATTTTATGAATCCCGTACCGGTCATGAAATTGGTCGAGATCATCCGGGGGTACAAAACATCGAACGAAACCACGGAAAGTGTGTTGGCATTGAGCCGAGCATTGGAGAAAATCCCCGTTACCTGTCAGGATTATCCGGGATTCGTTGCCAACCGCATCCTGATGCCCATGATCAATGAAGCCATCGAGGCGCTTTATACGGGCGTTGCGGGAGTTTCTGAAATCGATAGCATCATGAAATTAGGCATGGCACACCCTATGGGGCCTCTTCAGCTGGCCGACTTCATTGGCTTGGATGTTTGTCTTAGCATCTTACGCGTCCTCCAAGAGGGACTAGGCCAACCCAAATACGCACCCAATCCCTTATTGGTAAACATGGTCCAAGCGGGACACACCGGTGTAAAATCGGGGTTGGGTTTTTACGATTACAGCCAAGGCACGAAGGATTCCCCCGTTGCTCCCTCCTTTCAAAAAAATTAATCCATCGACATGAAAACTATTTTTATTGCCACGGGACTCGCCCTGAGCTCCGCATTGTTTGCCCAGGTTGATTTGATCAATAAAGTATCCGGAAACGGTGCGGAAACCACGCAAGGGTACGTATTTACAACCATCGTAGATTTAGAGGCCACTCCGGTAGAGAATCAGGGCCAAAGCGGCACGTGTTGGAGCTATTCCGCAACTTCCTTTTTGGAATCGGAAATGATCCGGATGGGAAAAGCCCCCGTTGACCTTTCCGAAATGTATACCGTCCGCAAAGTGTACCAAGACAAAGCAGAGAAATACGTTCGGCTGCACGGCTCCTTGAATTTTGCTCAGGGCGGCGCATTGCCAGACATTCTCTATGTGATAGAAAAATACGGAGCCGTACCAGAGGAAACCTACACGGGGTTACAGTACGGCACCACCATCAACAAACACGATGAATTGGAAGGCTCCCTGAAAGGAATTGTAGAAACCGTAAAAGAAAACAAGAACGGCGAAATCACTCCTGTCTGGAAAAAAGGGTTTTCTGGTGTTTTGGATGCCTACCTGGGTTCTGAACCTTCTACTTTTCTCTACAAGGGGAAAACCTACACTCCGCGGACTTTTGCCGATCAAATGGTGGGCATCAACCCTTCCGATTACGTGCAACTCACCTCGTTTAGCCATGCCCCCTTCTACTCACTGCATGCAATAGAAGTTCCGGACAATTGGTTGTGGAGTCTTTCTCACAACCTTCCTTTGGATGATATGATGCTGAGCATTGATCATGCCTTGAGCACAGGTTACAGTGTGGCCTGGGCATGCGATGTCAGCGAAAAAGGTTTTTCCTTAAAAAACGGCCTGGCCGTTGTTCCTGCTAAGGCGTGGAAGGACATGACTCCAGAAGAAATATTGGCCGTATACAATAGCCCCCACGCCTCGATGGAAATCACCCAAGAAAACCGTCAAGCGGCCTATGACAATTACGAAACACAAGACGATCACGGAATGCAAATCACGGGCAAAGTAAAAGACCAAAACGGTCATGTTTTTTACATAGTGAAAAACAGCTGGGGGGATCGAGACAACCCTTACCGGAAAGGATACATCTATGCCTCTGAGGCTTTTGTTCGCTACAAAACAATTTCCGTTATGATGCACAAAAACGGGATAGAAAAATCTCTCCGCAAGAAAATGGGTCTATAAAAAGACTTTTTTACATGCGCTGTGGCGCCTCGATTCCGAGCAAGTCCAATCCCTTGTGCAAGAGGTAGGCCACGGTAGCCGAAAGATCCAGTCGAAACGCCGCAATCTGCGGCGTTTCCGCATTGAGAATGCTGATGTTTTGATAATAACCATTGAACACTTTCACAAGATCGTACACGTATTGTGCCACTAAACTCGGGTTGTGACTGTTGGCGGCAGCTGATACTACCGACGGAAATTTGGCTATTTGATAGACCAATTCTTCTTCTCTCGCATCCCATGAAATAGAATGCACGTCGTACTCCACCCTTTGTCCTTTGCGCAACAAGGATTGAATGCGTGCATGGGCGTACTGAATGAAGGGTCCTGTATGGCCGTTGAAATCGATGCTTTCTTCCGGGTTGAATACCATTCTTTTGGTGGGCTCCACCTTTAAAATGTAGTATTTCAGCGCACCGTATCCAAGGGTTCGGTACAAATCCTTCTTCTCCTGTGTAGGCATACCCTCCAACTTGCCTAATTCTTCCGACAGTGCCTCTGCGGTTTGCTCCATTTCGTCCAACAAATCATCCGCATCGACCACCGTTCCTTCCCTTGACTTCATACGGCCCGTAGGCAAATCCACCATTCCGTAACTCAAATGAAACAACCGATCGGCCCAGTCATAGCCCAATTTCTTTAAGATAAGGAACAACACTTTAAAATGGTAATCTTGCTCATTGCCAACGACATAGGTCATACTGTCCATGTTGTAATCCTTGGAACGCTGTATGGCTGTCCCCACATCCTGGGTCATATAGACAGAGGTTCCGTCTTTGCGCAAGACGACTTTTTCATCCAATCCATCCGACGTTAAATCAATCCATACAGATCCGTCCTCCCGGCGATAAAACACGCCGTTTGCCAAGCCGCGCTCTATGTCTGACTTTCCCAGTAAATAGGTGTCGCTTTCGTAGTAGTTTTGGTCAAAAGAAACGCCCAGTCGGTCGTATGTTGCATTAAAACCTTCGTACACCCAGCCATTCATCGTCGACCAAAGGTGTCGAACAGCTGGATCGTTGTTTTCCCACGCGCGCAGCATGTCTTGGGCTTCCACAAGAAGGGGAGCCGATTTTTTCGCTTCTTCTTCTGAGCTTCCTTGCGCCATCCGTTGGGCTACTTCTGCTTTGTAGGCCGCATCGAAAGCAACATAATACTTACCGACTAAATGATCCCCTTTCAATCCCGAAGACTGGGGAGTTTCCCCTTCACCAAATTTTTGCCACGCCAGCATTGATTTGCAAATATGAATCCCCCTATCATTGATAATCTGTACTCTCTTTACCCTCTGACCGTCTGCAGCCAACAATTTAGCCACGCTGTGTCCGAGCAAAATATTTCGCAAATGTCCCAAATGCAGCGGTTTGTTTGTGTTGGGTGAGGCATATTCTACCAAGGCAATCGGGGCCTCTTTGGAAATGGGCTTACACCCGAAAGCCGAATCGTCTCGGATAGTCAGAAACAAAGAGTGCCAAACAGGTGCATTCAGCTCCATGTTTAAAAAACCCTTGACTACGGAAAAACCAGACACAAGGGTGCATGTTTTGACCAGGTCCTCCCCTATCGCTTGACCCACGACTTCCGGAGAAAGTCGCAAATCTTTGGCCCAACCAAAGACAACAGCCGTAAAAGTGCCCGAAAATTCTCGCCTCGTCTCTTGCAAAGCAAAAGGGGCTGGCGAAAAGCCATACACCCGATTCAACGATTGACTTAGGGCCTCACTCAGAGATTTTTCTACAGCTGTTAATGTCATTATTCTAATTACTTTGAAGGGTGATGTACTGCGGGGATTACTTTTTCTCTTTCTTCTAAACTTTCTACCGTTTGTTTGAGCAAACGAAAAGCCGCCTCGCCCATGGAATTTCTCTTACTGTCCAGCAAGGGATTGATTTCCGTAAATTCCAAACAACACAACCGAGGGACTCTAGCCAAAGCAACCAACAAATCTGCGGCTTCTTTTTCATTTAATCCGTCGGGCACAGGAGTGCCTGTACCGTCCGAAATGCTAGGGTCCAACGAATCCACATCGAAGGAAACATACAATACATCGCATGCTTTCAAATGTTCCAAGGCGGTATGAACGGTGGATTCCGCTCCCTTATCGCGCACTTCTTCCACTCGAATGACTTTCATTCCGTACTTGTCAATGAGGTGATTTTCAGGCGCTTCCGTGTCTCTTAGGGCAATAAAAACAATATCCGATGGAACGACGCGTCGGGGATGGCCTTTCAATTGCTCCCAGCTCTTAATGGTACCCTGTTTGGGTTTATTGATTTGACAATCTCTGTTGTCCTCGCCAATAGCTGTGGCCAATGGCATGCCGTGCATGTTCCCAGAAGGGGACGTAAAAGGGCTGTGCAAATCGCCGTGGGCATCAATCCATATGACTCCTATTCGCGCCGTTGGATAGACGTGACGCAATCCCGCAATGGTTCCTCCCGCGTTGCTATGGTCTCCAGAAATGACCACAGGAAAGCGATTGTCGTCCAATGTTTCCGCGACGACGGCTGCAAGTCGACGGTACATGCGCACTATCCCTTTGATGCGTCGACCGTAGGGCGAGTTCACGTGCTCAAACAACAGGGCATTGTTTGTTTCTACCTTTTTCGGAGTGTATTTTCTAAAAAAACGCGGGTCACTATTCAGCGAGGCGCTACGTATGGCAGCATAACCAAGACTGGCTCCGCGGGTTCCCGCCCCGAGCTCGGACATCGCAGTGATCATTTGTATCATACCTATTGCTGATTTGTGTAGGTCACAAAGGTAGGAAATGGTATTTTTGGGTTTCGAAAGAATATATGGCAAAAAAAGGCACCCCTTCCCTACTTCAAAATGAGAGCCTTCCCACCGTTGCGGGCCTTATCCTCTTTTTTACTGCTTCCTTTAGCGCTTTATCTAGTGCCGCGACCCTTTGGTTCTGGCGGGAAGACTTCAGTCACTTCACTGGATCTTTTTGGTCCGTATTGACAGATGACAGCGTGACTGTATCCAATACTTTTGGAAAAATTGGCGCTGCTATTGGACAGACCTTGGTAGTCAATGGTTTGGGCGTAGCGATTTTTGGGTGGTTGTTTTGGATGGCAGCCGCTGGTTTGCGCTTGGCTTTTCTTACGCCCTTTGCTGGATTGCGCTGGTTACGCCACATTGCCTGGAGCACCTTGTTACTCACCTGCGGCTTGTCTTTGGCACTGCCCGCCACCTGGGGACCATGGGGTGGTGCCATGGGCGATTATTTAGCTCATTGGGGCGCTGCCTGGGTGGGAATGTCTGGAATTTGGTTCGCTTGGGGTGCGGCCATTGTTTTGTACGCCGTTTGGATGTTGCGTGTCACCCCACGTCAATTGGCCGCATTGGTGGCCAAAAAATCTCCCGACAACGCGTCGGCTCCTTGGGATGCAACGACACCACCATTGGATTTGACAGCCACCCAGGAACCCTTGGTAGAAGAAAAAGTGGCACCGGTTGTGGATTTTTCGTCTGACAGAGAACAAGAATCGATTCCTTCAACAACGGCCGCATCCACTCCTTTGGAAATTGAACCTGCTCAAAATGAAAAGACGGGAGCCGAGAGTACATCGAAAGGCGGTGAATCCGTAGAATACGGCACGATAGGAAGTGCATACGATCCAAAAAAAGATCTTTCCAAGTACAGGATTCCCCCATTGGACTTGCTCAATGATTACGGTGGACAAGAAATCGTAGTAGATCAAAAGGAACTGGAGGCAAACAAAGACAAAATTGTAGAAACCCTCAGCCACTATAAAATTGAGATTGCTCGAATTAAAGCAACGATCGGTCCCACGGTTACGTTGTATGAAATTGTCCCCGCGGCCGGTGTGCGCATCAGCAAAATAAAATCCTTAGAAGACGATATCGCATTGAGTCTTAGCGCATTAGGAATTCGTATCATCGCCCCGATTCCAGGAAGAGGTACCATTGGCATCGAGGTGCCAAGCAAATCACCGCAAACGGTATCGATGAAATCGGTCCTTGCGACAGAGAAATTCCAAAACAGTGGGTTTGAACTTCCAGTGGCCTTAGGGAAGACCATCAGCAATGAAATTTTTGTAGCCGATTTAACGAAAATGCCCCACTTGTTAATGGCAGGTGCAACGGGCCAGGGAAAATCTGTGGGTCTCAATGCTATCCTTTCGTCTATTTTATACAAAAAACATCCTTCTGAGGTGAAATTTGTGTTGGTGGATCCAAAGAAAGTGGAGCTGACCCTTTACAACAAAATCGAACGGCATTTCCTGGCCAAGCTTCCCGACGACTCCGAGGCCATCATTACGGACACCAGCAAGGTGATCAATACCTTGAACTCTTTGTGTATTGAAATGGATCAACGGTACGACCTGTTGAAAATAGCCATGGTTCGGAACATCAAGGAATACAACGAAAAATTTATCGTTCGAAAACTGAATCCCGAAGAGGGACACCGCTATCTTCCTTACATCGTATTGGTCATCGATGAATTTGCCGATTTGATCATGACGGCGGGAAAAGAGGTGGAAACACCTATTGCCCGTTTAGCGCAGTTGGCTCGTGCCATTGGAATTCATTTAATTATCGCTACGCAGCGACCCTCTGTCAATGTGATCACTGGCATAATCAAAGCAAATTTTCCAGCGCGGATTGCTTTTAAAGTGGCCTCTAAAATTGATTCTCGCACGATTCTGGATGCAGGCGGAGCGGATCAGCTCATTGGCAGAGGAGATATGTTGTTTTCTGCGGGAAATGATTTGGTGCGGATACAATGCGCCTTTTTAGATACTCCAGAAGTAGAAAACATTTGTTCTTTCATTGGGGATCAAACAGCTCCCTCTTCCCCCTATCAATTGCCTGAGTACAATGGGCCGGAAGGCGGAAGTGGCGGGATGGGCCCTATGGACCCCAGGGACAGAGATGAATTCTTTGAAGAAGCGGCGCGTGTGGTAGTAATGCACCAGCAAGGGTCAGCCTCTTTGCTTCAGAGAAAATTGAAGTTGGGCTACAACCGAGCGGGGCGTTTGGTGGATCAATTGGAAGCTGCCGGAATTATTGGTCCTTTTGAAGGATCAAAGGCTCGACAGGTATTGGTGCAAGACGGAGCCCATTTGGAACACATTTTGAGTGCATTGCGAGGTTAAACAACAAAACACATGAAAAAGACACTAGTAGGAATTGTTCTTTTGGCCTTTCCCCTGATCACTTGGGCGCAAGCTAGCGTAGAAGCGGTTAAACTACTCAAAGAGGTAAAATCAAAAACAGAGGCCTATACCGATCAAACGATTTCTTTTACCAACACGCTGGACGCTCCCGGTAAGAATGGGGGCCCTCGAGTTAAAAGAAGCAGCAAAGGAAAAGTAACGGTGGTAGGCGACTCCTATCGGCTAGAACTCAATGGACAAATTCTCTTTATGAGCGGATCCAAATTGTACATCGTCAATCCGGACGATGAAGAAATCACTGCACGCACATTGACTGGGCCTTCTGGTCAATTTTCCCCTTCCGTTTTGCTGAGCAAGTACGAAACCGGATCCAATTTCGCATGGGCAGGTCAAGAAGTAAAAAACGGAAAAACCATCAAATACGTGCGAATGAAACCCAAGGCCTCGGAAGAAGTGCGGGAAATCGT
>CAMDTE010000021.1 GCA_945907425.1 Owenweeksia hongkongensis DSM 17368 | reverse complement strand
TTGACTCCTGTAGTATTCTTGGAGGTTATTATGGTTTAACACTTGGTGGTGTTTCTGGAACTAAATTCAACTTGCCCACAGGCAATAAAATTAGATACACAAACATTCACAACTTCTATTATTACGGAGCATATATGCAGGGTCAAAATGGACTTTTGTTTAAACGAAATGATATTACTCGCGTAACGCGATCAGGGCCTATTTCTTCTATGTACGGAATACTCATCTATGGTCGGCAAGTGGGTGGATCTAGAATTGAGGGTAACAAAATTCACGATAATGCGGGAAGCGCCACAGCAACTAGCCAAACTTTTTATGGTATTTATACATCTTCTGCGGTAGGGGAGAAATTCAATCCTTTTGTGATTGCCAATAATGTGTTTTATAATATTAACCACAATATAGGATCGATGTATGGACTTTACACTTTCAGTTTAGATTCTACCCGAGTTTTACACAATAACTTCAACTTTGACAATCCTAGCGCTACGGGCACTACTGTAACGTATGGTAGTTATTTTAGTGGAGCACCGTTAGACTTAGAAGTTAAGAATAACGTTTTCACCATCAATCATGCAAATACAGGCGTGAAATACGCCCAGTATTGGGCAACATCCACAGCGGTGCCAAATTCTAATAACAATTCTTTTGACTTTACAGGAGCGGGCGGAACTGCTAACAATGTGGGCTTCTTAGGATCAGCCAAAACAACTTTGGCTGCTTGGCAAGCATCTGCAGGCACGCCAGATTTAGCTTCGGTAATGACTAATCCATTATTTGTATCTGCATCAACCGGTGATTTAACTCCGCAAGCAAGTGGATTAAATGCATCAGGCGCCAATGTTCTGACTTGGGTTCCGTTAGATATCAATAATGTAAGCAGAACAACTACACCAGATATGGGAGCCTATGAGTACAATCCAGCAGGTTGTTCGCCACCCACTTTGAGCGTCACGTCGGTTATAGGCACTAGTGCTGTTATAGCAGTTAATTCTACCAATGTAAACGGATCATATACCTACGAATGGGGTCCCTGCGGCTTTCAACAAGGAACAGGATCCACATTCACGCTGCCGAGTAGTGGAAATATTAATTTGACCGGATTAGCTCCCAGTACATGTTATCGCATTTATGTTAAATCCAATTGTTCTGGAGGTCAAACGAGCCTTTCGGTGTTTGCAGACTTTACTACGCCTTGCGTTACTGGGATAATGCCTTATTTAGAAACATTTACCGCGTATCCTGCTCCCTGTTGGACTACTTCAGGGTCAAATACTTGGATGCAGTATTTATCTGGATCTAATGGCATGGCGCGTGCAAACTTCTGGAGTTGGCCCTCTGGATCAACGGCCATTTATACCACACATCCCATCAACATTTCATCTACCGCAACGGTTGGATTCAAGTGGGCTCACCAAGCTATGGCTAACTATCCGTTGGATGGATTTGTTCTTCGGGTGAGAAAGACATCATCTTCCGTTTGGGATACTCTTTTTAGTAAGGCAGGGGCAAATCTAAGTTCACCCGGTGGTGGAATTACAACTCCAGGCACATTTATTACAGAATTGAAGTATTTGGCTGCTTCTTATGTAGGAAGCGAAGCAATTTTCGAATTGCGTGCCAATTCTGGATTTGGCCCTGATTTGTTCATTGATGACTTTGAGGTTAAGGCAGTGCCCGCTTGCCCAGACCCCGTTCTAGTATCCACTGGTAAAACGTCAACGTCCGTTTCTCTATCATGGGCCAACGTACCAGGAACTGTTCCGTTGAAATCTAAAATAATCTGGGGTCCTCAAGGATTTTTGAGTTCAACCGGAGCGACTGGAACAGTGGTAAATCAAATCAATAGCCCCTATACCGTTTCGGGATTATCTCCAAACACGTATTACGACTTTTATGTCCAAGATAGCTGTGGTGGAGGTAATTTTTCCGCACTGATAGGGCCATTGACAATTAAGACACTTTGTGTGTCTGCTTTGGCTGGTACTTATACCATAAATGCTGCTTTGCCGGCGATAGGAACCAATTTCAACAAATTGGACTCTGCTGTTACGTTACTGAGTCAATGTGGCATTACCGCTGCAACTACTTTAAATATTGCGGCAGCAAACTTTACGGGTTCAATAAATTTAGGTGCAGTTCAAGGGGCTAGTGCATTGCGACCTATCACTTTTAACGGAGCGGGCATGAATTTAACTAAAATTAATGCGGGTCTTGGTTCTGCTGCTTCCGTAGATTTAAATGGAGCAAAACACATTCGTTTCCAAAATATGACCTTGAATAATTCGGGTGGTTTGTATGGGGTTCGCTTATTAAACAATGCGGACTCCATCGTCATTCAACACTGCAAGGTCATTGCAGACTCTGTAGGTACATCCCTTGGGGCTGCTATAGCAGCGACAGGAGGAACCAATTCCCCAACACTGGCTGGTGGAGATGTGGATAATATTTTTATCAAGAATAATGTCATTATTGGAGGATATTATGGACTTGCATTAATGGGTACTTCATTAACAAACTTTGATGAAAACTTTGTGGTAGAAAACAACATCTTCCGTCAACAGTATGCCTATGGTACTAGACTCTACTACATTAAGAACGTCAACATTACAGGAAATACTTTTAAAAACTTCCGTAACACCTCTTCCTATGGCTTGTACGCGTATTATCCGGAAAATATGAACGTGGTGAGTAATAATATAATTGCAGGTACTTATGGAATGTATTTGTATTATCCGAATTACAATGCGGTTGCTGCGCCAGGGGGTGGTAACAACTATATTGTCAACAATATGCTCAAAGGAAATAGCTATGGTGCGTATGTGTACTCTCCCCGCTTTTATCATATTTACCATAACACATTCAGCGGAGGATATGGATATTATCAGTCTTCTTCAACCGTTGTTGCCAGTGGTTTGCAGAGTGTTAATGTGAAGAACAACATTTTTGCAGGAACAACCTATGCGACTTTTATCACGCCATTGCCAACCACGGCTAACAACTTCACTCTCGATTATAATGCCTATCAAGGTTCGGCAACGACCTTAGCGCATTGTGGAACTGCTCAGGCTAGTTTGGCTGCATGGCAAACAGCTCAACCTACTTTTAATGCGTATTCCGTAAGTGGATCCGTATTATTTATGGCCAACGACGATTTGCACATTTTGGGATCATTCCCCAATGACTTGGGCGCGCTTTTGGGAGTTGCCACAGACATAGATGGCCAAGTTCGTCCGGCGGCAGGTTCTACGGCTCCAGACATGGGTGCAGATGAGTTCACGCCTATAGCCAATGACTCTCGGGTTGTTGCAATACTGGGTGCTGGAGGCGGTTGTGGTTCTGCTGCGACCTCATTGAGCTTAGTATTTGATAATTATGGAATAAATAATATTACCTCAATGCCTGTTTCTGTGAAGGTTACTTCACCGACAGGAATTGTTTCCACCATTACCTCTACCTATTCTGGAAATTTGGTTCCTTATAGTCGTGATACGGTGTTGGTTGGTGCTGTGAACACTTATAATGGAGGATTATTCTCCTTCAAAGGATATAGTTCGTTATTGAATGATGGCCGTGCAAACAATGATACGGTTCTGAAACTCAATGTAAACTACATTCCTTTTGAGCCACAAGTAGGCCCAACTGATACGGTTTGCGTTAACCAAGATTCAATACAATTAAATGTGCCGGGTTATCCTGGAACAATGATGGGTTGGTATACAGCATCTACGGGTGGAAGCAATTTTTCAACGGGTAATAGTGCCACGGTTCCAACCAACGGACAATCTACTTATTATGTACAGTACGAAAGTTCTAGCGATACAGTACAGTTAGGTACTGGTGCAGCGGTATCCACATCTACTCTTATTACTCCATACAAAACATTTTATATGGATGGCCGAGTTCAATATTTGATCTTGGCTTCAGAAATGGCTGCTTTAGGTGCTTTCCCTGGTAACATCAACTCCGTAGCCTTTGATGTAGTTACTGCCGCAGCGCAAACTATGGGGAACTTTACGATTTCAATGGGAAGTACTACTTCTTCTGTGATGACAGCTTCCTACTTGCCTAATGCCGGTTTCTCTACTGTATATACCAATACGGCTTATGCAGCCACCCCGGGTTGGAATGTGCACACATTTAGCACACCCTATTTATGGAATGGGTCGGATAATGTGGTTATAGAGGTTTGTTTTGATAATGCTTCTTGGACAAGCAACACATCGGTAAGGTATTCGCCGACCACCTTTAATTCGGTTACTGACGGTTTCGCTGACTTGTCCACTACATCGGGGTGTACTCCAGGGGCTATCACTACCTCATCGGCTTCTGGAGACAGACCCAACATGCGTTTTGCCGTTACATCTGCCGCTTGTTCCTCGATACGCAATCCAGTGAGTTTCGTTGCTAGCGCAGACACTGCGTTGGCTGTGGGTGCCGGAGTCGAAGCTCCTGCAGGCACCTTTTCTTTCAATAGCACAGGATCTAATGGGGATTCGTATACTTGGTATTACGGCGACGGATTCAATGGAACGGGTGCAGCCACATCGCATACCTATGCAGGGGCGGGCTCTTTTGTTGTATCCTTGGTGGTGACGGATTCTAGTTGTGGAACCATCGACAGCATTGCCTTCACGGTGACTAGTCACATTGGAATGGAAGAGAACTTCGGTCAAAGCTTATGGGCTTATCCGAACCCATCCAATGGCCAGTTTGTGGTGGAAATTGTAGGATCAGAGGCATTGGATGGTCATTTAGAATTGATCAATGGCTTGGGCCAAGTGGTGGTAAGTAAATCCATCAGTAAAGCTTCGGGAGCGGTGAAGTTTCCTATCGATGTGCGCGAAATGCCCAAAGGTGTATACACCTTGCGGTTGAGTGCTCTGGAAGGACAACGCGTGCTTCGCGTGGTTTTGCAGTAAGATTTTTTTGAAGGATGGAAACCCCCCGCGCCGTGGCGCGGGGGGTTTTTTGTTTTTTGCCCTGGAATACATGGGATTAAAGTACCTTTGCACCGAGCGTACAAACCGCCTTGTCGCTGCCCTGGAAACAGGGGAGAGGAAAGTCCGGACAACACAGAGCACCGCCCTTCCTAACGGGAAGGGGTTATTTACGAAAGTGAATAACTACAGAAAGTGCCGCAGAAAGGGAAACCGCCTTGCAAGAGGTAAGGGTGAAAAGGTGGGGTAAGAGCCCACCAGCGTTGGGTGTGAATCCAGCGGCTTGGTAAACCTGGCGGGTTGAAATGCCATGTAAACCGATAAGGACTTCGTGTCCAAAGGGTGGTTCGCCCGAATCGGAGGGTAGGCAGATGGAGCGTGTGGGTGACTGCATGCCTAGATCAATGACAAGGACCTTGAAAAAGGGACAGAATCCGGCTTACAGGTTTGTGCGCTTTTTTAATTGTACCTTTGCCGAAAATTTAACGGCCTTTCTAGGGTTCGTTCGTAGATCAGATTGCCAATTGTGCTTTATGCAAGTGTGGGGTGGCAAAAGATCTTCTAGCGAGATTTGGGCAGCCACACTAAAAAAACATCAATGATTACATTTGATTCGCTCGGCCTTCGGCCTGAGCTTCTTGAGGCTGTTCAAAGCCTTGGGTTTACTTCACCAACAGAGGTGCAGTCACAAGTTCTACAGGCTATTTTGCCTGCCAATGGAGAAATAGACTTGATTGCCTTAGCGCAAACCGGAACGGGAAAAACAGCTGCCTTTGGCTTGCCCTTGTTGGAATTCTTCGGAGAGCCACAGCGCAGACCCAAAGCGCTTATTTTATCTCCAACGCGTGAATTGTGCGTTCAAATTGCAGGAGAAATGGAAAAATATTCCAAATTTTTACCTGCGGTAAATGTGCTCGCGGTCTATGGCGGTTCTAATATTTCCACACAAATCAAGGCATTAAAGCAAGGAGTGGATATCGTGGTGGCGACACCCGGTCGATTGATGGATTTGTACAGAAGGGGAGTAATGACCCTTTCAGAGTTGCAAACATTGGTTTTGGACGAAGCGGATGAAATGCTTCAAATGGGATTTGTAGACGATATCCGTGAGGTGTTGCGTCTTTCTCCGCCCGAAGTAAACATTTGGCTCTTCTCGGCCACCATGCCAGACGCTATCCAGCGCATCACGCGGGAGTTTATGGACTCTCCCGTAACGGTTCAGGTAGGAAAAAGAAACCAGGCAACGGCTCAGATTGAACACAGCGTGTACAGTGTCACGCGCGATAATAAGTATATGGGAATGCGTCGATTGCTCGATAGCGCTCCGGGAATGTACGGTATGGTTTTTTGCAATACCAAAATTGATACGCAAGAAATTGCGGAAAAACTGATTGCCGATGGATACACGGCAGCCGCATTGCACGGAGATTTAAGTCAGCAGCAGCGCGATTTGGTGATGCATGCCTTCCGTAATCGTCACGTGCGTGTGTTGGTTTGTACCGATGTAGCGGCACGAGGAATCGATGTGGACGATATCACACATGTGATTCATCATCGCCTTCCGAACGATGTTGAAAACTACACACACCGCTCAGGACGCACAGGCCGAGCCGGAAAATTCGGCATCAGCTGGATTCTAGCTACAGGCAGCGAGGCGCGCTCGATTCCGGTCATTCAAAAAATCATTGGTCGCCCCATCGAACGCAAAGCTTTTCCAAGTGCCAACGAGGTTTGTCAAGCACAATTATCCGATTTCGCTACGCGTGTTGCCAATCATGACGTGGATGCTGATGCAATTGCTCCTTTCATGGCGGAATTGATGCCTTTGTTTGAAGGTATGTCCAAAGAAGAACTCATCACACAATTTTTAGCGCAAGAGTTTGCAGGTTTGTTCCGACACTATTCGGAGGCTGGAAACAACATCAATTTGAATGAGCGTTCTCGTCCTTTCGATGGTCAAGGTGCTCCCGCTCGAGGTGGAAAGAAAGAACAGCGCTTCACGTTGAATATGGGTCAAAGCGCTGGATTTACATGGCCTTTGCTCAAAGACTGGGTACGGGAAACTACCGGCTTAGGAAAGTTTGATGTGCAAGGTGTAGACGTCGCTCGCAACCAAAGCCATTTCAGCGTACCCTTGGAATTCGTACAACGTGTACAGGATGCCATGAAGAGGGCGCAATGGGAAGGGAAGCCAGTACAAATTGAAGCTGTAGAAGACACCCGTGAGTTTGGCGGTGGCGGCGGATCTTATCGTGGCGGCCAGAGCGGCGGCCAAGGTGGCGGCCAAGGTGGCGGATACGGCGGTGGTTACAAAGGAAAGTTCCGTGGCGGAGCGGGTGGCCCATCGGCTGGGCGTGACCGCAATGCCGGAGGTCAATCTAGTGGAGGGTGGAAAGGTAACGCTCGGCCTCCAAGGCCGCCATACAACCGGTCCCGGCCGCAGTAATCGCTTGACGGTATACCTTGTCTTGAACATCTCCGGCGGCAAATACCCCGGGGCGGTTCATGGATACGGTAGATCCTTGCGTAATGAGGTAGCCAGTATCGTCCATGGAGAGCTGTCCCTTGAAAATATCCGTATTGGGCTTGTGCCCAATCGCCACAAAGAAACCGGTAGCTGGAATAATATCCTCCACGCCGGTTTCTGTGTTTTTCACCTTAACCCCTTCTACCGACTGACCGCCGAGCAACTCAACCGTTTGGGTGTGCCAACGCACTTCGATGTTGGGAGTGGATAGTACGCGGTTTTGCATTGCCTTTGAGGCTTTTAATTCGCCTTTGCGCACAATCATAGTCACTTTAGGACATATTTTGGCCAAGTAGGTGGCCTCTTCGGCCGCGGTGTCGCCACCGCCTACCAATACCACTTCATGCCCCTTGTAAAAGAAACCGTCGCAAACGGCGCAAGCGCTTACACCGAATCCCATAAACTTTTCTTCTGATGGAAGACCCAAGTATTTAGCCGTCGCGCCCGTCGCGATAATCACGGTTCTCGCTTGTACGCTCGTTGTTCCATCAATAGTCAGGGTATGCCAACCGCCGTGCTCTGTGCTCAGTTCCGCTTTGGTGACCAAACCCCAGCGAACATCGGTGCCAAATCGTTCTGCTTGTTGTTTGAGGTCTTCCATCAGTGCATTGCCGTCTATTCCTTTTGGATATCCCGGAAAGTTGTCCACTTCCGTTGTGGTGGTTAATTGACCACCTGGCTGTAAACCCACATACATGATAGGGCGTAAATCAGCGCGCGCAGCGTAAATGGCGGCGGTATATCCGGCAGGTCCACTGCCAATAATGATGCATTCGTGTTGTTCCATAATTCGTTTTAAACTGCACAAAAATAGGGTATTCCTCATCGTTAAAATCGATGGCTTATCACTATTCGTGGAGCTATTTTGGATTATATTTGCACCCCTATTAATGAATGCACGGGATGTAGCTCAGTTGGTAGAGTACACGTCTGGGGGGCGTGTGGTCGCACGTTCGAATCGTGTCATCCCGACAAAAAAAGGCCGCTATCAGCGGCCTTTTTTATGGATGAATGATTTGCAATCGCATGAGATCGCCGTGATCTGTTTTTAATAGGTACACACCGTTTGGCACTTCAGATACATCCAATTCATTTATTCCCGGATGGATAAAATCTTCCCTCACCACTTGACCGCTTACGTTAGCCCAGAATAACTTTTGTGGGACTAGCATGGGAAGGACATCCCAAGAGACAAGTACTCTATTTTGACTTGGATTGGGTACGCACGTAAGAGTGCCTAATGTCCACTCGGAAAGACCTATGCCAGAGACCACAACGCAGTCAGAGGTGTCAGTACAGCCACCGACAGATACAATAGCAGCATAGGATCCGTTACTAATTGGAGTAAAAAAACTATTTGTCTCGTTTGGGATAGGGGTATAATTGGGACAAGTGACCCATTGATAGGTGCAGTTAGCCCCCGTTGGGCTGGCTAGTATACTTCCGCTAGAAAGTGTGGCTGTTGCATAAATAGCAGAGGCCGGTTGCACAACGGTTGCACTTCTTTGTTGACTGCAACCATTGGATCCGGTAACCGTACAGAGATAGGTACCGGCTATTAATCCACTAGCCGTTGAGGTAGTTTGCACTGGAGTGGTGTTCCATACATAGCTATAGGGGGCGCCCCCAAAACTGGGCAAGGCCGTTGCTGAACCCGTCGCTTGACCATAACAAATTACATCAGTAGAGGTAATGGTAAAATCGGTAGAATCCATGGTGAGGTTTATTTCATAAACAGAGTCGCATCCCGCGGAAGTAGAAGTATAGATAGTATGATACCCTGCCGTGGTAAAGGACTGTGTGCCAATCATGTAAGAAGATCCTTTGCATAGTGTGGCAGGAACAGTTGTCCATTGTCCTACGCCTGTTACAAAATTACTGGTAGTCGAGTTGAGACCAAATCCGTTGAGCGTTGCAGGAATGCTTCCCGCTATAGGATTTAATGCGGTGATAGCTATATTGTTACCGTTGGCAATTCCGTCATTCATAGAATAATAAAGTGACAATCCCGCTGCATTGGGAGAAATGTCTCCTGTAAACAAACAGTTCACTTCAGAAGCAGTCAATGATTTCCCCCAAAGAGCGACATCGTCTAGCTTACCGCCAAAATAAAAAGATGTTGTGGTATTGAGAGGTAATCGGCCAATATGAAGCGCCTGGGTGCTGTTACTAAACGAACCTGACGCAGGAACGGTATTCGCAAGAATACCGTTTTTGTAAAATTTTAAGGAAGTGCCGTCATATACCAATGCTAAATGTTGCCATTGATTTAGCGTGCAAGTTGCAGAAGATATGGTAAACTTAGTCCCCGTACTATTTCTAAACCTAGCCTCGTACGTGGTGGCAGATAATTGTAAAATGTAGAAATCACAATTGGTTTCATTTCTTATACCCAGAATTCCATCGAAATTTGGAAACGCTGGTGCGCTATTTGTTGGATAAACCCAGGCAGTCAAAGAAAATGCCGTTTTTCCAACGAGTAGTGCAGAGACATTGACGGCGGTGGCGTAATCGTTGACTTTATCAAAGTGGAGTCCACTTTGATTGGTTTGTCCAAAAGAAAGAATAGTCATGGAACAAAACAATGGAAGGAAGAAATGTTTCATACAGTCAGGGGGTAGGTAGTTATTTCAAAGCCTAAAATACTTTAACGAACATTGCCCATCAATCGTTTCACAAAAGGAGAAAGGGCCAAGAGTACAACGCCACCTACGCACGCCATAACGGCTAAATAGTGGTAACCGTTGGTATAATTGATCAAGCGATCATAATTGGAGGATGCTTCCCCATCCGTAGCCATTCCCGCACCTAAAAGACCAGCAACATATTGCCCATAGGCAGATGCCAAAAACCACATACCCATCATTAATCCTTGGATTTTCAGCGGAGACAATTTGGTCATCAAAGAGAGTCCAATCGGGCTTAAAAAGAGTTCAGCAAAAGTCATCACGAAGTAGGCTAAGATGAATACTTCTTGTCCCGTCATTCCTGTGGAGGGATCGGCGACAAAAACGGTAGCGTACAAAGTGAAAAAGGCCAACCCCAAGAGGAGGAAGGAGAGACCAAATTTTACAACGGAGTTGGGCTCAGCCTTGCGTTTTGCCAGAGCGACCCATACAAGTCCCAAAAGGGGAGCAAACAAAATAACAAAGGCGGAATTTGCGGAATTGTTTGCGACGTTGGGGTCTAATGAGAATCCTAGGAAAGAATCATTCACATTGTTTAACGCAAACAGGGCCAAAGAACCTCCGGATTGTTCAAAAAAGGCCCAAAAAAGAACGCTGAACAAAATGAACACCAACGCTGCACCTAGCTTTTTGTTTTCTTCTGCCGTGAATCGAGTCATTTCAAATCCCAAATAAACCAAAGTAAGAGGACCGATAGCGTACATGAAGTAGTCTGTGTAATCTGTATTGGTTACCATGGTCAAAACCAAAGGAACAATCAATAAAGAAGCACCATAGACAATCCACTCGTACAGTTTTGCCTTTTTTGCAGGAGTAGTGTCTATCAACGGACTCAATCCAATAGGGCCTAGGGACTTTTTTGTCAGCACGAAAGTGATTAGACTCGCCGTCATGACAATGGCTACCAAACCGAAAGCGAGAGGCCAGCTATGGTATTTGCCAACGTATACCATCAAGACACCTCCTAAAAAGGCACCGGCATTGATTCCAGAATAAAACAGACTAAATCCAGCATCTCGACGAGAATCGTTTTCGTGGTACAATTGCCCTACCATCGTGGAGATATTGGGCTTAAAGAATCCCGTACCGATGATGTTGAAACATATACCGATGTAAAAATAATTCTCTGGTGAGAGAGCAATGATCGCTCCTCCCGCTATCATTAACAAAGCACCCCAAAAAAGTGACTTCTGAAAGCCCAAAATGCGATCGGCCATGACACCTCCAATAAACGTAAAGGCGTATACGAAAGCTTGGATGGCACCGTACTGTAGGTTTGCGGACTTCTCATCCAAGAACAATTGAGACACCATAAAGACTGTCAGCATGCCGCGCATTCCGTAAAAACAAAAGCGCTCCCACATTTCTGTGAGAAACAAATACCACAACTGCTTTGGGTAAGCCCCTTTGAAATCTCTAATTTGTTCTAAAGTAATCATGCGTTGTCTTTTTTATCGTTTAAAACAGCGGTAATTCGCTTCACTCCGATGAAGAGAAGAACGGCGCACACCATGGCGCCGGTAAAGTTGATGTAGAACACAAAGCTTTTGTCTGGGTTGTCTGAACCCATGTGTCCCAATACCCCGGCCAGCTTATTGCCAATGGAGGTACTCAAAAACCATCCGCCCATCATCACGGCCGTCAAACGAGCGGGACTGAGTTTGCTGACAAGAGACAATCCCATCGGAGAGAGGCACAGTTCACCAATCGTGATCACTCCGTACGTGGCCAAAAGCCAACCGGCGCTTACTTTATCGGCTCCGTTGTGGCTCATACTCACGGCCAGAATCATAACCAATGTGCTCAGGCCGGTAATAAATAATCCCAATCCGATTTTCATAGGAGTGCTGGGCTCTTTCCCGCGACGTCCCAAGAATCCAAAGAGACCGACCACCAACGGAGTGAGCAATACCACAAACATGGGATTGATAGAGGCGAAAAGTTCAGAACTAATCAAGGAAATAGTTTCCCCTGGAGCGGGCGTTTCTTCGGGCGATGCATTGGCAAAGTAAATATCCTTTTCTTGGTTCTCGTCGGTGGGATAGGTTACTTTTTGATCCAGTTTCAAGGTCTCGGCAAGGGGTTGTACAACAGCGGGCATTTCACGGTTTGTATTTTTCTCTGCCCAAGAGGTCAACACGTTACCGTTTTGATGGAATATGGCCCAAAAAATAATAACGACTGTAAAAATGTACAATAGAGACCCGATGGGCTTTTTGTCTTCCGCGGAGGCCTTTAGGTAGGTGCTCAAATAGAAATAAGCGACAGGAATGCAAGCGAAAAGGAAAGTATCGTTAGAGGTAGATCCGAAAATATTTTCCACATTCAATATACTTCCAGCGAAATATCCAAGGACAGCAAAAATCAAAGCGGGCACAAAAATGGTGGTCGCAATACGACTCATAGGCATATCCTCTGCCTGCGCTTTCTTGATTTGATCGGCGTCAGCCAATAGGCCTTTCCCAGTGGTGAAAATAAACACACCGATCAACATACCTATGCCCGCTGCAGCGAAGGCATAGCCCCAACCGTACTCGTTGCGCAGCCAAGCAGCGATAAAATTGCACGCGAAGGCACCGATGTTGATGCCCATGTAAAAAATGTTGTAGCCTTTGTCTTTTAGCTCACGGTATTCGGGCTTATTGTACAAATTGCCCAAAAGTGTGGAAATGTTCGGCTTGAAAAGGCCATTTCCTAAAATAATAAGCAAAAGCCCCAGGTAGAAAGCCATTTCTCCGGGCACCGCCAGGGTTAAATATCCGGCCGCCATGAACAGGCCACCCGCGATGATGGTTTTTCTGTATCCGAAAATTCGATCGGCCAAAAGCCCACCAATAAAGGGCGTTAGATAGACCAGCGCAATGTAAGTACCGTATACATCGTTTGCTGTGCTTTCTGTCCAACCCAATCCGCCTCCGTCGAGATTGCCCGTCATATAAAGAAATACAATCCCGATGATTAAGTAAAAACCAAATCGTTCCCACATTTCTGTAAAGAACAATGTGTAAAGTCCCTTGGGGTGGCGTTTCGCAATCGATTGGCTCATAATGTGCAGTGATTTGTGAAGTTAGAAGGCGGTAAGATAGTATTATTATAAATTGTCCATGAGAAAGGCAGTCATTTTTGTGAACAAGTGCATTCTTGTTTTTCCTCCGGCTATCCCGTGGTTTTTGTCAGGGTATACCATGTAGTCAAAAGGTTTGTTGGCTTGTATCAACGCCTCGGCCAATCGCATGGAGTTTTGCACGTGAACATTGTCGTCTCCTGTGCCGTGAACCAATAAGAAGTTACCTTTCAATTGAGCAGCATAGGTTTGCGGAGAATTGCTATCGTAGTTCGCGCCGTTTTCCTGTGGAGTGCGCATGTAGCGCTCCGTATAAATATTATCGTAGTAACGCCAATTGGTCACCGGGGCAACGGCAATGGCTGTTTTGAAAACGTCGGCTCCCCGCAACAAACAATTCGCGCTCATGTACCCTCCATAACTCCATCCCCAGATGCCTATGCGTTGAGGATCTACTTGCGGCCAATGGGCAATCGTTTGTGCGGCTGCGATTTGATCCTCCACTTCCAGTTGCCCCAATTTTTGGTACGTGCATTTTTTGAATTCACGTCCCTTTCCACCAGTTCCGCGGTTGTCCACACAAACAATCCAGTATCCCTTGGAAGCCAAATGTTGGTACCAGTAAAAATCCCTGCCTCCAAATTGATCCAGGACCTGTTGGCTTCCAGGTCCACCATAGACAAACATCAATACAGGGTATTTTTTGGTAGGATCAAACGACAACGGTTTGATTTGCCATGCCGGAAGTTCCTGCCCATTGGCCGCCGTTAGTGTAAAGAATTCCTTTGGGCTAAAGACAAATTCTTTCAATCGATCCTTCAAGGCCTTATTGTCTTCCAACAATCTGATTTCCGATCCGTTTTGGCGATGCAAAGAGATGCGAGAGACCGAACCAGCAGACGAATGCGTTAAAATAAAATGGGACATATCCTGACTGAATTGCGCATCGTTGGTTCCAGATGAGTTCGACAATACCGTTGGCTGACCACCGCTTACGGGAACAACGTACACTTCTCTTTGAGATGAATGACGTGCAGCCGCTTGATAATACACTCTGTTTTTTGCATCCACCCCGTACAAAGACGTTACGTCAAAGGATCCCCGCGTAATGGGTTTTGATTTCTTTCCGTCAGCAGAAATCCAATACAAATGATTGAATCCGCTGCGGTCAGAGCTCCACACCAAGGAACCATCGGGTAAAAAGCGCCAATCGTCTGTGATGTCTATATAGGCCGCATCGGACTCTTGGAAGTGAACTTTTGGCGTTTCTTGAAAGTTTTTTGCCAAATACAGAGTCAATTCATTTTGCCATCGATTCAGTGTGAGAAAAGACAGGGCATTTTGGGGTGTCCACTGGACTCTGGGGATGTATTCGTACTCGATTTTATCGCTTATTCTGTTTTTCTCCGTCGAGGAAAGACTATAGATCCACAGGGACACTTTGGAATTATCTTCTCCTGCTTTCGGGTATTTGAACACCGTTTGAGAAGGATAGAGGGACGTTCCATAGACGTCCATGGAAAAGGTGTGTACATCCGTTTCGTCAAACCGTAAATACGCCACATACTCGCTGTTGGGGGACCACCAAAGGGCAATAGAAAAAGAGAACTCTTCCTCGTACACCCAGTCCGGGGCCCCGTTGCTGATTTGATTGGCTATACCATCGGTCGTAATGGCTGAAGTAGTTCCCGTAGCTATATCAAACAGATAGATGTTGTTGGCGCGGACATAGGCTACTTTTTGGCCGTTGGGACTCAATTGCGCATTTTGTATGGGCTCCGGACTCACCAACGTAAATTTTTTATTCTCTAGTTGGTACACGCCCACCATAGCTGTGTACGAATGGCGATAAATAGAGGTCATTTGGCTTTCCAACACAACGGACTTTTCGTCTGAACTCAAGCTGTAAGATTGCAAGGAAAAGCTTTTTCCATAGGCTGTTTCTAGGTCTTTTTCTGTGAACAAAATGCCTTGCGAGGTGCCGGTGGCGTAATCAAATTTTTCCAATTGAGCCCCTGCTGAGCTGCGGTTGATGCGGGTGTAGTATTGACCATCGGCCATCGAGCGCAATCCGAAGACACCCTTGCCACCAAAAGCATAGACATCGTAAATATCGTTCAGTTCCACTACCCGTGCCGCCGGGAGTGTCTCTTGCGCGTTGAGGTTTTGGAGAGATAAAATCAGGAGTAAGAGGCCCGCCCAAGGGCGTGCTAGAGAAAATGAGGTATGCATTACCTTTAAGGCTATGATGAATAGCCCCGAAGATAGGACAAATTGGCACGATGCTCTGCGTTTGATCTTGCCCGCTGAATCCATTTCATTTGCAGAGGAACTGCGCGCAGAATTTGCCCACGATGAAACGGAAGACTTGTTCTTTTTGCCGGATGCCGTGGTATCACCCTCCACTCCGGAAGAGGTTTCTGCCGTGCTTCGATTAGCCAATGATCTAGGCATTCCGGTTACTCCTGCGGCAGCACGCACTGGATTGAGCGGCGGAGCCATCCCTGTGCAGGGTGGAATTTCCATGAGCATGCAACGCTTCAATAAAATTTTATCCATTGATTCATCCAATTTTCAAGCCACGGTAGAGCCCGGGGTCATCAATCAGGTTTTTCATGAGGCGTGCAAAGAAAAAGGGCTTTTTTACCCGCCGGATCCTTCTTCCTGGGGAACATCCACTATGGGCGGTAATGTTGCCTACAATTCGGGAGGTCCCAAAGCGGTAAAGTACGGCGTAACCAATGCCTATGTCTTGAATCTAGAAGTGGTTCTTCCGACGGGTGAAATTATTTGGACAGGTGCCAATACGTTGAAGAATTCCACAGGGTACAATTTAACCCAATGGTTTGTGGGATCGGAGGGCACCTTGGGCGTGGTCACCAAAATTGTTGTGCGCTTGTTGCCCTACCCAAAACACAGTTATACACTATTGGCTCCCTTTGCTTCTGCGGAAGCGGCTTGTGCGGCAGTGGCCAAAGTGTTTCAAGCCGGCATTACACCATCGGGTATGGAATTCATGGAAAAGGATGCCATAGAATGGACCCTGAAATACGTGGACGGCGTGACTATTCCTACAGGGCCGGGTATTGAAGCTCATTTGCTAATGGAAGTGGATGGAATGGACGAAGAGGCCGTTTTACGCGAAGCCGAACACTTAGCGGAGGTGGTAGAAGCCCACGGCGCACTAGAAGTTTTGTTTGCGCAATCCACATCGGAAAAAGAAGCCCTTTGGAAATTGAGAAGACGAGTAGGGGAAGCGGTAAAAAAACACAGCATATACAAAGAAGAAGACACGGTCGTTCCGCGCGCCGAGTTGCCCAAGTTGCTTCGATCGGTCAAGCGCATTGGGAAAGAATACGGTTTCCAGAGTGTATGTTATGGGCACGCGGGGGACGGTAATTTGCACGTCAACATCGTGAAAGGATCTATGACAGATGAGCAATGGAACGGAGAACATCTGCGGGAGGGAATCCGAAAATTATTTACGGAAGTGATGGCTATGAACGGAACCATTAGTGGGGAACACGGCATCGGTTGGGTTCAGAAAGGGTATATGGATTTGGCCTTTTCTCCTGATGCTCTCCTGTTGCAAAAGAACATGAAAAAGTTAGTAGACCCCAAGGGGATATTAAATCCCGGAAAGATGTTTCTTTAAGCGTTCTCTTGGGCAGAAAGAAACAAAGGCTCAGGCAATTGCGGGGTAGCGGGATTCAATAATTTTCGCACCCAGACCACATCGTGCCACAGTCCATTTTTTTGCCCGGCATGGACATAGGTGGCAAAGTGTTCAAATCCGCAATGGGTGTGCAGCGCAAGGCTCGCGTGATTGGGTAAGGTGATGATACCGTACGCCCAAACAAATCCTCGAGCGGACAATTCCGCCAACAAAGATTCATACAATACTTTTCCGATGCCCCTCCCCGGTTCGGATACATACACCGAGGTTTCCACAACCCACTGGTACGCTATCCTCTCTCTGTGGGAGGTGGCAAAGGCATAGCCGAGGATTTTACCACCCTCCTCCCATACGAAAAACGGATAGCGTTCCGAAATAAGACGCATTCGTTCTACAAACGATTCCAATGAGGGAACGACCGTTTCAAAGGTTGCCCCCGAATCTTCAATGAAGGGCTTGTAAATGGCCAAGACGCCGGCGGCGTCATGGAGAGAAAAAGGCCTTACCACAGTACGTTCAATCGTCGCTTCGGCCCATGTACATCATGATGTAATAGACCAATTGAGTGACAGCGGCAATGGCTGCCACCAAATAGGTGCGGGCCGCCCACTTTAATGCATCCTTTGCCTCTTCTTGTTGCAGGCCAGGGGTGATGTTGGTTGTTTCTAGCCATGCCAATGCTCTGTTGCTGGCATCGTATTCTACCGGTAGGGTGACCAAAGCAAAAACCGTAATCACCGATTGCGCTGCAATCAAAATTTGAATCAAAAGGTCTTGTCCCAACCCAAAGGCAAACATGCCAAAAATGGACAGTAAAAACAAAACATTCATCAATTGGGAGCTGAGGTTCACCATGGGAACCATCATGGACCGCATGTTGAGCCAGCGGTAAGCCGTGGCATGTTGCACAGCGTGACCACATTCGTGTGCCGCTACAGCTGCTGCTGAAACGCTTTGACCACTGTATACTTCGGGTGATAAATTCACCGTTTTATCCTGGGGATTGTAATGATCGGAAAGTTTTCCTGGAACGGAAACAATCTGAACATCGTAAATGCCGTTGTCATGAAGCATTTTTTCGGCAATGGCTCGGCCGGTCATTCCGTTGGAAAGAAGGGACTCTCCGTATTTCTTGAATCTCTTTTTAAGTTGCCATTGAACATAAAAACCAATGCCCATAAAGGCCAATAGAATAAGTAACATAATGCAGAGTTGTTAATGAATCTGTTGGTGAAATTACAAAACCCGTGCCGTTATGCCAACCACTTTGGATTAGATTTGTGCAATGACCCAAGAAAAACGCCCTTTGATTCTTGTTTGCAATGACGATGGCATCACAGCCCCCGGTATCCGTACGTTGATTCGAGCGATGAACGCGCTCGGCGAAGTGGTAGTGGTAGCGCCGGATAGTGCGCAAAGTGGCATGGGACATGCAATCACTATCAACAGTACATTGCGTGTAGACAAGGGTAATCACGATGCAGGACCGCAAACAGAATATTCATGCAGCGGAACGCCAGTAGATTGTGTCAAATTGGCAGTACATGTCTTGTTGGATAGAAAACCGGACTTATTGGTGAGCGGTATAAACCACGGTAGCAACTCTTCTGTAAACGTTATCTACAGCGGAACCATGTCAGCGGCTGTGGAAGGGGCCATGCAAAACATTCCCAGCATTGGATTTAGTTTGCACGAATACGATTGGGATGCGGATTTTTCCGGGTGTGAGCCTTTTTTGCGATCGATCGCTCTGGACGTGCTCCAAAAGGGCATGCCAGCAAACACCTGCTTGAACGTCAATTTTCCTCCTACTTCTTTGGCTCCGTATAAAGGAATTCGGGTGTGTAGACAGGCGCATGCCAAGTGGGTAGAAGAGTTTGATATTCGCCGAGACCCACGGGGGAAGGCTTATTATTGGTTGACCGGTGAATTCATTAATGAAGATCAAGGAGAAGACACGGACGAATGGGTATTGAAGCAGGGTTTTGTTAGTGTAGTCCCTGTGCAATACGATTTAACGGCCTACACTACGTTAGAGGAATGGCACAATCGGTTGGAGGAATGAAAAAAGCAGGATGGGAAACCTTAGTGGGTGCGGTCATTGGGTTGTCGACACCGTGGTTTGTCTGGGCAGTCATTCGGAAAATATATCCAGATTTGCCACCGGCTGCCTCCATTGAGTCTGATTTGTGGGCATTTTTATTGCTTCGGCTTTTCACCTTTGGCGTGCTGATCAATGCGGGTCTGTTTTTTACGGCCCTCGCCGCCAAACGCGAAGGAATGGCGTTGGGACTACTGACGGCGAGCCTATTGTATGTCCTAGGGGTAGTCTTCTGGAGGTGGAGTTGGTTATGAGAAAACGCCGTCTATTTATAGTGGCGGGTGACCCTTCTGGTGATCGACATGCGGCCGATTTGTTGCGCCAATGGCTCACGATAGACCCACAATGGGAATTGGCGTATTGGGGTGGTGAAGAAATGGAATCGGTCGTTGGCTTTCCTCCCAAGGTATCCTTGAAGTCTTTATCGGTGATGGGATTCGTCGAGGTGATCAAGAAGTTGCCTCAGTTGATGGGGTTGCTGCATCAGGCAAAAAAAGACATACTTCAATTTGAACCCGAGGTATTGTTGTTGGTAGATTATCAGGTGTTCAATGCGAAACTAGCGCAGTATTTCACGGAAAAAGGGTTCCGTAAAAAAGGCCTTCGCGTTGTGCAATTCATAGCCCCTACGGCCTGGGCGTGGAAAAAAAACAGAGTGTTGGGGCTGCGAAAGAATGTGGATGTTTTGATCCCGATTCTGCCCTTTGAGGAGGCATTCTTTCGGCAAGAAGGGCTTGAAAATATCCTATACGAGGGTCATCCCTTAGCAGACAGACACTTTGATCGAAATCCAGAAGCACAAAACAGTCGACCCTTGGTGGCTTTGTTGCCCGGAAGCAGGGAACAGGAGGTCGCCGCACTATTGCCGTTGATGGTGGCTGTGGCCCACAGAATGCCTTCCGCTGATTTTTTTATTGCGGCTGTACCGAATGTTTCACGCCATCTATACGCCCAAACAGGGTTGCCTTTTGCTCTGGGTGAGTTTGATTCTTTGATGAAGCGAGCAAATGCGGCGATCGTTGCCTCGGGAACAGCGACTTTAGAAACGGCTTTATGGGGTGTGCCTCAAACCGTGGTGTATCGGATGCATCCCGTCAGCTTCTTGCTGGCCAAATGGTTTATCCAAGTGCCGTACGTGTCTTTAGTGAATTTGATATTGCAGCGATCCGCAGTTCCGGAACGATTGCAAAAGGAGGCGAACGAGGACCAAATGCTTTCCGATCTCGAGGCATTGCTTTATGACATACCGTTCCGAAAGACACAAGAGGACAATGCAGCTTTATTAAAAGAAAGAATGGGCCAACCGGGAGTGATGCATCGATTAGCGAAGCGATTGTTGTCTTGGACCAAAACGGGCGCTTTGTCTTTGCTGGGCTTGTCTTTTTGGATGGCCGGAGGTGAAAAAGCACAAGCCCAAACGCACATTTCTGTGCGTCAGTATTCCACCGTTGTTCCCGCTTCATTGGAAGTCCGGGCTCTTCAAGGAGACTGGGATATCGTGGTTCAATCGGGCCTGTTTTCTTCCTTTGATACGGTTCATTTGGCCGTAGGGTCGGATCGTTTGGTGTACAAAATTTCTAGAGTGGGTGATCAAGTTCATCTCAGCTTGCAGGGCCAAGTAATGGCTAAAGGAGGGGTCTTGTTGTTTTTTCCGCACGGGCATGGTTCCACTGTGGATTACCCAGATCATCGGTTGGGGTTGCGTTATACCGGCCGGGAACGAGCCATTTCTGGTTCTTTGTCTTTGGTTGCGAGAGGTTCCGGTTTATTGCCTGTCGCACGAATCCCGCTGGAAGACTATGTAGCGGGAGTGGTAGAAGCGGAGGGAGGGACGCTGCCAGAGCCTGCCTATTATGCCGCACAAGCTATTTTAGTCCGGACCTGGGCACTGAAAAATTACAAAAAACACGCCTCGGAAGGGTACCATGTCAAAGACGATGTTACTTCTCAGGTTTTTCACGGATTGCCCTCGGGTATTCACTCTGCAGAGATTTGGGACGCCGTACGCCAAACACAGGATACGGTTCTCGTGGACAAACAGAATCAATTGGTGGAAGGGGTTTTTCATGCCAACAGCGGTGGATATACAGCGGCTGCTCAACACGTTTGGTCCCGCCCTTTTTCCTACCTCGTGGCAGTGGAGGACACCTTTAGTCTGCGGTGTCCACAAACAACATGGACTAAAAGAATAGACAAAGAAGCATTTGCCCGTTTTTTTGCAGAGAAAATGGGTTTTTCACCCGCCAACGACTCTTTTCGTGCTGCTGTTTTTTCTATCTCGCAAAAGGAACGAAACCCTTTCTTTACCTACGGCGGGAAGACCTTGAAATTGCGTTGGGTTCGAGAGAAGTTTGGACTGCGATCGACCTTTTTTACGGTGATAGAGGGGGGCAGTGAGGTCACCTTGCAGGGGAAGGGTTTTGGTCACGGGGTGGGGCTTTCTCAAGAAGGCGCTTTCCGTATGGCCCAGTTTGGCTACAATCCTCGGGCTATTTTGGCGCATTACTTTCCGGGGACTCAATGGGAAAATAGACGATTACTACCGACTATCGG
>CAMDTE010000020.1 GCA_945907425.1 Owenweeksia hongkongensis DSM 17368 | reverse complement strand
TTAGGGCTTCCTGCCGCACGCTGGTATCAAACGGCGTTGGTGTCGACAGCCGTGCTCCTCTCTGTGTTTTTTGTCCTGCGGGGTGTGCCCACCTGCAGCCGATCTTTCTTGTTTTTAGCCACCCTTCCCTTGTTGTATGATTCTGTCCGTCAAACATGGAAAGCGTCCTCGCGCGCGGAATGGGATGCTCTTTTGAAACCGTTGGCCCTAGCGACCCTACTTTTTGCCTTCTTACTGGGGTTTGGTTTGTATATAGACGCAGATTCTTGCAGTAAACCCTTGTTTTAATGCGCGTTTCCCACTGGCCGTACACTTACCAATTCAAACGACCGGCAGGAACGTCACGAGGTACATTGACGGTCAAGGAAGCCTATTTCCTAGAAATTCAAGGCACGCACAACGGGGTGTTGTTTTCCGGTCGGGGAGAATGCGGACTGCTTCGGGGTTTGAGTTCCGATGATGTTCCCCAGTACGAGGGACAAGTGGAATCGGTAGTGAATCTACTGCGCTCGTGGACGGAAGAACAATGGGAATCGGTGTGGAGTGCATCCGGATCCGTTCCCGATGCGCTGTACCAATCCTTGCAGCTCTGGCCGTCCCTTCAATTTGCCGTGGAACAGACCTTCAAAAGCGCCTTTGAAAACAGATTGGGTCGTCCCTTGGGTTATTTTTTCGACTCTGATTTTTCACAACAAAAGGGTACCATTCCTATCAACGGACTGATTTGGATGGGTTCTTCGCGCGCCATGTCAGAGGAGATAGAGGAAAAAGTAGGGCAGGGGTATTCCTGTATCAAACTGAAAATCGGGGCGATGAATTGGCAGGAAGAACGGGAATTGGTGTCTGCACTACGCGATCAATACCCTTCCTCGCTCTTGGAAATTCGAGTAGATGCGAACGGTGGATTCTCTGAGGAAGAAACACGGGTTGTTTTGCCTGCTTTGGCTTCTATGGGTGTGCACAGCATAGAACAACCCTTGCCCGCAACCCATCGGGAGGGTTTGGCTAGGTTAGCTGCCGAACGCAGGGTGGATATCGCATTGGATGAATCGCTCATTGGCTTGCATACGGCAGAAGAAAGAAATGCGCTTTTGGACGAGGTTAAACCGCAATGGATTGTGATCAAACCCAGTTTTGTCGGTGGGTGGAGAGGAACAGAGGATTGGATCGCCCGTGCAGAATCGCGCGGGATAGGGTGGTGGGTCACGAGTGCTTTGGAAGGCAATTGGGGCCTGAATGCCATCGCCCAATGGTGTGGACACCATGGCACAAGGGGCATTGCGCAAGGATTGGGCACAGGTACCCTGTACTCCAATAATTTCCCTGCCCTCACCCAGGTAAAAAAGGGGCAATTGATTTCTTTGTTATCTCCACGAGAAGGATCGTGGATGTACAAAACCTACGAATGGAGTGACCCTTCTTTGGTACAAGAAGTGCATTCTTTTCTCAGGCAGTGGTTTGACGCTTCATTGTCTTTGTGTTTTACCACCTCGGGAACTACGGGTGAACCCAAAGTCATCCACCTTTCCAAATCAGCCATGGCGGCTAGTGCGCGAATGACAATCGCTGCTTTGGATTTAAAACCCGGAACACGCGCCTTGTTGTCCCTCTCTCCCACTAAAATTGGGGGAGCCATGGTACTGGTTCGGGCGTTGGTGGGAGGGTGGATAGTCGACATAGGAACGGTGGAGAGAAACCCCTTGCGCTCTATTCCTCCCACAGAAGGTCCGTGGGATTTTGCTTCTTGGGTTCCTCAACAATGCGTAGAAAAGTCCCCAATGAAACGAATTAAAACGCTTTTACTCGGTGGGTCAGAAGTGAGCCCAGAGGAGTTGTATTGCGCTACGACGGTCGCGGGACACGTGACGATTGGATTTGGAATGACGGAAACAGTGTCACACATAGCCTTGTGTCGATTGTACCCACAACCGCAAAAAACGAAAGAAGGGGAGTGGACCTACACCCCTCTAGAGGGAGTTCAGGTACAGGTTGCTCCGGAGGGAGAACTCAGGGTGCAAGCGCCCCATTTGGGCATTCCAGGGTGGTTGATAACCTCTGATGTGGTGGAATGGCAGTCCATTGGAGCTTTCACTTTCAAGGGCAGAAGTGATCACGCGATCAATTCGGCGGGGATTAAAATTTTTCCGGAAGCGGTAGAGGGATGGGTTCGTGCCGCCTTGCCAAACGGTTTCCCCAGGGGAGTGGCCACATGGGTGTCCGACGTCCAATGGAACCAAAAATTGGTTTGGTTGAGCGAGTTCCTCACGGAAAAAGAAAAAAGCACGCTGGAAGCGTGCTTTAGAAAAGGAAAACAGTTGAATCCGTACGCGGTGCCGAAAGCCATTTTTATCGTCTCTGTCTTACCCAAGACGAAAAATGGAAAAATCCTGCGAACGCAAGCGCACCAAATAGCTCAAGAATTAGCCTTGGCGTGATCCTCTAAAAATTGGGCCAAACCGGAGTCTGTCAATGGGTGTTTCAATAGAGCTAACATAGCGCTGAACGGACCCGTCATGACATCAGCACCAATTTCTGCGCATTGCATAATGTGCATAGGGTGACGAACAGAAGCGGCCAAAATTTGGGTTTCGTATCCGTAGTTATCGTAGATCAAACGGATTTTGGCAATCAATTCGATTCCATCGGAAGAAATATCATCCAAACGTCCAACAAACGGAGAAACGTAGGTGGCGCCTGCTTTGGCAGCCAGTAGCGCTTGACCAGGGGAAAAAACCAATGTCATGTTGGTCTTAATGCCGCGTTCCGAGAAATATTTACAGGCTTTCACCCCTTCTTTGATCATAGGGATTTTCACCACGATTTTCTCATCGAGGGCAGCCAATGCCTCCCCTTCTCGTACCATGCCCTCAAAGTCGGTTGCAATTACCTCCGCACTCACATCGCCATCCACAATAGCGCAAATGGCCTTGTAGTGTTTCAAGACATTGTCAACACCTGCGATGCCTTCCTTGGCCATCAGGGACGGGTTGGTTGTTACACCGTCTAAAATACCCAAGTCTTGCGCTTCGCGAATGTCCTTGAGGTTGGCTGTGTCAATAAAAAATTTCATAAGAATCAGAATTTTGAGCGAATAAAAGAACAGAAAAAGAAAAAAGGCAAGAACCACCACACCGCTACAACCTATTGCCTTTGCTGCGTTCCCGCCCTGGAGGATTCATAAGGAGCTAGTCGATGGCCTTGCCCATTGCAAAGATACGGGGTACTTTCGGGTTGTGAAAAGAATGTTAAATGTTTACCGCTTGGCTGGGGTTATTTTGGGTGTGATGTGTGGTCAATTCGCTCATTCTCAAACGTTGCCTGGAATTGCCACTTCAGAGTTAAACGCTGGAATTGTGTTTGAAACCAGTGCCGATTCGGTCTTCGCTTGGTACAAAAACACGACAATAGATACCGTGGTGTTTGGAAGTCCTAGACTTTTTCCGTTTCGAGGAGACACCGTTCACAGTGTTCGATGGGAGAGAAACTGGGTCGCCGCGGGAGATTCTGTCCGTGTGTGGGTAAAAGTCAAGCCCATCCACAACATGGTGCATCAACTGCCTATTTTTCTTCCCCACTCGGATCCGATGGGAACGGAATCCTTGGTGGTCACCTTCCAAGGGCGTTACAGCCAATCCTATTATTCGTCCACAGAAAACCTAGAAGAGGCTGCTTTGCGCACGGCCTTAAAAAATAAAATTTCCAGCAATACCACCGCCTTTAGTTACAATACGGCAAGGGATCACATGTACGGATCCATCGATAATGTTGCCGGTCAGGTGGAATGTGTGTACACGGGACGAATAGCCACGTTCAATACGCGCGCCGGAGCCACCGCCAACAATTTCAACTGCGAGCACACTTTTCCGCAAGGATTTTTCAACTCGGCATCCCCCATGGTGAGTGATTTGCACCATTTATTTTCCACAGATGAAACGGCCAATTCTCAACGCGGAAATATGCCTTTTGGCATGGTCAGCGGGTCTGTTTTGTGGCAAAATGGAGGCAGTAAAAAAGGCACCTCTGTTTTTGAACCACGAAATGTCCACAAAGGAGCCGTAGCGCGGGCCATGCTGTATTTTGTTTTGCGCCATCAAGACTACGCAAGTCACTTTTCACCCCAAGAGGCCATTTTACGCACATGGCACGATCAATACCCACCGGTGACCAAAGACATCAACCGAAACAATGCTATTTACTCCTTGCAGGGAAACCGCAATCCTTTTACGGACTATCCGGCCTTTCTCCGCCGAATCACACATATGTTGGGAACGACTACGACCACTCCCGTGCACCATTTGGCCCTTTCCGATGATTCCTTGGTGATGGTCTTTTCGCCCACCTCTTCTCTTGTACGTTACAAACGATTTTCGATCGCCAACACAGGCAATCAACCGTTATTGTTTTCCAATTTCAATGTCAGCGCAGCGTCTATTGCCCTTGTGCAAGGAGGGGGTTCCGTCACACTGGCCCCTGGAAAAATACATGAAGTGCTCTTGTCGTACCCGGCTGGAGTGGATTTTAGTCAGCATACCCTTACGTTTTCTTCGTCTCATCCGACCCGACCCACTTTGGTCATCCCGCTGCATGGAAAAGTAGCACTGAGCCATGGAGAAGATCACCCAGGGGGTTTACGCTGGTCTGTGCGATCCAGAAGCATAGCTGTTTGGAATGCGGGCGAACCATCGAGCCAGACGCTTTCCCTACACAATGTGCTCGGTCAATGCCTGTTGTCCGCAACCCTCCACGAAGATCATCGATCGCCGACCACGGCATGGCAAAGCCCTGTACTCCCATCAGGGATTTACTACCTTCACACTTCTCAAAACAAGTCCACCGTAACGCTTGCTATTCCTTAGACCTATGAAACCAGAAATAAAGCACAACACCCTTTTGTTTGGCCTCCTGTTGGCGGCCATTAGCATTGGTTATTCCACTATAGCTTATGTTGTGGACGAATCCCTTTTTGTCCATTGGTTCCTTGGAATCGGCCTACTAGTGATCGGTGCACTTTTGTTGATCATGAGCGTTTGGCAAACGAAAAAGGCCTTGGGAGGGTATATATCCTTTCGCGACGCTTTTTCCGCATGGATTCTGCCAGCCATGCTTTCGTCGGCACTGGTTATGGTTTTCAATATGTTGCTGTACAATGTCATCGATACGGATTTAGCGGATCGACTCGGAGTGCGAATTATGGAACAAACCACTGAAATGATGGAGCGCTTTGGGGCGGCCGACGAACAGGTGGAAGAAGCCATGGCGAAGGTGGATGAAACATCTATGAGCGTGAATTTCAAGCCCTTGGGATTGCTCAAAGGATTCTTTACAGAGCTGATCTTGCAGTCCGTTTTCGCGGCCCTTTTTGCCGCTATCTTCAAAAAAGAAAAACCTGTCTTTGATTCGGCTACCTAATGATAAATGTCTCTTTGGTCGTTCCGTTGTTCAATGAGGAAGAATCGCTTCCGGAACTAACGGCGTGGATAGATAGGGTGTGTGGTGCGCATTCCTTGTCGTATGAAATCATTTTTATCAACGATGGATCCACCGATTCCTCTTGGAAAGTCATTGAGGCTTTGGCCTTGCAGTACCCAGGAGTGAAGGGATTGTCTTTCCGAAAAAATCAAGGAAAATCCGCCGCTTTGCAGGTGGGTTTTCAGGTAGCGAAAGGGGAAGTGGTCATCACCATGGATGCCGATTTGCAAGATTCTCCCGATGAGATCCCATCGCTCGTGGAAATGATTTGGCAGGGTCCTTTCGATGTGGTCAGCGGGTGGAAGAAAAAGAGATACGATCCCTTATCCAAAACCATTCCCACCAAATTGTTCAACTGGGCAACACGCAAAATGAGCGGAATTTCTTTGCACGATTTTAATTGCGGTCTCAAAGCCTACAAACGAGAAGTAGTGAAGGAGGTAGAAGTGCAGGGCGAAATGCATCGATACATTCCGGTTTTGGCTAAAAATGCGGGGTACGGTCGCATCGGCGAGAAGGTGGTGGAACACCGTGCACGTCAATACGGTAGCACCAAATTTGGATGGGACCGATTTATCAATGGTTTCTTGGATTTGCTCACCTTGGCGGTGGTTACCCGCTTCAGTCGGAGACCCATGCACTTTTTTGGAACCTTGGGTGTAGGGATGTTCTTTTTCAGTTTTTTATCGTTGGTTTTCATCGGAAGCATGAAAATATACCGACTGAATCATGGCATCCATCCCGGCCTGATCACGGAAAATCCTTTCTTTTACCTGAGCTTAACGACGATGCTTTTGGGCACCTTGCTTTTCATTGGAGGTCTCCTTTCTGAGCTCATTATTCGGCACAGCGGTAAAAAACAGAACTATACTGTGTCTGCCCATTTGGGTATCGATCCGGAACTTTTGTAGGGCGCGGCTATGGCTGTTAAGTATGCTTTGATTTCGCCCACTTTTGGTCGGCCCGATGAGGTGCGCGACTTCCTTTTGTCTTTGTCCCGTTTGGACTACGATTTTTCTTTGGTGGAAGTGATTTTAGCGGATGGCACTCCCAACGATGCGTTGCGTCCCATTATGGCATCCACAGAAGCGGACTTGCCTTTTCGAGTGCAGTGGATACACCGAGATTTTCTACCGGTCAGCGACGCGAGGAATGCGGCGGCGGCCGCCGCCGCCGCCGCATTCCTTTTATTTTTCGATTCCGACTGTTTGATTCCATCGGACCATTTGTCCAAACTAGATGCAGCACTAAAAACTCACCCATTGGATTGTTTTGGTGGCCCCGACGCAGCCGCACCGGACTTCTCTGTCTTACAAAAAGCTATTTCCTACGCCATGACCTCTTTTTTGACCACAGGAGGCATTCGCGGGAAAGCAAAATCTACCGATGTATTTACTCCGCGCGGGTTCAATATGGGGTTTACAACGGAGTGTTTCCACGCCTTGGGCGGATACGATGAATCCTTTTTGTGCGGTGAAGACATCGAGTTGAGTATTCGAGCGCGCCAAGCCGGGTTTTCCGTGGGGCTGATCCCAACCCTTGCCGTTTTTCATAAACGCAGGGCCACACTTTCACAATTCCATCGCCAGGTGGAACGATTTGGAGCCGCTCGCTGGGCTTTGGCACAACGGCATCCCGGCCAATTGAAACCCACTCATTTGTTTCCAGCCGCTTTCTTGTTGGGAATTCCTGTGGCAGGCGTACTCGCTGCCATGGGCTATGCACCGCTGGTTTGGCTCTATGCAATCTATACAGCGGCCGTTGTCGTTGATGCTGCCTGGCAGAGTCGTGACGCACGGGTGGCTCTTTTGGCGCCGATAGCGGTATTCACCATGCACCTTGGCTACGGGAAAGGATTTTTAAAGGCGCTACTAGGCCGGTAATTGGGTCAAAACAGCATCCAATCCCAAGCGATACCCCAACCAGCCAAAACCTGCAATTGTTCCCAGGCAAACACCGGACAGCAGAGATTCTTTTCTAAAGGCTTCACGAGCATAGGTGTGGCTCAAGTGGATTTCAACGACGGGCTTTTGAACCATAGCGACAGCATCCCGCAGGGCAATGCTGGTATGGGTATAGGCCCCGGGATTGATAAGCATTCCAACAGAAGAAGCATCGGCTGCAATGGCTTGAATGATGTCCACCAGAGTGCCTTCCTGGTTGCTTTGGTGAACACGCAACTCCACGTTGGGCCAATGCCTTGTAAGATAAGTTTCCCATAGAGGAATTTGACTCTCTAGGGAAAGACCGCCGTACACGCCCGGCTCTCTCTGTCCGACCCTATTTAAATTAACGCCTTGGACCAAATGAAGTGTATGCATTCCCCAAAGGTAGGAATTACCTTTACCTAATGCAGTGGAGTAGTACCGTGAAAGGATTTATGCAGTACCTCCGATTGGAGAAAGGTCTGAGCGCCAATACCCTTTTGGCGTATGCTTCTGATTTGCAATTTGCCGCACAGTGGGGCAGGGACAAAGGTTGGTCTCCCACCACAGCGACGGATGCCGACCTAAGAACATTGGTACAACAAGTGGCGATTTCTGGACGCAGCGAAAGGACCCAGTCTAGACTTCGCTCCACGCTTCGCAGTTTTTATCAGTATTTGGCCTTGGAGGGATTGGTAACGTCCAATCCCATGGACGCACTGCGCGCCCCTCGATTGCCGCAAAAACTCCCGGTGTATCTGACTACGGAAGAGGTAGACGCGATGGTGTCTTCCATCGATCGGAGCTTGGAAACAGGAGAGCGGAATTTTTCCATAGTAGAAACCTTGTTTGGTTGCGGACTTCGCGTCAGTGAATTGGTGGAGTTGCGCCTACGAGACGTGTATTTCAAAGAAGAATTGGTGCGAGTCATTGGAAAGGGAAACAAAGAGCGGCTTGTTCCCATCAACGATGTCGCTGCGCGTGCTATGAAGCGATACATAGAGCAAGTTCGCATTCATCAATCGCCGGTCAAAGGGTCAGAGGATCATGTGTATTTAAACCGTCGAGGAAAAAAACTTTCGCGGCAAATGGTCTTTCTCATGCTTCGCGGATTGGCCACAGCGGCAGGCATTTCAAAAACCATAGGGCCGCATACCCTGCGCCATAGTTTCGCGACGTCTTTGGTTCAGAACGGAGCGGATATTCGCGCTGTTCAGGAATTACTGGGCCACGAGAGTATTGTGACGACTGAAATTTATTCTCACTTAGAGCAAAAACACCTGCGCATGGCGGTGGAAATGTTTCACCCCTGGGCCATTCAACAGCGAGCCAAGAAAAAGAAAGGGTAATCGGTTACAACGGCGGTGTCTTTGTGCCGCGACGAATCATTCTGTACCACACAATACTGCCTTTGTATACGCCTTGAGAGGGCCATTTCTTTGGCCACGGTGAGGGGAAAAGCATGAAAGAGCCCATTCTTGCGTAAAATGCCCCATGGGCCCGTGCGATGGCCCAGGTGTGGTTCGCCTTCCCTTGAAAAACAAACTGAATTCCAGCCAATCCATCCAAGAACAATCGAAGGAAAATCACACCAAAAGCCGTAGGGGTAGGCAGATTTTTTACCAAAATCAACAGATTGTTCCGAAAATTGAGGAATGTTTTTTGGGTGGACAGGGCTTGGAGAGTTCCGCCTCCCACATGGCGTACTTGGCTTTGGGTCACGCATTCCACCTCCCAGTCAGCGCGATGCAATCTCCAGCACAAATCAATTTCTTCCATATGCGCGAACAAGCGCGCGTCCAATCCGCCGACTTCTTGAAAAGCAACGAGTCGAACCGCTAAACAAGCACCGGAAGCCCAGAAAATGGGTCGGTGTCCGGGCCCATCGTATTGTCCTTGGTTCTTTTCAAGGAGATCCATTGTGCGTCCATAGGCAAACGGATAACCCAAACAATCCATCAATCCGCCCGCTGCCCCCGCGTATTCAAAATGAGTGGGCTTCTGGTAATCCATCAAAATAGGTTGCGCCGCTCCCAATCGGGGATTGTCTGCAAATCGACGCGCCAAAGGCTCCCACCATTGCGGATTGGGTGCAACATCTGAATTCATCAGAACAGCTAATTCTAGGGACGGAAAGTCTTTTAAAAGACCTTGTAAAGAGAGGTTGTATCCACCGGCAAATCCTTCGTTGCTGGGCATTCCCTGCCAATAACACTCGGGTTGATGGGTTAGTACCCACTCCTGGGAATCATCCGTAGATCCATTGTCCGCTACTACGATCAGTAGGTCGCGAGGTGTTGTGCCTACTACTTCGGGTAAAAACCGTTCCAACCAATGTCGCCCATTCCAATTGAGAATGACTACCGCCGCTTTTGGCTTTTTGGGATACGATTTAGTTTCCGCCTCCGCCACTACTGCTGTTGTTGAAGAAGATATTGTTTCCAATGCGAGAACCCCAACCATTTTGTTGGGTGTTGCCCGTATCGTCCGGATTGTTACTCATGTACGAGCGTTTCTGCAGCATGATGCGCCACCGTGGGTTGCGCAGTTCACCGATGGCGTCGGAATGGAGCAACTCGTATCCGCGGGTGGCCACAGAAAAATTAGCAAAAATGAACAATTTGTTCACCTGGTACGGAGCGTTCTCTGCGTCCAGCGTGTTGTATTGCCATATTTCATACGGGTAAGAATCGTTTTCAAAAGGGCGTTTTTCCGTTAGGGTAGGCGCACCGTATTGTAAAAATATTCTGCCTCGATCCGTCGCGTAACCGGGCATCGCTTGCGTAGAGAACTCCCTCTCCACTTGGACCACCCACTTTTTATACTCTGTATAGCCTGCCAAGGGGTCGGCGGACGTTCTTTGGATCCAAAACGACTCGGCCCAGAGCCACAAAATAGAATCTTTTGCCTCCACTAAGAGCCCATCCAACTGTTTTCTTTGTGCCTGATTCGCAATAGGGTAGTGAGAGGCGATGGCTTTTTGTGCGGTAGCTCCCGTGCCGATAGCCTCCATCCATCTCGGGTTGCGCAAAGAGGCCAAAGTCAACGCGCGGCCTTCTGACTCAGGGGTGATTCGGTAGAAAGGCAAGCGCACATCATCGATGGTATCTCCTTTTTCGTCGAGTATTTGCAATCGAAAAGTGTACAAGCCAGAGGGTATGGAGGCCAAGGAAATTCCGCAAGTGAACGGCAATACCGTGCTGCCCTCCAGTGCTTTGAGTTTACTTTGTCCACCCCATTGGGTAAGGTCTGTTTGGTGTTGTTCGTCTCTGATCCAATAGCGAGCAAATCCTTTATCACCCACTTTCCATCCGTAGGATTCGCTGTAAATCAATGCCGTTGCATCGGCTCCAGCCATAAGGGGCGTACCGAATTGCGCTCTGGGTATGGCCAAAATTCCGTACCGATCAAAGGTGTTGGGCAGTTCGGCAGCGGATAAAGATTCCGCAAAAAACGCTTGAGACTTTAGGTTGTATGAAAAACGCATGTCTCCGGACACAATTTGTGCACTATCCTCTGGAGCGCCTTGGTTTTTGAAGCGCAATTCCATGGTGTAAAGTCCAGAATCCAATGCCATACGAATCATCTGAACAAAGGGGCTGCCCTTCGGATTTTCAGTTGGTGGAATCAAGAGAACGCGGTCGGCGGCTACAATTTGTTCTTTTTTCTTGGCCAACACCAATACATCGACTGATTTTTTTGAGGTAACACTGAAGTGAAATTCAACGTATCCAGAACCATCACCGGATTGAAATTCAAGGGGTTGAACAGACACCTGCAAGGGTTGCGCCGTGGCCAAACCCGACAGGATACAGCTCAAATAAAACAAAACGATTGATTTCTTCATTGCAGACGCAAGATAGCGTGCTTATCTTTGCCCCGGAAGAATGGCAGAGTGGTCGATCGCGGCGGTCTTGAAAACCGTTGAGGGTAATACCTCCGGGGGTTCGAATCCCTCTTCTTCCGCCAAAAGATTGTCTAAAACAGTCTAAAAGCGTGTAAAATGAAGGTTTTACACGCTTTTTTTATGTTCATACATGCTCAAAATGTTTTCACTGGCACCCTTTTTTGGTGGCGAATTGGTTCTTTACCGAACCCTTTGAGGGATTGTTGATACCCTCGTATGGAATGACAATACGCTTAAATCGTTGCTGCCAGAGGTGAATATTGATTGGGAATCACTAATTTTGAATACTACATTTAAGGAAGTATTTATTAGTACTTGTGAAATTCTTACAGATCATATTAGCAATTTACTTGGTAGCACTTTCGTGTTTGCCTTGTGCAGATGTAGAGGTAAATAGTCTTACCCATTCATCCCAAGAGATTGCAGCCGACCACGGTAATCATTTTCACGATAAAGAAAACGATTTGTGTCCGCCTTTTTGTGTTTGTACTTGCTGTGGACAGCAGATCTTTAATTTCAGTCAAGAAATCACCTTTGAGTTTAGAAATATTTCTTTAGAAATAGCTGCTCAAATCCCTTCGTGTAAGTCAACACTTACTTCCCATTTTTTCGGAAGTATTTGGCAACCACCACAAATAGCATAAAGGAGCCCGAGTAATTTCGGGTTAAGAAGTAGTGACTTTTCACTATCCATAGCAAAAACAATTTTGCTCATCTTCTCATTCATTATACTATTTCCATGTTAGACAAGATCATACAATTCAGTATTAAGAACAAGTTTATAATACTCCTATTTACTTTAGTTCTAATAGGTTGGGGAAGCTATTCTATAAAAAATCTACCACTCGATGCGTTACCCGATGTAACCAACAATCAAGTACAAATAATTACAACGGCACCGACTTTAGCCAGTCAAGAGGTCGAGCAGTCAATAACCTATCCGTTAGAACAATCGGTAAAAACTATTCCAAAAGTAATCGAGCTGCGAAGTATTTCACGTTTCGGATTATCAGTAGTTACCGTTGTTTTCAAAGACGATGTAGATATTTTTTGGGCAAGGGAACAAATATTTCAACGGCTTCAAGAAGCAAAGGAAAATATCCCTGCCTATGCCGGCACTCCAGGTTTAGCTCCTATTTCCACAGGATTGGGAGAGATTTATCAATACGACGTCTATGCTAAAAAAGGATATGAGGAGAAGTACGATGCAATCAAATTACGAACCATCCAGGATTGGATTATTATACCGCAATTACAAGGCATTGAAGGAGTTGCCGAAGTCAGTACTTGGGGTGGAAAATTAAAACAATACGAAATCGCTGTAGATCCAAATACACTAAATAGTTTAGGTGTAACGATAACAGAAATCGTTGATGCACTAGAAAAAAACAATCAAAATACCGGGGGTGCTTATATTGAAAAAGACCAATACGCTTACTTCATTCGTGGTGTGGGAATGGCCACAGGGATTAAGGATTTAGAAAACGTAGTAGTTAAAAACAGAAACGGTGCCCCTGTTTTAGTTCGTGATGTCGCTACGGTCCAAGAAGGTATTGCATTACGATATGGTGCATCTACAAAAGATGGCAACGGAGAAATTGTTTGCGGATTAGCATTAATGTTAAAAGGCGAAAATTCCAGTGCTGTAGTGCAAAGAGTAAAAGAAAAAATGGCGCAAATCAATAAAACCTTACCCGAAGGAGTGGTTGCCGAAGCGTTTATTGACAGAGGGAAATTAGTAGATAATGCCATGGGAACAGTGGCGACAAATCTCCTGGAAGGGGCATTAATCGTCATTTTTGTGTTGATTCTATTTTTAGGAAATCTTCGTGCTGGATTAATTGTGGCATCTGTCATTCCGCTATCGATGCTTTTTGCAGTCATCTTAATGAACCATTTTGGAGTAAGTGGAAACTTAATGAGTTTAGGTGCAATCGATTTTGGAATTATTGTCGATGGTGCGGTAATTATTGTTGAAGCCACGATGCACCATTTGCAAAAACTCAAACGACAGAGGCATTTAACCCAATCTGAAATGGATAGCGAAGTGTATAAATCGTCTTCCAAAATTCGTAACAGCGCAGCGTTTGGAGAAATTATTATCTTAATAGTATACCTGCCAATTCTTGCATTGGTCGGAACAGAAGGTAAAATGTTTAAACCCATGGCAATGACGGTAGGATTTGCCGTTATCGGGGCTTTTATTTTATCATTGACTTATGTGCCGATGATGAGCGCAATGTTCTTATCAAAAAACACAGAACACAAACCCAACTTTAGCGATAGAATGATGGCGTGGTTTGAGAAAATCTATACGCCATTTTTAGATAAAGCATTACGATATAAAAAAGCTGTTTTGGCAATTTCATTAGCGTTATTTGTCTTTTCCCTTGTTGTTTTCCAAAAGATGGGTGGCGAATTCATTCCAACTATTGAAGAGGGAGACTTGGCAATTAATGCTACCATTATGACAGGAAGTTCTCTTTCACAAATGGTTGAAACAACAACCAACTACGAAAAAATATTAAAAGCAAAATTCCCAGAAATTAAAACGATAGTTACCAAAATTGGAAGTGGCGAAATCCCCACGGACCCAATGCCAATTGAAAGTGGCGATTTGATTATTGTTTTAAAAGACAAATCAGAATGGACGTCTGCTGACAATTGGGAAGATTTAGCCCATTTGATGAAAGAAGAAATGGAAGTCATTCCTGGAGCAAATATCGAAATATCACAACCTATTCAAATGCGTTTTAACGAATTAATGACAGGTAGTCGAAGCGATATTGCGATTAAAATTTTTGGCGATGATTTGGAGGTTTTAGATAGTAAAGCGAAAGAGTTAATCTCTCGAATCAATAAAATTGAGGGAATTGGAGATTTAAAAGCGGATAAAGTAACAGGTTTACCACAGATTACTGTTAAATACGATTATAATAAAATTGCATTGTATGGATTGAATATTGCCGATATTAATCAAATTATACGTTCTTCATTTGCAGGCGAAAGCGCAGGAAAAATCTATGAAGAAAGCAAACGTTTTGATGTGGTAGTTCGTTTAAATACGGACAATCGTAACGATATTACTGATGTAAGCAATTTGTTTATCCCATTGCCTAATGGGCAACAAGTGCCACTTTCGCAAGTGGCATCCATCGTTTACGAGCAGGGTCCAGTTCAAGTTTCTCGTGAAAATGGAAAACGAAGAATTACCGTAGGTTTAAATGTTCGTGGTCGGGACGTAAAGAGTGTTGTCGAAGAAATCCAACAAAAATTGGAAGCTAGCTTTAACCTTCCCGCAGGTTATTATGTTACCTATGGTGGACAATTTGAAAACTTGGTGGAAGCCAACAAACGCCTTTCGGTGGCTTTACCAATAGCTTTAGGATTAATTATGATTTTGCTATTTTTTACATTTCATAGTATCAAACAAGCAGTGCTCATCTTTACAGCGATTCCATTATCGGCCATTGGAGGTGTTTTCGCGCTCTCCTTACGAGGAATGCCCTTTAGTATTTCGGCGGGAATTGGATTTATTGCCTTATTCGGAATTGCGGTGTTAAACGGAATTGTACTCATATCTTATTTTAACCAACTCAAATCCGAAGGAATTGTCGACCCATTAGAACGTGTTTTAACCGGTACAAAAACAAGACTAAGACCTGTATTAATGACTGCTGCGGTAGCTTCATTAGGCTTTTTGCCCATGGCTTTATCAACCAGTGGAGGAGCTGAGGTACAAAAACCATTGGCAACAGTAGTTATCGGGGGATTATTTTCGGCAACATTGCTCACCTTAGTCGTTTTGCCGATTTTGTATTTATTACTAGAAAAGGGAAATAGAGGAAGAAAAAGGATATCAACCCCCATTGTAACTATAATCTTTTTATTCATCAGCACCTCTTTGTTTGCTCAAAATAGCCAAGCAATAACTTTAGAAGGAGCGATTGAAAAAGCGAAAGCAAACAACATCGACCTAAAAATCGCGGACAAAGAAATTGAAAAACAAACGCTCCTCAAGAAAACAGCGTTTCAAGTAGAGCCTTTGCAAGTGCAATACCAAGGCGGACAATTAAATAGTGTTGATTACGACCACAATGTTTCTATTCAACAGTATTTTCCATTGGGTAAAATCACAAAAAGCAATCGCCAGCTTCAAGAGGAATTGGCAAAATTGGCTGAAAAACAAAAAGCGTTAACGGAATATGAAATTGAAAAAGCAGTATCGTTAGCATACTATCACTATTTATATGGAATTTCCATTCAAAAACTAAACGATGAGTTATTTGAAATTTATTCCAAATTCCTAAAAAATGCAGAGCTTCGTTTTCAAACAGGAGAGAGTGGCACTATTGAAGTCATTAGTGCCAAAGCCAAATCAAAAGAAATCGAAACTCAAAGGGCACAGTTAGCGTATGATTTGGTGGTAGCTCAAAAACAATTACAATACTTTGTCCAAACAGATGAAAATATAGTGCCTGATGCCAATACACCATTGCAATATTCCCATCCAAAAGAATTGAAAAATACTAAAGTAGAAGGATTAGTAAACGATTATTACACACAGCAAATTTCAGTATATCAAAAGGAAGCCAATATATTTAAAGCAATGCGAACTCCAAAATTTGGTTTGGGTTATTTCGGACAAACGATCGATACCCAACCCTATTTTCAAGGTTTTACAGCAGGTTTGCAAATTCCATTATTTGGTGGTGCTAATACTGTAAAAGCAAAAGCATCGAAGATTAGTGTTTCGCAATTACAATTAGAATCAGATAAAAGTAAACTGACTTTGAAATTACAGAAAGAGGAATTACAAAATGAGTTCGAGAAACAGAAAAAAGCTCTTGAATATTACCAAAACGAGGGATTGCCTTACGCTGAACAAATGATTGCCATGGCTCAAAAAAGTTATGCCAATGGCGATATGAGTTACTGGTCATTCATTAGTTTTTTAAATCAAGCCATTGACATCAAAAAGAAATATGCAGAGGCTATTAACACGTACAATCAAAGTGCTATTCAATTGCAATTCCCATCCTTCAACGACAATTAATATTCAACGAAATGAAAAATACATTAGTAAAAACAACTTCTAAAAATATGAATAACGGCTATTTAATCCTTCTTTCTTCATGCTTCTTGCTTCTATTCTCTTGTAATGACAAAAAAGCCGAAGAAACCCACGAAGTAAAAAAATCAGAAACAGTAGTAGTATTAACTGCTGCACAATTCAAAACTATTGGTATCGAAACAGGAAGTATAGAAAGGAAAAACCTTAACACGGTAATCAAAGCCAATGGTTACACAACAGTTCCGCCACAAAATAGGGCTAACATATCTACCTTAATGGGTGGAGTTGTAAAAGATATATATGCGTTAGAAGGAACATTTGTTTCAAAAGGTAAAACTTTGGCAACCATTCAGAACCTTGAAGTTACAGAAATGCAGGAAGATTATAATTCGGCAATTGCGAACATGGAATACTTACAATTGGAGTATGATCGTCAAAAAACATTAAGCGATGAAAATGTAAATCCTCGCAAAACATTTCAAGAAGTAAAATCAAAATTAGCCGTTGAAACAGCGAAAGCTCAAGCAGCAAAAAACAAGTTACAAGCATTGAAGGTTAGTTTAAGCGGAAACACTTCGTTGATTCCCATTGTTTCGCCAATAAGCGGCTATGTAGGTAAAATTGGCATAACTCAAGGCGCATTTGCAGAAACAGGAATGACGCTTTTTGAAGTGGTCGATAACAGCCAAATGCACTTGGATTTGAATGTTTTTGAAAAAGATTTAGGCAAAATCTCAGTAGATCAAGAGGTCGATTTTGTACTCACCAACCAATCCAACAAATCCATTAAAGGAAAAATATTTGGTATTAATAAATCATTTTCTAACGAAAGCAAAACCGTAGCAGTTCACGCAAGAATTAATCCGAGCGATGCTAAAGATTTAATTTCAGGAATGTACGTTGCTGCTAATATCAACATCACAAACAAAACAGTTCAGGCATTGCCAAAAGAGGCCGTTGTTAGAAACGGCGATAAATACTACGTTTATATTCAAGAAGAACATTCAAAACTCGCCGAAGGCGAAGAGCAAGGCCATAACGAAGTTCACTTTAAAGCAATCGAAGTGGTTCCTGGAACTACCGATTTAGGATATACCGAAATAAAATGGGTAGAAGAAATTCCTGCCGATGCAAAAATTGTAATCAAAGGTGCCTATTACTTATTATCCACTTCAAAAGGTGGTGGCGAACATGATCATTAGGAATTGTATCCACAACAAACGACAGCAGCGAAGCGTCAATCGTCTGAATGAGATTCAGAAGGACCAACTTCCAGTGAGGGAGGGGTGGTGCCGGTGTGAATTTCATCGTGCCGAATTTTACCGCCCTCGTATCCAGCATAGGCAGCCAGGATGCTGGTAACCAAAGAGACAAGCACTAGGGTCGGGTAAATAATGCGTGCCCAGTTGGATTTTTTTTCACCGTAAAGCAAGCCTAGAAGGGTGAGAACAGACAGGACTATAATACCAGCATGTGCTGATTCGGCAGCTTCTTCGTGTTGGTGAATAAGCTTTTCTTTCGCCCAGGAATATCCTTCGATTATTTCTTCCGCTTGTTCACCGGAAAAATGAGCCACCCAACCGCCGGCTAGTGCGAAAAGGGATATCCACAATCCTATTTGACGCACCAAAGCATTTTGTTTCCACAATCCCAGGGCCAATAACAGGCCGCCAAGTGGTATGAGTAAAATAGGAATATGATTGACGAGGAGATGTAAATGGATCTGATTCATGGAGAGGATATTACGGATTAATAAAGTCTGGAAGCGCAACGTGTGCGGCATGATGATCGCCATGCCAAGCGAAAAGGGCTAAGAGGAAATCCACTGTGAAATCCTTTTGAATTTCCGGATGAAAAAAAGTTCGCTCCCATTGCGCGGGAGTGAGCGTTTTGAATAATGATGCGCATCGTTCGGCTACACTGCGAACAATCGCTAAACTATTCTGCACATTTGTGGAAGAGGAGGAATCGGCCAAAAGAACCCAATCGTTTTCATTGTACGGCTTGATTGTGGGATGCTCTTCAGTCAAGGCCAACCGGAGCCGAATGTGAAAATTAATGTGGCTATCTGCCAGATGATGAATGACTTGTGAACGAGTCCATCCCCCAGGACGGTACGGGCGAGAAAGTCCCTCAATATCCCATTGCCGAGCCGCTTCTTCTAGCACGCTGGGTAGACTTTCCATACGCGCAATTCTCTCTTGGCGCTCTGGGTGACTAGCGCAACCTGCATAGCTAAATTTTCCAATGGGATACGATCTGTCCATACAGGAAGGTACATTATTTTGTGCAACAAGCGCCGGGTTTCTCCGTTTTATTACCATCCAAACTATCTGCTGCGGGTGCACTGTTAACATGCGATTCCAACTGCAGGGATTGTTCTGTGGGGCTCAAAAAAGGAATCCCCAAACCCAAGCCGCGAAGGATGAACCAGGAACCCATCAACAAGGCGATGATTATGCTGGCTCTTTTCCATCTCGTTGCCCATTGCGCGGGTATGTGTCGCCCCGCCCATTGAAGAATAATCAAGGGGATGGCGGTCGTTACTCCAAAACCCAAAAGGAAGGCTATACCAGGCATCCATCCGCCAAATGCGGAAGCGGAGGCCAAGGCGGCATAAACCATTCCACAGGGGAGAAGGCCATTCAGCCCGCCCAAAACACTAGCATTTACTGCTCCGGAGGTGTTTTTCATGGACCAAATCCTCCATTGCAACAATCGTCTGTGCCAAGGTGTTTTTTGGGTTGTGCAACAGGCCGGTTCTACGTATTGTTCCTGCCAGGCTGCAAATAAGAGAAACAGCCCAGAAACAACACTCAGGACGCGTTGCCATTCGGCCATAGGAACCAGGAACATCACCAGTGTGCCCAACAACAAGTAGGAACCTGTTCGAGCGGCATGGTACACTATCAGGGCACTTGATGAACTCTTGGATTTACCCATGGCGATTACCAATGGACCGCACATACCCAAGCAGTGAACCGCTCCTGTCAAACCCAGAACGGCTCCCGCAAGAAGGGCAATCGACCAGGGGTTCATTTGGGCCCGTAAAATTGTGTACTCACTCGATCCACCACTTGACCATCCATTAAGATCATAAACTCAATTTTCTCTTTCGATTTGCGTATACTTTTCGTTGATTTCCACACAAAGAAAGTTCCTTTGATGATTCCTTTTGCATCTTCCTGGGGGGCAGAAGAGCCAATCCACTGAATGCGCGCACGACTTTCCGGTGCTATTTCAAGAGAAAGATTCGCAGAACGACCTGTTTTATTGATCAGCTTGTACGTATAGAGGTTGGTAATGGCGGTGTCTCGGTTCTGAAACAATTGACCGGGAGCGCGCAAAATAGTGGCCTCTACCTCTAAACGCATAAACAGAAGGGCGCCCATTAAAGTGACTAGCGCCAACAACAGGACAGTATACGCTTTGAGTCGAGCCGTGTATTGAAAAGGTGTTTTATCTGCAATGTTGTTTTCTGAAGCAAAGCGAATGAGTCCTTTAGGCTTTTCAACTTTGTCCATAACGGTGTCGCACACATCAATACATGCGGTGCAATTGATGCATTCCAGTTGGGTTCCGTGCCGAATGTCGATGCCTGTTGGGCAGACCTGCACACACAATCCGCAGTCCACACAATCTCCTTTGCCAGCGGCTGTACGGTCTTCCCCTTTTTTGATGAGCCCTCTGACTTCGCCTCGAAGGCGATCGTACGCAATGACCAAAGAATTCCTGTCGAGCAAAACACCCTGTAATCTTCCGTACGGGCAAACAATCAAACAGACCTGTTCTCTAAACCATGCAAAAACAAAGAAAAAGACGCCGGTAAAGAGGAGGATGGTCAAAAATCCTCCGAGGTGTTGACGGGGTCCGTCCTGGATCAGTCGCAACCAAGCATCGGTCCCGATGATGTACATTAAAAAGGTGTTGGACACCGCGAAAGAAACTACTCCAAAAAGGAAATTCTTCGTCACGCGTTTTTGAATCTTTTCTGCACTCCAGGGCATATTTTGGAGTCGGATTTGAGCGTTTCTGTCCCCGTCGATCCAGTATTCGATGCGGCGAAACACGTGCTCCATAAAAATGGTTTGTGGACAAATCCAACCACAAAAAATCCGTCCAAAGGCTACCGTAAAAACGATGACACTCAAGACTCCCAACAGCATGAAAACCACCAGAAGATGAAAATCTTGCGGCCAAAAAACCTGTCCTAAAAGTATAAATCTTCGGTGCAATACGTCCAGCTGAAGAAGGGGCAGGGAACCTATTCGCCACCAGGGTCCACTGAACAAGAAAAACAAAAGCACATAGCTTAAGGTTTGACGCCGAGACATCCAAGGGCCCTGGGCCTTTTTTGGGTGTACATAAGCCCGCTTACCTTCGGAATCGATGGTACTGATGTGGTCTCGGAACTCTTCTTGATTCATGGGGGCAGTTTTGGCGAAAAATCCGGCGATCCGCGCCAGCGGATCGCCGGTAGGGATTCCAAATTACAAAGCGGAGTCGCCGACAGCAGGAGTTGTCTCGGCACTAAATAAAACACCTTGCGCTTCTTTGGGAACGGCAGGAGTGGTTCCTTGAAAGTTCAAAATGTAACTAGAAACGGCTTGCATTTCGCTAGGATTCAATTGTTCTTGCCAGGAAATCATGCCTTTCTCTAAAACACCGTATTTAATAATAGAGAATACATCCTTCACGGAGCCTCCGTGAATCCAATAAGCATCTGTCAAATTGGGTCCAACCAAACCGCCACCATCAGCGGCGTGACAAGCCACACAGTTAGCGTCATACAGTTTTTTCCCCTCCGCCAACGCACTAGCGTCTGAGAGAAGAACAACCGAATTTTCGTCGATGTTGTTACCGGCCTGTTTAAGAGCTTCTGCCTTGGTAGCCTCTATTTGAGCCATGTCGGCTTGAAATTCATCTTTTGATAATGGCCCGCTGCCCAAATGGTAATAGCCCATATAGACTATCGACATAACAATAGTCAGGTAGAATCCATACAACCACCACGGTGGCAATGAATTATCCAACTCTTTGATACCATCGTAATTGTGGTCCAGCATAATATCATTTTCCTTTTCCACGGGCGTGGCATCGGTCAATGTTTTCATGATGCGTTTAGTGGACCACCAAGCGGCCTTTTTAGGTTCTGGCGCGATACCCAATTTTTCTTTCAGCACGTCGATGGTACGAAGCACGGAAACGGCTGTCAATAGACCCACCAAAAAGGTGACAAGGGCCAAGAAATTGAGCGGCTTGCCAAAGGACAAGAATAAGTCCACCCACTCTTGGGATAGGGATAAAAAGTGCAGAGAATTACTCATTTTCTGAAGGTTTTTCTTTTGTTTTTTCTACTGT
>CAMDTE010000019.1 GCA_945907425.1 Owenweeksia hongkongensis DSM 17368 | reverse complement strand
AAGACGGAACGGGCCTTTTCTATGATAAATTGTGTGTCGGAAGGTCTTTTGGCGGGTTGGTTCAGCGTCTCGCTCGAAACGGGGTGGATCAGCGAAGAATCCAGGCCATAGGCTTCCGCTACCCGCATCACGAGGGTGTACATATCCATTGTTTCTGAACCTGCCAAGTGAAAAATACCCTCCTCACCCCTCAATGCCAAAGACATACAACCCTCCGCTAAATCTTCAGCCCATGTTGGAGTGCGGACTTGATCGTTTACCACATTCACTACTTGTCCTTTTTCCAAAGCCGATTTGGCCCAAAGGATGATATTGCTCCGGCTCAGTCCTTCCACATAGCCTACTACCAAGACTGTGCGCGCAATCGACCAAGGACACAATGCCTTTTGAACCCTTTTTTCCGCCTCCCATTTGGAGTGTCCGTAGACGCTTAGGGGCCGAGGAGTGGCCGTTTCATCGTAGGGTCCATCTTCTCCGTTGAATATAAAATCCGTGCTCAATAAAATAAAATGGATAGCGCGCTCTTCGCAAGCGCGGATTCCCAAAGCCACAGCCTCTACATTCAAACTACGGCATCTATCGGGATCTTGCTCGCAAGCATCTACCTGTGTCATGGCTGCCGCATGAATGACTACCTCTGGGCGAAAAGTATCCAAAACGGCTTCCCAATCTTCTCTTTTTTCAATATCCAAAGAATGGTATTCGGTATGAGGATGCAGAAAAATAGAGGGATTCAATCGAGATTCACCTCGAGCCGTAGCGCAAAGGGCCACTTGAGGATCCCCTGCATAGCCCATTATTATCTTTTGGCCCAACAACCCGTTGGCTCCTGTAACCAATACGCGTTTCATGGAATCAGTAGGGGTCTACTTGTTTCCATGAAGAGCGCCATGTCTGATTGCATTTTTTTCGCTTCGAGCGCGGCCTTCTGAGCAAAGTCCGTTCCGGAAGAAGCATACAAAATGGAACGGGAGGCATTGACCAACACACCCATGCCCGGTTTATTTCGCCAAGCGGCAGTTTTCAATACCCCTGACACGGACCCTCCCTGGGCGCCAACACCCGGTATTAAAAAGAAGTGATTCGGCGCTACGGATCGCACGTGGGCAAGTTCATCGGAATGGGTAGCGCCCACAACAAACATCAACTGTTCGGGAGAACCCCACTCTTGGACACGCTCCAATACTTTTTGGTACAAAGGTGCCTGGTTAGCCAGAGGTTGCATCTGAAAATCGGCAGAACCTCCATTGCTCGTCAACGCGAGTACAATGGCCCATTTATCGGGAAGAAGAAAAGGCTTCACGCTGTCCTCGCCCATATAGGGAGCTACTGTGAGGGAATCAAATCCCATATTCTCCAATAGTCCTTTTGCGTACATAGAGGCTGTATTTCCTATGTCTCCGCGTTTCGCATCGGCGATCGTAAAGTGTCCAGGGTAACGCGTTTTTATGTACAAAAGGGTTTGTTCCAACACTTTCCACCCCTCCAATCCCAAAGCTTCGTAAAACGCGAGATTGGGCTTATAGGCCACCGCATACGGCGCCGTGGCATCTACAATGGCTTTATTGAAATCCAACATGGACTGCGATCCTTTGGAGAATCCACGCGGCAATTTATCCAAATCGGTATCCAATCCTACGCAAAGAACACTTTCACGCGCCTCAATGGCAAAAACAAGCTCGCTATAGTTCATATATCCGTTCCTTCCTTTAATCGTTGTGCATTCTCCGCCACCTGCAATTCCTCGACCAATTTATGAATTTGGCCGTTCATCGCTTCGATGAGGTTGTACAAAGTAAATCCAATACGGTGATCTGTTACTCGACCTTGCGGATAGTTGTAGGTTCTAATTTTGGCACTCCTATCTCCTGTACTAACCAACGATTTTCTGTGATCCGCAACCGCTTTATCGCGTTCTGCTCGCGCGGCATCCCAGATTCGGGCCCGAAGAACCTTCATCGCTTGATCATAATTTTGGTGCTGCGATCGTCCATCTTGACATTCCACGACGGTATTGGTCGGTAGGTGAGTAACTCGTACTCCAGACTCCGTTTTGTTCACGTGCTGACCTCCTGCGCCACTGGATCGGAAGGTATCTTTTCGAATGTCTTTCATATCAATCACTACATCCAACTCATCCGCCTCAGGCAATACAGCGACAGTAGCGGCAGACGTGTGCACTCTGCCTTGGGATTCCGTAGCTGGCACCCTTTGAACCCGGTGCACACCGCTTTCGTACTTCAAGGTTCCGTACACGTCTTCGCCTGTAACTTCCACACTGACTTCCTTGTATCCGCCGAGCGTACCGGGAGTGGCCGATAAAAATTCATGTTTCCACCCTTTTTCATCAATAAACCTCAAGTACATTCGAAGCAAATCGGCAGCAAATAAACCGGCTTCGTCCCCACCTGTTCCTGCCCGGATTTCCAATACAGCATTTTTCCCATCTTCTGGATCTTTGGGGACCAATAGTTTTTTTATTTCCCCCTCTAATTCTTCCAATAACGGAAGCAACGTATCCATTTCCTCCTTTGCCATAGCCTTGAGTTCGGGATCTTTTTCTGTAGTAAAAAGTGTGCGAGCCTCATCGATGTGTTGTGTCCATCGAATGTATTTTTCGCGGGCCTCTACCAAGGGCGTCAGTTCTTTGAACTCACGATTCAGCCGAATAGACCGAGGACCATCGGACGCCACAGCCGGCTGCATAAGCAAATCACTCACCTCTGCGTACCGTTGATGCAAGGCATCGAGCTTAGGTAGTAAGCTCATTGGCCGTAAGAAAATACACCCTGCGGCGAATGAAGACTTAGATGCGCTGAGGAAGCCGAACTTTCTTCTACTCTACCGATGATTTGCGCAGAAATTCCAAAGGATTCAGCGGCAGAAATCACAGCTTGCGCCTCTTCCGGTGCTACGTAAATTTCCATTCGGTGGCCCATATTGAATACTTGGTACATTTCTTTCCAGGAAGTGCCTGATTCTGCTTGAATGGTTTTGAAAAGAGGCGGAACCGGGAACAATTGATCTTTGATGATGTGCCCTTTGTCTACAAAATGAAGTACTTTGGTTTGGCCGCCGCCGGAACAGTGCACCATCCCATGGATTTTGTGTCGGTGCGTCTCCAATAATTTCTTTACGACCGGAGCATAGGTCCGTGTGGGCGACAGGACCAACTTTCCCGCATTCAAAGAAGACCCCTCCACCGAATCTTGCAATCCATATCTTCCCGTATATACCAGCTCTTCCGGCACTTCGGGTGCATAACTTTCTGGGAATTTCTGTGCCAAGGCCTTGTGAAAAACATCGTGACGGGCAGAGGTCAAACCATTGGAACCCATACCGCCATTGTACTCTTTTTCGTACGTTGATTGTCCAAAGGAGGCCCACCCTACAATCACATCGCCGGGTTGAATGCGGGCGTTGTCGATCACATCGCTCCGTTTCATGCGGGCTACAACGGTAGAATCCACCACAATGGTACGCACCACATCTCCCAAGTCTGCTGTTTCTCCACCGGTAGAATGTATGTCTATACCGAATTTCCGCAGATCTTGCAGCAATTCTTCTGTTCCCTGAATCAAAGCCTGAATGACTTCACCGGAAATCAAAGCTTTGTTTCTTCCGATGGTACTGCTGAGCAAAATAGGACCCGTTGCGCCAACGCACAAGAGATCGTCAATATTCATGATCAAGGCGTCTTGTGCTATTCCTTTCCAAACAGAGATATCCCCTGTCTCTTTCCAGTACATATAGGCCAAAGCGCTTTTTGTGCCTGCTCCATCGGCATGCATCACTATACAATGCTCCTCCGACCCCGTCAAGGTATCCGGAACAATTTTACAAAAAGCCCTGGGAAATAATCCTTTGTCCAAATGGGCGATCGCTTTATGAACTTCCTCCTTGCCAGAGGAAACGCCTCGTCCCGCATACCGCGCACCTTGCTCCATAGCGCAAAGGTACGCTTTGTGCATTATTTACTTGGTGCGGATATAGGTGCCTGGAAGCAACTCATCGTCTATTTCTGGATTCAGATTTTTTAACTCTTTTTCCTTTAGGTCCAACGATTTTGCGATAGCGCCCCAGGTTTCATCGAACTCCACCCTTCTGTGGTTTGCGTCGAATTCTACATAATCTCCGTTACGGGTAATTTTCAATTGCATTCCTGGGAAAACTCGAACACCACGCAAGCCCCCATTGAATTTCTTCAGTTCCACCAAGGTCAATCCGGTCGCTTTGCAAATGGTCGTGAAATTGTCCTTGTCCGTAACGGTATAAAATTCTCCTTTGGGCGGTTTTGCGGCAGCAATAGCCACGGCCGCCTCCGCTGCCACGGTGGCAGCATCTACTTCTTGGGATGGATCATAAGCAGGCGCATAATCATCACGGGTCACTTTGAAATCCGTGCGTCGATTGACTTGGTGTGCCACTTCTTGCAATGCAGCGGTTAGTGTTTTGATGTAGCGCTCATTCAATACAGCTCCCGATGCAAAATCTGTAGACCCTTCCCCTTTATACCCTTCGGAAATAGAAAACGGTTCTCTTTCCCCCATGCCCACGGCTGTCAGTCTATCCGCAGGAATGCCTTTGGATATCAAATAATCTACGCACGACTGAGCGCGGTTCAACGACAAAACATCGTTGTCCTCTCCCGTTCCTCTAAAGTCGGTATGGGAGCGAAGCTCAATGGCAATATTGGGATTGGTCAACAAAATTTTGTAGACAGAATCCATCGCCGATTGTGATTCTGGACGCAGATCCCATTTGGCTAAGTCAAAGAAAATATTGGGCAACACAATGGGAACCTCAATGGGATCCATTTTTCCAGCAAACACAAGGGTGTGTAGGTATACGTTCTTATCGTCTTGGAAAACAAATTTATCCAAGGTCAAGTCAAGTGAGTTTACAGCGCCGGAAGTATTTAAGAATTTCTTTTTGTCCAAAGAAAAAGTATAGGTCACTTCGCCGGAAAGCTTGTCCGATTCCACCGTGAAAACACCCTCCTTGGAAGTGACAACGCTGTGAACAAAACCATCCGAACCCACAATTTTCACATTGGCTTGTGCAATGGGACGACCCGTTTTGGAAGAGACCACAGAGCCCCTAAGGGTATAGGTCAATGGGATTTCGTAGAAAGACCAAATATCATCCCCTCCTTTTCCACCTTCTCGGTTGGACACAAAATAACCCTCTTGCAAGCCACCTGGCCTTAAGACCAAATTGAAATCATCGTTTTGCGAATTGATCCGTGATTTCAAGTTTTGCGGCTCCCCGATAGGCAGTCCGTCCGCGCCCAATTCTACTCTGAAAAGATCCAGTCCGCCCATACCGGGCAAGCCATTGGAAGAAAAGTATAAATACCCATCATCGTGGACAAAGGGATACATTTCGTCTCCGTCTGTATTGATCAACTTTCCTAGGTTGATTGGGTGACCCCATTTCTTTTTGCGCTTATCAAATTTAGAAACCCACAAGTCCTTCCCCCCGATGGCACCGTCTAAGTCGCCCGCAAAATAGAGCAACTGATCATCCGATGAAACACTGGGATGTCCTACACTTTTGCTGGAATCCGGAGTTAAAATGATGGGCGTCGGCTCTGCCCATACAGCTCCCATTCTCTTGGCCTCGTATATGGCACAACCCAACTGGGCGCGCTTTACATCCATGCATCGCGTAAAATACAAGGTGCGACGGCGCGAGTCAAAGGCCGCAGACCCTTCGTGATCCTCTGTATTGATGGGTTCCATCATCAGAACCGGTAAAGAGAATACTTGATCTCTTGCAGCAAGAGGATCCGCCGCGGCAGGTTTTCCTTTTTTCGGTTTGGGAGCATTCGTTGGCGACTGTTTCGTAGTGGTGTATAGATCGGAGAAAAACTCACCTGTCCAACCGTCTTGTCTTTTGCTCAATCCCCCTTCCCGCATGGAAGTAAACATTAACTCGTCGTATGTACCGGTTTTGCCTCCGTATCCCAAACCAAACTCATGCGATTTGGTGTTGATACTCGCTAGGTTCCCTACTTGATAACGCGTCAATTGGTTTTTCCAATCCAGGGCATCTTTGCACGATTGCACGCCCGCAAGACCTCTGGGATCTTCAGGCATTTCCTTTGAAAAATCTTGGTACGACAACAAAGCCTCATCGTATAGGCCTTGCGCTTTGTACATGTCCGCGATGGCTAAGTGCATCAACGGCTCTTTGTGTCCCATTTTTGCTGCGCGCATGTATTGCGCATTGGACTCTTTGTATCGATGAATCCAACGGTAACATTCTCCCAAGCGAAAAGCAATTTCTGCTTTGTCTGCACGCAACTTCGCTTTCGAAAATCCTTTTTTGTACAGAGAAATCGCTTTGAAATACTCTTTGGCGATATAATATTCATCTGCATTGCGCAAAATCTTAGCTCTTTTCACTTTTTCCGCTTCCACAGAAGGATTTTGTTCCTTCGCTGTTTGGAGATCCGTCTGCGTCGCTTGGGTCGTTTTCTCTGGCTTGACTTTTTTCGGTTTGGCCGGTGAAGTCATAGACTTCTTGTCGTTAGATGATTGAACTTGTGCCCATGCAAAAAACGGCATGTGCAATGCAATCAGAAGTAAAAAAGTACCTAAGGCCTTGGTCATGAGCGGAAGTTTCTGAGTATTCACGAGGTGCTAAAATAACCAAAAGGATTCAATAAAAAATCCCTTGCCCGACGGGCAAGGGATTTTTCAATTAAAATCGCTTATCGCGTGTATAACATTTCGCGGAATTTGGGTAATGGCCACATGTCATTGTCCACTATGAGCTCTAGTTTATCTACTTCGTATCGAATTTTTTCGAAATAAGGTTTCACGTTATCGCAATACGCAATGGCACGTGCCCTGTTTTCTTGCAATTGATTGGCGTTCTTCCGCGCTTCGGTCATGTCTTTTACTCCTTGAATCACAGCGCCAATCCTCACTCCTATCTCCTCCAACAAGGCGATTTGTGGTTTCAGCGCGACAGAGGCTTTGCCCAGCACTTCTTGTGTTCTAAGAATACTTTCCGCCATTTTGCTTTGGTACGCGATAGCGGTGGGGACAATACTGTTGGAAACCACATCCCCCAGCGTGCGCGACTCAATTTGAATTTTCTTGTAATAATCTTCCAACATGATATCGTGTCGGGCTTCCACCTCTACATGATTCATAATGTCCATGCTCTTAAACAAGGCCAATGACTCTTTACTTATATAGGCATCTAGCGCCCTTGGAGTGTCAGAAATATTGCTCAGACCGCGACGAGCTGCTTCGTTTTTCCACTCGTCCGAATACCCATCGCCTTCAAAGCGAATTTTGTGAGATGAGGCAATCAAATCGCGCAATACATTGAAAATAGCATCGTCTTTCTTGAGTCCTTTTTGTATCAAAGCGTCCACTTGGGTTTTGAACAATTGCAACTGTTCCGCCACGATGGTATTCAAAACGGTCATAGACTGGGCGCAGTTTGCTGTTGAGCCCACCGCCCTGAATTCAAATTTATTCCCCGTGAACGCAAAAGGAGAAGTTCTGTTTCGGTCGGTATTGTCCAATAGAATTTCAGGAATCTTGCCCACCACATTGAGCTTAAGTTCCGTTTTCTGTTCTGGCGTCAACTTGCCGTTTTCAACTTTTTCTAAGTCATCGAGAACTTGACTCAACTGCTGCCCCAAAAAGACAGAAATAATCGCAGGAGGCGCTTCGTTTGCCCCCAATCGATGATCGTTGCTTGCGGAGGCTATAGAGGCGCGCACCAAATCAGCATGGCGATTGACGGCCACAATCACATTGACAAAAAACGTCAAAAACTGAATGTTGCGTTTGGGCGTTTTCCCTGGAGAGAGAAGATTGGTCCCCGTGTTGGTCGCTAAGGACCAATTGTTGTGTTTGCCCGATCCGTTGATGCCCGCAAAGGGTTTTTCGTGCAAAAGCACTCGGAAATTATGGCGTCGAGCTACTTTCTCCAACAAATCCATGAAGAGAGAGTTGTGGTCAACGGCAATATTGGCCTCCTCAAAAATGGGCGCAAATTCAAATTGAGCCGGCGCCACTTCGTTGTGACGGGTCTTTACCGGGATGCCCAACAAATGCGAATCGTATTCCACTTCTCGCATGAATTGTATCACGCGTTCTGGTATGCTTCCAAAATAATGGTCTTCCAATTGTTGCCCCTTGGCAGGACTGTGTCCGAGCATCGTTCTGCCCGTCATCAACAAATCGGGACGGGCGTTGAAAAGAGCAGAATCCACCAAGAAATACTCTTGTTCCCATCCCAAGGTAGCGTGAACTTTCGTTACGCCTCTATCAAAGTATTGCGCCACTTCCGTAGCAGCCTGGTCCATTGCTTGCAGCGCCCGCAACAGAGGTGTTTTGTGATCCAAAGCTTCTCCTGTGTAGGAAACAAATACAGACGGGATGCATAGTGTGCCTCCCATGATAAATGCTGGAGAAGTAGGATCCCAGGCGGTGTATCCCCTGGCTTCAAAGGTATTTCTAATCCCTCCGTTCGGAAAAGAGGAGGCGTCCGGCTCTTGTTGTACCAGCATATTGCCATTGAACTTTTCGATGGCCCGACCGTCTTCCGTGGGCTCAAAAAAAGCATCGTGTTTTTCTGCAGTAGCTCCCGTCAATGGCTGAAACCAATGGGTGTAGTGCATAGAGCCATGACTCATGGCCCACGCCTTCAAAGCCGAGGCGATTTGATCCGCCATGCGGCGGTCAATTTTACTTCCGTGCACAACGGCATTGGTCACCGCTAGGTACGCTTCTTTGGTTAAAAATTCGCGCATGGCTTTGTCATTGAACACATGCATTCCAAAGAATTCCGATGATTTCTGGAATGCCGGTTTAAAATCGACCGGCTTGCGGTTTAATGTTTCTTGTAAACCAATAAATCGTACGATAGCCATAAGTATTAATTTTCAACAAAATTATCAAAAAAGAGGCTCTTTCGTGAATATTTTATGAAAACATATTAACATACCCCCTCTTTTTGTGGGGGTTGTTGGATAAAATATGTAAATAATCGGACTAGGCCCCTCTTTTAACAGATTCGGCCACCTCGGAAAGGGAAGTCTTCACTTCTTCTACCGTTTCTTTTAAGTCTTTGGTCGTTTCGTCGGATTCTGCCGCTCGAGCTATTTCTCGCTTGATCTCGTTGGAAGCATTGCGGACTGTTTTCATGGCGTGCGCCAATCCCCGCGCAATCTCCGGGATCTTATCCGTGCCGAAAACCAATAGGGCCATCAAGAGGACAACGGTGATCTCTCCTCCACTGATGAATAAAAACGATACCATGGAGCAAAAATACAACAGGGCGCCCCTGCGGGGCGCCCTGTTGGCTAAAATTTAATCGTTTCCGTCGAATTATGCCTCTCCCTCGAATTCGTCGCCCAACCGCTTGGTCGTGTCCGCGAGAATAGGAGTCGCCACAAACAAGGAAGAATACGTACCTACCACTATCCCCAACAGGATGGCAAAAACAAATCCGCGGACCACCTCACCACCGAAGAGGAAGATCACAATCAATACTACGAGCGTTGTGCCTGAAGTATTAAGGGTTCTTCCCAATGTTTGGTTTAAAGCGCTATCGAGCAAGTTGAATTTTGTCACTTTCGCGTGATTTTTTATCGAGAAAAACTCTCGGATTCGGTCATAGACCACCACCGTGTCGTTCAGAGAATAACCAATAACCGTTAAAATAGCCGCAACAAAGGCTTGATCCACCTCTAAGCTGAACGGGAAAACCCCGCTAAAGAGAGAGAAAACACCCATCACAATGATTGCGTCGTGCATTACGGCAAGGACGGCACCAAAGGAATATTGCCATCTATCGAATCGCGCCACGAGATACAAGAAGATGCCCAACAGAGAGAACAAAACGGCCCAAACAGCGGTGTCCTTGATATCATCCGCAACCGAAGGCCCTACCTGGCGAGACGCCACCAATCCCAACGGATTCAATTCTATACTCAAGAACTCTTCCTCAGAAATCGATGCGGCATAAAACCCTTTCACGCCTTCATACAACAAATGACGTAGCTCTTCTTCCACCACTGAACCCGTTTCATCGATGCGGAAATTGGTGGTAATCGTCACTTGATTCGCTGATCCCAACGTTTTCACCATCGGGGAAGTGGGCCGATCCGTATCGTGCGTGAATACTTTTCCCAGTGTGGCTGACACCTCATCCACCTGAACGGGCTGATCAAATCGAACCTGATAGGTGCGACCACCCGAAAAATCCACCCCGAGCTGCAGTCCACGAGTACCTAAGGAAATCAAACTAGCCACCACCAGAAACCCAGAAACGACATACGCTATTTTCCGGCGCTTCATGAAAGGGAATTGCGCATTGACAAATAACCCTTTCGAAAATTTATTAGCAAAAGTGATGCTCCATTTCTTGCTCAATCGCCATTCAAAATACAGACGAGATATATAGATAGCGGTAAATACAGAGGACAATATACCAATGATCAAAGTGGTCGCAAATCCACGGATAGGACCCGTTCCAAAAGCATAGAGTATCACAGCGGTCAATAAAGTAGTCACGTTGCCATCAATAATGGCCCCATTGGCTCCCTTATACCCTTCGGAGAGAGCCGTTTTCAAATCCTTACCCAAGGCTAACTCTTCTCGAATGCGTTCGTAGATCAAAACGTTTGCATCCACGGCCATACCTATCGTCAAAATGATTCCCGCCATACCTGGAAGGGTCAGTACTGCACCCAAGGCATCCAAAATTCCAAAGATGAAGAACATGTTGACCACCAACGAAATGTTGGCTGCCCATCCAGCACCCGCATAGTAAAGAACCATGTATGCAAAAACAACAAACATCGCGAAGACGAAAGAGCCCAAGGATGCGTTGATTGCCTCTTTGCCCAAGCTAGGGCCTACCACATCGCTTTGAATGATGCGCGCCGGAACAGGCAATTTTCCCGCTTTCAACACGTTGGCCAAGTCGACCGCTTCTTCCAAAGAAAAACCACCTTCAATTTGTGTACGTCCTCCGGCAATTTCATCGTTCACCGTGGGATAGCTGTACACCAAACCATCCAACAGTACAGCAACATTCCCTTTGGGCGTTTTAGCCGATTCTTCTTTGGTGAGTCTCTGCCATTTGGCAGAACCTTGGCCGTTCATGGACATGGTGACCATGGGATTGTTTCCGTTGTCAAATTCTTGACGAGCATCCACAATCACACCCCCATCCAACTCAGGCTCGTTGGTACGGTTGCCGCGAATGGCAATCAAGTACACCACGTCTGCGTTGGCTTCTGGGCGTGTCCATGCAAATTTTACGTATCGCTTGTCTCCGGGTATCATGGATTCTACCGCAGGATGACGCAAATAATCGTTGATGGTAGCCGTATCCTTTGTCATCGCAAAACCAATGATGGGACCCATATTGGGCTGCATGGTTTGCTGATTCACATTCAATGCGAAAATTTCCATCAAGGGATTGAACTCACTGGAAGTCGAATCAGTGATCGCTGCCGTTGTTTTGGCTTTCGCCGTATCCTTTGTTCCTACCTCATCGGGAATGGTAGCTATATCCATCGCGTTGGATTTTTCCGCTTCCTTTTTAGCCGATTTTGGATTGCTGATGACAGCGCGCAATTTGTTGTTGGCGTCAATGGTAAATTGCATCCACTCCGCCCCTTGGTAGGTACGCCAGAATTCCAATCGAGCTGTTCCTTGCAAAAGTCGTTGCACACGTACAGGGTCCTTCACGCCGGGCAAGTCCACCAGGATTCTTCCCGTGTTTTCCAATTGCTGAATGTTTGGCTGAACCACTCCGAATTGGTCAATCCGCGCCTTCAATACAGTGTACACATTCTTAATCGATGCACTTACATCTCCCGCTATCGCATTTTTTATATCCTCGTCCGTTGCATTGAAACCCAATCGATCGGAAAAATCTTTGGTGCCAAAAAGACCGGGGGCGTTTAGTTTTCTATCGCCGCGCAGAGCATCCAATTCTTTGAAAAACAAGTCCATATACGACCCTTGTGAGCTCGACAGGCGCGCATCTGCATTGGCAATTGCCTGTAAAAACTGGGGGTCTTTTGAATCACCTGAAAGACCGATGATGACATCTTTCACACTGACCTCCAAAATCACATTCATGCCGCCGCGCAAGTCCAATCCCAGATTCATTTCTCTGTTCTTGACTTCTTTGAATGTATAACTAGTAAATCCTAAGTTGTACACTTCCAGCATCGCAACAGAGTCCAAATACCGTTGCTGCTTGGTCATATCACCCTGTGCATATTCCTTGGCCTGACTCTCAATTCGTTGCGATACAAATGTGAACGACAATTCGAACAAACACGCCAGTCCAAACAAGAGGGCGAACAAGCGAATTACTCCTTTATTTTGCATATGATTGCTTTTTTAATAAGGTGGCAAATATAGGGGTTTTTGTACCTTTATCCTATGCAATTGATGGCTCGAATCTCCTTAATTTTCTTCTTTACATTATTGGGACCCGGTGTATTGGGCCAGCCCAGCCAATCCGTTGTGCCGTGGAGATCTGCGAAAGCGGCAGAAGTGGCGGGAGATTCTCTTTCGTATGCTTTTGCGGGTGGTTTCAACGCCCCACAATGGGGCAACGTAGACATTGACGGTGACGGAGTCAAAGACCTGGTGGCTTTTGATCGGGATGGGTACCGGTGGGTTCCTTTTCAACGCATACAAAGTCGATGGGCCTTCCGGCCGGATTGGGCCGGATTGTTTCCATCCATCACCGATTGGATGGTATTGGTTGACTACAACTGCGATGGTATTGAAGACGTATTTTGTTCTGTAAATGCTGGAATAGGAGTGTATAAAGGGCAGCGCATCAATGGTCAATTATCCTATACCTGGGCACTAGGGCCTCAGCTTTTTTTATTGACAGAATATATCAGCGGCGGCGGAGTGTACAATTTATCGACCACTTCTGCGGACAAGCCCGGAATTCTAGATATTGACCAGGACGGTGACATAGATATCATCACTTTTGGGCAAAATTTGGCGAACCTGGAATTTCATCGCAACGATTCTGCTTGCGGATTCGATTACCATATGAGTACCGATTGCTGGGGCGATTTTTTAGAGAGCAGTATCACTTCCAATACCCTGGAGCTGGACGCTTGCACGGGAAGCATACCGATGCCAGAAGATGTAAAGCACGGGGGCAGTTCCATAGCCCTACACGATGTAGACGGGAACGGAAAACCCGACATACTCCTTGGCGACGAGTATTTTGGCAATCTGGTGGTTGGATTCAATGTGGGCACATTGGCTTTGGCCAACATCGAATCCCAAGATACACTGTGGCCCTCAGCAGGCATCCCCGTCCAACTCCCTACTTTTCCTGCCGCTTACGTAGCCGATGCTACGAACGACGGCCTGCCTGATATAATGGTTTCTCCCAATGGTTTTGTGGGACCCACGCAAAACAATGTATGGCTGTATAAAAATTCAGGCAGCGCAACATCGCCCGTTTGGAGCCTCCTTGATACAGCCTTTTTGCAATCAGAAATGTTCGATTTTGGGGCCCATGCCGCACCCGCTTTGGCTGATTTCAATACGGATGGCCTGCCGGATCTCATCGTCGGCACAAAGACAGAGGTTCTTTTCTATACGCAATCGGGAACGGCAAACGCCCCCCTTTGGCAGAAATCATCTATTCAACTGGGAACCACAGTAAAAGCGCTATTGGGGTCAGGAGAAATAATACCAGCGGCGGGCGATTTGGATGGTGACGGGGATTTGGATTTGGTTCTCGGAAAAGCAGACGGAACCCTGGTGTATGTTCCCAATAGTGGAACCCTTTTCATTCCTCAATTCACCTCCGGAACGGCGGATTGGCTAGGGAAAGATGTAGGACAAAACGCCGCGCCCGATCTGCACGATATCGACGGCGATGGAGACAACGATCTAATCATCGGCAATTTCAAAGGGAACCTCAGCTTGGCACTCAATACAGGATCCAGTTCTAATCCCTCTTTTCCCACGTTTATTGATCAGTGGGGCGGTATCGATGTCGACGTCCTTGGCGCTTCGGCCGGTAGAGCTGCACCGCGATTTTACACCCTTGGCAATACCACACGATTGTTGGTAGGCAGCAGTTTTGGAGGCGTGATGGAATTCGACAGTCTGACCTCAATCCTGAACGCTCCCCCTGTTGTCACAGCAACCATCGGATCCGGAAACTATTTGGCTAGCGGCTATTTACAAACGCCTTTTGGAAGTTCTCGCCGCGCCGGAAGACACCAATACCTGATTCCATCGACAGAGATAAGCTGGAACAGTCGCACACGCATCGAACAGTTGGATTTTATCGTATTACCGGGCAACTTGCCTATGCTGAGCCAGGGATTCACCGTCAAGCTGAGCTCAGTAGAAAAAGACAGTCTGCACGGGACCTGGCTTCCCGGAGGACAAGAAGTATTTTCTTATTTGCACGTCCCCACAGTCGGAACGAACACGCTCTCCTTTCTTACGCCTTTTTATTGGGATGGACATTCCGACCTCCTGTTAGAAATTTGTTTTTCAAAAAACTTGCCGAACTCTGACGTTCACCTCCAATCCAGTTTGACTCCGTATGCGGCACACCTATACGGTGATGCCACTACCTACAATAGTGTAACAACCATTGGATGTGCATTGCCTCTGTTGGGAAAGGATCACATTCGTCCCAACTTCACATTGAGGGGCACGCCAGCTATGGAACCTCGCGGGGTTTTGATCAAAGAAGGCGCCCACAACTATCCTGCTGTTTCTGAGATGAACGGTGACGGATACCTAGAACTCATTTTAGGCAACCGATGCGGCGGATTGACTGCATACAAGGGCTTGCCATACACTATAGGCATTGACGAAAGGGAGGTCTCCCTGAAACAACCCACATTGTTTCCTAATCCGGCAAACAACCAAGTGATGGCCACGGGACTCCAACCCACCTCCGATTGCCACCTTATTACACTGCACGGTTCACTTCTCTGGACAAAACAAGTAGAGCCCGACGGAACCCTTTCGATCCCTGTACAAGCTCTGCCCGATGGGGTCTATTTTGTTCGCAATGGACAACATTCACTACGCTTGGTAGTGTTTCATTGAACTTTCTGCGCTTACAGTGAATCTAACACTGCATTCATAGAGCGAACGGCGTTCGCACTCTTGTTGAACGCCTCTTGCTCCTCTTCGTTGAGCTGAAGGTCTATGATTTTTTCCCACCCGTTTTTACCGATGACCACAGGAACGCCCAAACAGATATCCGATTGGCCGTACTCGCCATTCAACGAAACGCAGCAAGGAAATACTTTCTTTTCATTTCGAACGATACTCGCTACCAAGGCCGCGCCTGCTGCCCCGGGTGCGTACCAAGCAGAGGTACCCAACAAACCGGTCAAAGTAGCGCCTCCTACCATGGTTGCCGCTTTTATTTCTGCTAATTTTTCTGACGGAACATGAGAAGAAACAGGAGAGCTTTGGTAGGTAGCCAACCGTGTCAAAGGAATCATGGTTGTATCACCGTGTCCGCCGATAACCGTTCCTTGCAGGTCAGAGGCGGGCACACCCATGGACTGACTCAAGAAATACTTAAAACGGCTACTGTCCAAAATACCTCCCATGCCAATAATTTTATTCTTGGACAAGCCACTCACTTTGGCAGCCAAGTAGGTCATCGTGTCCATGGGATTGGAAATCACAACAAAGATGGCGTTGGGTGAATATTTTAGGGCATTCTCCACAACCGACCGAACAATGCCCGCATTGGTGCCAATCAGCTCCTCGCGGGTCATGCCCGGTTTGCGCGGCAACCCAGAAGTAATAACCACTACTTCTGATCCTGCCGTTTTACTGTAATCTCCAGTAGTACCGGTGATGATGGTTTCCCACCCTTGAATGGCTGCTGTTTGCATCATGTCCATGGCTTTGCCTTCTGCAAAACCTTCTTTGATGTCCAACAAAACTACTTCTGGAGCAAGCTCCATGCGCGCTATGTTTTCAGCGCATGTAGCGCCTACATTACCGGCGCCTACTACTGTGATTTTCATACGGAAGATTTATTTTTCGACGCAAATTTACGCGTCAATTCGCGCGTAACGAGCATTCGCCTCAATGAATTCTCTTCTGGGTGGGACATCATCTCCCATGAGCATGGAAAATATACGATCCGCCTCTGCTGCGTTCTCAATGGTTATTTGTTTCAAGGTCCTGTTCGAAGGATTCATGGTCGTATCCCACAACTGGACTGCATTCATTTCACCCAGACCTTTGTATCGCTGAACTCCTACGCCCGACTCGTTTTCACCACCGAGTTCACGGGAATATTGATCTCGTTGAAGATCATTCCAAGCATACATCTGCTTGGTGCCTTTTTTCACCAAATACAAAGGAGGCGAAGCAATATAGACGTATCCGTGTTCGATCAATTCTTTCATGTAACGGAAGAAGAAAGTCATGATCAACGTGGCGATATGCGACCCATCCACATCCGCGTCACACATAATGACGATTTTGTGGTAACGCAGTTTGGCGATATTCAACGCCTTTCCATCCTCTTCTGTTCCAATGCTAACGCCCAAAGCCGTAAACATGTTTCGAATTTCTTCGTTTTCGAAAATTCGATGCATCATCGCCTTTTCTACGTTCAGTATTTTTCCTCGGAGAGGCATAATGGCTTGAAAGTGGCGATCCCTTCCTTGTTTGGCCGTTCCTCCTGCGGAGTCACCCTCAACAAAAAAGATTTCGCATTTAGCGGGATCCGTCTCTTGGCAGTCTGCTAATTTTCCGGGAAGACTGTTGCTTCCTAGCACGGTTTTCCTCTGCACCATTTCTCGCGCCTTCCGGGCGGCAATACGCGCTTTCGCAGCCAAAACAACTTTCTGCACCACAATACGGGCCTCTGCAGGGTGTTCTTCCAAATAATTGGACAACATTTCACCCACCAAACGATCCACCGCTCCGCCAACTTCTGTATTGCCCAATTTGGTTTTGGTTTGCCCCTCGAATTGGGGCTCCATCACTTTAACTGAAATAATAGCTGTCAAGCCTTCGCGGAAATCATCCCCAGCCACCTCAATCTTTTCCTTGGTCAAAATACCGCTTTCGTCTGCGTATTTCTTCAACGTTCTTGTCAAGGCCCGGCGAAATCCGGCCAAGTGCGTTCCTCCTTCGTGGGTATTGATGTTGTTGACGTAGGAGTGAATGTTCTCTGCATAGGACGTATTGTACTTCATAGCAACTTCTACGGGAATTCCGTCGATTTCACCTTCCATGTACATCACATCTTCGATCAACGCCTCACGGTTTTGATCTACAAAAGAAACAAACTCACGCAGACCCCCTTCCGAATGGAACAACTCCGTCCGTGGAACCCACTCTTCTGTTGCCCCTAATTCCGGACGCAAATCGGACAATGTAATGCGAATGCCCCTATTCAAAAAGCTCAATTCGCGAAGTCTCGCGGCCAAAATATCGTAATGATATACCGTTTCGTTGAAAATAGTGGCATCCGGTTTGAAATGAACGACGGTGCCTCGGTAATCGCTCGTGCCCACTTCTTTTACAGGATACAAGGGCTTGCCAATCGCGTACTCTTGTCGGTAATGCAATCCGTCCCGATGTACATCTACCTGTAAATGCGCCGATAAGGCATTCACACAGCTAACCCCTACTCCGTGCAAACCGCCAGAAACCTTGTAAGAATCCTTGTCAAATTTTCCGCCGGCATGCAATACCGTCATCACAACTTCTAGTGCCGATCTTTTCTCTTTGGTGTGAATGGCCACCGGAATACCGCGACCATCGTCTTTTACACGAATAGAATTGTCCTCGTGGATTTCGACAGAAATACTTTTAGCATGTCCAGCAAGTGCTTCATCGATAGAATTGTCTACTACTTCATACACCAAGTGATGCAAGCCTTTCTGGCTCACATCGCCTATGTACATAGCAGGCCGTTTCCGGACCGCCTCAAGGCCTTCTAAGACTTGGATGCTGTCTGCGCCGTAATGCTTTGAATCACTCATGTATGAGGGGTGTTTGGGTCTTCTCACAAAGATAACCCACCCCCTACGGAGCGCATGAATTTACTTGCCGTTTTGCTAGGGTCTTTTCAACAAAATTGTTAACAAATCCGCCTGTAATCCTACGCGATCAAAACGAATAAGATAGCCCTAACATTACTCGAGTTCCTTGAGTATCATAGCCTTGCCAAAGCGAGTAGGCATCGTTTAACAAGTTGAGGGCGTTGATATAGGCCGATAATTGTTTATTGTAGGCATAATACACCCCCAACCGGACATCCACGAAGGGGTCCAAAGTGGGCGAAATCAAGGGTGACACACTCGGAATTTCACGAACACCAACATAACGCACATCGGATTCCACGCGAATTTTTCCTTTCAGATTCACAAGCAAATGGGCTCCCACTTCCCATTGCGGCAAATGATAAAAAGGGAGCTTGTTGTGGTTCTCGTCCCAACGAGAGTAGCGATTGAGTAAGCCGTAGGTTCTAATCTCCACTCCAGCCGGGTGTTGGTAAGACAATTCTGCTTTCGGCTGAACAATGCTTAAATCGGTGTATTCCATCACAAAGCGCCCGGAGTCGGTCACGGCCTGCCCCGGAGTGCGATAAAACATTGCCTTGTGGGTGTAATTCAAAATTTGACCTGTGACCATATACCCCAAACGGCCAGTAATGCGTCCATTGAATCCAACGTAGATTCGGTTCTCGCTCGTTGGCTTGAAAGAGGAACTTTCCAACACGTAGGGATTTTGAGCCACTATATTCCTCATTCCTTCCATGTGCACTCGGCCAATCCATCCTCCGAAGACATTCAAAGCATTGGTAACCAAGGGCAACTCGCCTTTGATCTCAGGGAAAAAGTAGGCTTTAGCTGTGGTGGTTGTATCCACTTTGGTCCAAACGGGTACCACCCGAAATCCCGCCGTGAAATGCAATCGACCCACGCTATCTGCCACTGAGGGCGCAAACTCGACACCTAATAACTCCGTTCGGCCCAAAGAATCCAAACTTGTCACCGCAGAACGTTGGTTCAACTGCAGAGCCGTTACCTGGATAGGCATTACCAATATCACTTTCTCAATTTTTTTGCGGAAATCAGCAGTGCCAGACAAACGGTGTTCTTGCTGGCGCCCGTTCATGTCATCAAAATAATGGTAATCGGAGCTGAGTCCGTAAAAAACAGACTTCCGTGTGAAGCGGGTGGGTTGCAAATTCATCCCCATTGTATAGGTCTGAACCCATCTACTGGGAGCACGTTTGGCTGTATCCGCCAAATTAACAGCCGAATCCAAGGGGACGCCGTAAAAGCTAAACCGATCCAAAGACGCACCCGCTTCTATACCCAGTCGGGTATTGCCGATGGATTGCACCAAGCGAGTGCGAATTTCGTTGTTCATCATCGCGTTGTCAAGGTATAAACGATCCTTTACCCCGGATTGCGTACTGAAATGTTGCGCTTGAACACTCCAGGTAGTCCCCGTAGAACGGCCATTTCCAAAGGCGAAAGCCATCTCAGGGCTCGTGTAATTTCCAACACCCACGGTGAGAAAATTGCTCGGCATTCGCTCCACCTTGGTTTTACCAATGGTCAAGGGTGAAATAAGGTCAAACCGCACCACTGGCTCTGCGAAACGCGGGCGAACGGAAATAATTACCGGTAGCTTGTCTACCGTCGTGTCTTTCACATCCGGTTGCGAAGTGATTTTCACCGCCTCGGAAACCGTCGCTTTGTACTTTTCAAAAACACTGATTTGAAGACCTCCTACTTGGGTAGGTTGCGCCATCAAACCCATTGGCATCAAGGCCGTAAACAACAAAATTCTTGTATACTTCATAATTAAGGCTGGGTCGCGTTATCACTCGTCACACCAGGCGCTACCGAGTAGGCTGATTTCAACTTTTGAGCTTCCTGAACAATGGCTGGATCGTAATTGTCTTCGATAATAAAGTCCAGTGAATAATTGGCCTGGAAGGCATCGTTCATGTCCCAGTAGTTTTGCGCTAATAAAAGCAAAGCTTTGTACCGCCATTCTGCCTGCCCAGGGGCATTGTCTACCAACCAAAAAATTTCTTCATTGCTATCTACAAACTGTTTTTTGGATCGGAACGACCACGCGAGAAAATAACTTCCTTCCGCTTTGGCTCCGCCCACTACATGGTTTCGGACGGTGCTGTACGCCTCTATTGCCCTGGACGTATCACCCAACGACCACAAAGATCTCGCTTTGATCACTAAGGCTTCGTTTCTTATTTCCGGGGATTGTTTGTCATCCGACAAGACCGATTCCGCATACTGAAGCGCTTGTCCGTGTTGCTTTTGAACTGCGGTGGTACGCATCAACCCCTCGTTGGCCCGACGAAAATCTTCGGGCTTTTCACTGATAGTCAACAACCGTTCAAAGGCCGTTTGTGCCTCTGCATAATTCTTGCGAGACAATCCGTGCGCCCCCAGCCAACGGTAAGCATTTTCTGTATACTCTGATCGAGGGGCATCCGAAACGTATCGATAACTACTCACAGCTTCTTCCCATTGGCTCAGTCCTCTGGCTGACTCTGCGCGGTAATGGTGCGCCTTGAGAACAAAAGCGCCTTCCGGGTATCGCTTCAAATACGATGAAAAGGCAGACAAAGCCTCGGTATTTTTACCGGAAGCCCATTTTTCGTAGGCGCTATTGTACGTGACAGAATCCAATGAGGTATGGGTAACGCCAGAATGAGGCAAGGCAGATACCCAATCCAAATACTCTTCCAAACGGTTCATTTCATCGTATACAGCACGAGCTGCAGTCACCGCCTCTTTCGCCTCCTGCGTACCAGGGAATTTATTCACTACATCCGTCAACACACTTGCCGCCTTGGCCGCCTGCCCTGCATTGCGGTACGCCAAAGCAGAATTCAACATGGCTTTCCGTGCATTCGATGCGTTCGGATGACTTTTCGCAAACACAAAATAGGCCTCCGCTGCTTCCAAGGGTTGGTTCAATCTAGCCAACGTAGCGGCCATTTCAAATTCAGAATCCAAAGCCCACTTGCTCTGAGGATACGTCGTCTTGACGCTCCGCAAGACATTCAATTTGTCTTCGTGCTTACCTAAGAGACCCAAGCTCAATGCGCGTTGAAACAGGGCGTAATCCGCATCGTTCAATTTGCTCGAAGCATAGTTCCGATAAAACTCCTCCGCCTGCGCATAACGCCCTTGAAGGAAATAAGCATCCGCCACCCGAAGAGTAGCATCTTGCTTGCGACGGACATCGGCTGTTTGGTTGTCTAGAAAGAGACGAAAGGCCGTAGCGGCTTGGTCGTATTTCCCCAATTGATACAAACAATATGCTTTGTTGTATTGCGCCACGGGCATTTCAGACAACGTATAGCTACCCGGCGTTTTCATGAATTGTTCAAACCGGGCGAGCGCTTCCTGGGCATCTCCTTTGCGGTAGGCCAATTCGCCCAACCAAAAATGCGTCAAGGCCACATAGGTTTGCTGCAAAGGATAGGACAAGCTTTGCGCAAAGTATTCCTGCGCGCCGGACCAATCCGCGGAGTTGTAACGCTCTACCCCTAAAAAATAGGCGACTTTTTGGTAGGCTTCCCGCATAGCCATACTGGTCAATCCCGTGGCTTGTATGGCTTCCAAGGCTTTATCGTAATCCTTAGAAGTAGTGTATAAATTCGCTAAGTAGGCATTGGCATCTCGCTTGAATTCCGACTGAGGGTATTTCGCTAAAAATTGCTGAAAGGCATCCATGGGTTTCGCAAAGGGAGACGGCGTAGCGTACGTCAATTTCGCAAAGTGAAACATCGCTTCTTCTTGGATTCGCTTGTCAAAATCCATTTCACTAGCTGCTTTGAAGGCCGCCAGTGCTTCCGATTTCAATCCTTCTTTCAAGTAAGCATCCCCCAACAAGAAGTAAGCCGATTGCGCCAACGCCGTTTTTCCGGAAGAAAGTTTTGTCAAAGATTCCATCGCCTCTTTGTATTTCCCCGAAGCATGCATCACTACGCCCAATTGGTAATGATCCTCTGGTCGCATGACACCGCCTTTGTCTCTGTGCATTTGCAAGAAGGGAACCGCTTCCTTGTATAGTTTTTGTCGATACAAGCTTTGCCCCACAAGTTTTGCAATTTCTGGCGCGCGCTTTGTGGTCACATTTTTAAGCAACTCTTGCCCCAGTGTGTACAACGTCGCATCGTCTCCCGTTTGGTAATACATCTGCGCCAAATAGTAAGGAACCACCATGCCAAACTGAGGATCCTCTGTGGCGGTAGTGGGCGCTACAGGCAGTGGAAAAACAACCCTAATCCAACTGATAGGCAGGTTCTATGACCCATCGGCCGGCGAGCTACTTGTCGATGGTCATGATGTTC
>CAMDTE010000018.1 GCA_945907425.1 Owenweeksia hongkongensis DSM 17368 | reverse complement strand
CGTCGTTGGGGGTACGACAAAAAGGGTATTCCTGCGAATCAAGCGAAAATTGTGGTGTGTCATGGTAATTTTCATGGTCGAACCACAACCATTGTTTCTTTTTCATCGGATCCGGATGCTTACAACGGATTTGGACCGTATGCCGATGCCTTTGTTTCGATTCCCTACGGTGATAGTATTGCCTTGGCTTTGGCATTGAAAGACCCCTTTGTAACGGCCTTTTTGGTAGAGCCGATTCAAGGAGAAGCGGGTGTTGTTGCGCCCTCTGATGATTTTCTAACGCAGGCTTCTGCGCTTTGTTCCGGGGCAAATGTTTTGCTGATTGCCGATGAGATTCAAACGGGTATCGGTAGAACGGGTGCATTATTGGCAACTTGCGGTACATGCACGTGCACTTCTCAGTGTTCTCGCCAAGGAGAAAACAGGGTGAGGCCCGATATTTTGATTTTAGGAAAAGCGTTGAGCGGTGGTGTCTATCCCGTGAGCGCTGTTTTGGCTGATGACGAGATTATGTTGTGCATTAAGCCTGGACAACACGGCTCCACTTACGGTGGCAATCCCATTGCAGCTCGAGTGGGTTGTGCTGCTTTGGATGCGCTTTGGGACGAAAACATGGTTGAAAATGCCAGAAACCGCGGGGAACAATTTCGAGCCGGCATCCAAGAACTTATAGCAAAATTTCCACTATTGTCCTTGGTTCGCGGAAAAGGGTTGCTCAACGCAGTGGTTATCAATGATTCTCCGGAAAGTCAAACGGCTTGGAATTTTTGCTTGACGTTGCGAGACCATGGCGTGTTGGCCAAACCAACGCATGGAAATATTGTTCGGTTTGCACCCCCGTTGATTATCACGGAAGAGGAGATGAGCGAAGCCTTGTCCCTCATTGAAAAATCGCTTGTTCAGTTTACGACGGCGAGCTAAGCGATTTTAAATGGCTGCTCCAAGCGGCGTACATCAAATCAAAATGGACCACGACCTGCTGGAGCCATTCGGCCGTTACCGTTTTTTCTACGGATTCCCAGGTGGGGAAAGACTCGTGCCGAAAGCGGAACGATTGACGCATCGGACCACCCTCTATTTCTAATATAAACCATCGTTCCATACTGTATCCAGTAATGTGCAGCGTGGGATGGGGAATGGTGCCAGCTATACGCATATTAGAAAGTAGCTACACATTTTATACTAAACAATCGATTGGTGAGGTAATTGGGGACCGCGTAGTGACGAGCCGAACTGATGTCCATGACCCAAAAATAACTCGCTGTATTTCTGATCTCCAGCAAATTGAATGCATCGATACCGATGACAAATTTTTCAAATGGTTTTTGCCAAACCTTGTCTTTGCTTCTGTCTCGCTGTGGATCGCAAACGACTTTCAAAAATCCCAAATCCATTCTCCGGTAGGGCGGAGCCTCAAAGACATTCGGTGTTTTTTCTTGTCCCGGAACGCCAAAGGGAAATCCTCCAACAACCGTTATAGAAACGTTTACCCGAATACTGGGGTCTTTGGGCAATCGATCTTCTAAATTGATAGCAAACGAAAAGCGTTGGTCTGTGGGGCGTCGAATCCAGCCGTAGTCGTCCCCCGCAATGTCCTCGAGGGCTCGAAAGGCAGAAAAAGAAATCCAACTTTCCGTCCCCGGGATAAACTCTCCGTGAACCCGGTTGTCCCAACCAGCCATCCAGCCACGAGAGGTCAGGGTAGGAGCATAGCGCAGCCGCAATCCGTCTTGATCGTAAGGGACCAATCGACGCAAGTCCTTTGCGTAGATCTCAGAGATCCATACAAAGAGTCGATCGTTCATGACAAATGTCTTTTCTGTGGCTACAATGGCATGAAAAGCTTGTTGGGAAAGGCGCTGAGGATGCAACTGACCATCGGTCCAAGAACGCATTTCTCGCAGCAAGAGAGGTTGATGGTACCAACCAACAGCCGTACGCACTTTCCATGAAGGTGCAAGCTCTGGGGTCCACTCCAATCCAGCCCGTGGGCTCATGCGCATTTCTCCATTTCTCGTATGGTGTTGAACCCGTGCTCCCAACCGCCAACGCCAACTTCCTGATGTTGCGGTGTGAGAACCACTCCATTCGGCAAAGGCGGATGATTTTAGATTCTGCGTATTATCGGCATCCTGTACCGTGTGAAAAAGAACCAAATCGGAAGTGTGTGCGTACACCGTATCGTTGCCGTTGATGTAAACCCCGGTGGGTCGATGCGGAATGCTATACCCCGCGGAATCTATATTTTCCCACTCAAACAAACGATCCCTAAAATCTTGATGCTGTACTTCAATACCTACTTGTAACAAACTGTTATTAAATGAAATAACTCCTTTTATTTGTCCGCTATTCACTACGGAGAAAAGACGATTTCTGGCATACCGATGGTACCCTCCGGTGCCACGCCAATAGCTCACTTCTCCAAACTCATCCGAACCCAAATTGGTATTCAATTCGCCCAAACGATAGGCACTGACCACGTCGGAACGCTCTTCTTCCTGGGCTCTGTAGGTGGAAACGCCTGTTTCCCAGCGCCATCTGTCCGATGCATACAACCAGCGCAATCCAGCAAATCCTGTGGTGTACGTGTAATTTTCTTGGCCTTCAAAATAGACATTCAGGCGCAATACTTCGGCCACAGTTCCAAATTCTGTTTGGCGACTTTCCGGCACAATGCGGTAATCATTGCTCGACCCAATGATCAGCGCCTCCACCGTATGACGCTCGTTGATCCTATAAATGGCGAAGGATTGGACATCGCGCATTTCCGAACGAAACTCCCCCTTTGTATCCAATCCACGGCTCCATTGTTGATTGCTTCGGTGCCGCCCAGCAACAGAAATAGAAAAGCGATTCGTTTTTCCTTCCACCGCAAGGTATTGACCCAATATTCCGATATCTGCCCTCACAGCAGTCTCCGTTGGGATGCGGTACCGCACATCCAAGACGGAAGCCATTTTATCTCCATAGGCTGCGCCAAATCCTCCTGCTTGAAAGGTCAAATGGCTTACCAAATCGGGATTGATACTGCTCAACCCCTCCTGTTGGCCACTGCGCGCTAAAAGGGGCTTAAAAATTTCAAAGCCATTGATATAGGTAAGATTTTCATCGTAATTCCCTCCGCGAACGTTGTATTGCGCACTGAGTTCGTCCTGTCCCACCACACCGGGTAGGGATTTGATCAAATTCTCAATGCTCTTCACCGCAGTGCCAAAGTCACGCAGAGAACGACTGTCCAATGAAATCGTTCCGCCGGAACCGCTTGATTTCCGTAAACCGCGCACATCGACTGTCTTTAACTTGATTTTTGTGGTGTCTTTTTGACCCCAAAGAAGAGGGCTTGTTGAAATGAACAAACCCAAAAAGAGGAGAACTTTTCTGTGTGCGGATGCCATTACCGCTTAAAATCTCCCCGTTTAAAGGCTTCAAACAACTGCACCCAAGCCAATGGGTCTGTGAGTCTGCCCAAAATTGCCGAAGCCCCGTTTTCACCGTAATATCGATTGGCATTGGCAATATAAGCGGCTTGAGACTTCATTACATAATCCGTGATCTCTCCAGCGTCGGCCCCCATGGCCGCTGCTTTTTCTTTCAGGGCTTGAATGGCCAGATTGCGCAAAGCAATATCCCGCTCCGTAGTTTCCACTTTCATGGCCAACAATTCCCGGTTGAGATCTTCAGGGGAGGGCCAAGGATAAAGAGTTACTTCGTTCAGTGAAATGGTATCCCAGTTCATGAATACAGTGACTAAATAAGATTTGCCACGCAATGTGTCTGATAAGTACAATGTTTCCGGCTCAAAACCTATGCGTGTAATTCTCAACGAATCTCCTGGGAGGGCAGCCAAGCTGAAAAAACCATCGGCAGCGGATAAGGTGGCTTGCCGATTTTTCAGGGACTGGATATAGGCATTGGGAATATTCTGAGGAGAGGCCTCTCGGCTCAACACAACACCACTGAATTGTACCACTTGCGCGGAAAGTAGAGCGGGAAATAACGCTAGGCAAAATAGCCATTTTTTCATTTTGGAAAGGTAATCAAAGGGTGTTGAACGAATGCAAAAAATGTGCCTTTTGCCCAGCGCCATCGATTACATATATCTGTAGAGTATGGGAACCAGAAGAAAGTGCCTTGGGTATGTCTACCCACATTCGCTTGTATTTGGCATCGTACGCTACGGGAATCCAAAGGGAGTCGTTGAGCCAAGCGCCGTAAGAAGCAATGCCAAGCCCCACATCGGTTGCGGTAAAATACAGTCTTGATCCTGGGTTTAGTCGAGTTCTCCACGAGGTAAAACCAGACAAAACGGGTGGAAAATGATCGGTTTGCCATGAGGCGGCCCCGGGTTCTTTGACGAATATGATGCCCATTTTCCCGCTCAGCTGGGGAGAAAACCATTGCTTTTTCCCGGAAGCGGTTGTCCATACCAAGGCTCTATTTTTTTGAATACCATGGGAATCGGGCAAGGGTATCGCCACAGATACGGGAAGATGCACAGGCCCGCTCCACTCCGCTTGAAGCATCCCGGAACTATTGGCGGTCAGTGTCACTTTTGTTTTTCTATAGAAAGTGTTGGGTGCCCATCGCACAGAACCTAGGGTGCCTTCAGAAAGGGAGTCTCCCAGGTCGGGCTTCGGTGGAATGTAGGGTAAGGTCTTTGCGCAATACAGAACCATCCCAGCGGTGTCCTGCTGTTGGTGCCCATCCCATACTCTCCAAACTACTTTTGTGTAGGTGCCTGAATCCAATACCAGACGCCCATCGTGACTCCTTGGAACACTTTCAAAAAGGGGTCCTGGGTGAAAAGGTTGTCGGAACATTCGGTACAATCGTGTTCCGTGCGAAACGCTGTAAGGATAGTCCATCGTGGCATTGCACGCACGTCCATCATCGAAAGAAAAGCGAGAGAACGAATAGGCAAAATGATCCCTTTGGGTGTGCTGTTCTAACCGAAACACGCCGGTGGTAGGCCCGGTAGAGAATTGCTTGTCGTAGACATCCAGCGCAATTCCTACAGGGGAGATGACCGATAGAGTGTCTTGTAGCCCTGATGTGTATTTTTTTATACGGCCAGAAGCATCCAAAAAATGAACCGCGCGAAGGGTAGGGGGTATCCTATCTTCCGTTCGCAAGCCCTGTTCCAGCGGATTGAGCGCATGTTCTGTTTCCGTGTCCCTCACTTCAAAGTGGAGATGTGGACCAGCACTGCCGCCAGAGTTTCCGCTGGTTGCCACCCTTTCCCCGCCCTCAATGGGCAACGCTTCGGGCGACAAAAGAGTATCCAACGCCCACGAGTGAGTCTTGGATTGCGCTTGAAACACCCATTCTGCTATTGCGCCATGGTAAGCTTCCAGATGTGCATAAACCGTTGTGTGGCCTGTGGGGTGGTCGATGTACAAAGCCAAACCATATCCCACGGGAGAGATTTTTATCCGGCTGACGAATCCTCCTTGGACGGCATAGATGGGTTTACCAATCTCTTCCCCGGTGCGCAAATCTACCCCTGCGTGAAAATGATTTGTACGCAGTTCGCCAAAGGTCCCCGAAAGATGAAGGGGGGGCTCCATAGGGGAAAATTGAATGGCTTTTCCAGCGGTTTGACCCCAAGCCAATTCAGAGAAAATCAGGCTAGATACAAGAAAGTAATAATATTGACACTTCACAGTTGAAAAATACAATGGAACCTTTACAAATACAGCATATTCCGCTTACATTTGTCTCGTTTGCTTTTGATTCCATGACTCATTCAATAGAACTATCTCAAACAGTTCAAAACCAGCTTGCAATACTCATTGAGCGGTACAAATTGGCTGTTGAAGAATTGGAGCGGATGTCGGTTACCCTGGCCGAATCCGAAGCGAATTTGGCACAAACCCGAAAGGAGTTGGCCGAATTAGCCAAAGGAAGCGAATCGTTGAAATGGGCTCAAGGTGCTGGAGGGTCTGCTGAAGATCGTGCGGCGTTGAAAGCTAAAATCAATGAATGGGTGCGGGAAATTAACACGTGCATTGCGCGTTTGAATGCCTGATACTTGCGATTGCCATGGAAGATGTCCTAAAAATAAAAGTATCTATCGCCCAGCGCGTTTATCCGCTGACCATAAAAAGGTCAGAGGAAGAACGCGTTCGAAATGCGGTAGCGCTCATCAACGATTCTGTCGCGCGTTTTGAAGAAAAATACGCGGTACAAGACAAACAAGATGGGTTGGCTATGTGTGCTTTGCAAATGACCAACCAAGCGTTGGCGTTGCGTGATACAGAAAAGGAATCAGAAAACGCCGTAGATCCCATTCTACAGCACATGCATCAGCAGTTGTCGGACATTTTGCGTTAGTGCTTTTTTTTCCGCGCCGGTTGAAATGCTAAACCGAACAGTCACGTCTTTGGAAGTGTCTGTTGGTCGCCTAGAGCAGGCCTGCCGTAGAGTAGGAGTCTCGAATCGATTGGGATACTTCCCCGCTTGTCCATTTGCGGTTTAGACAGACCACCGGTGCGGTTTTTTACTAACCAATAAACGACCATACGATGGAAGTTGTACTTATTTTAGTGAGCCTTTTAACAGGAACAGGAGCCGGATGGTTTGTTTCCAATAAAATGGCCGAGAAAAAGGGAGCAGGTTTGCTCGATAAAGCAGAAAAAGAAGCAGAGGCTATAAAGCGCGACAAAATGTTGCAGGCCAAAGAGCGCTTTTTTGAATTGAAAGAGAACCACGAACGGGAAGTCCGTCAAAGGGATTCCAAATTAAACGAAGTCAGTCAGAAACTTCGGGAACAGCAGAACGAATTTCATCGTCAGCAAGAAGAATTTCGGAGAAATGAAAAGGATGTGAATCGGCTGGAAGAGTCGTACAACCGCAAAATAGAGGCCGTTGATAAACGAACGGAAGAGCTTGATCGGCTGCATCGTCAGACGGTAGAAAAATTGGAATCGTTGTCTGGCATGACCGCAGAGGAGGCCAAATCACAAATGCTGGAAGCGATCAAAGGAGAGGCTAGAACGGAAGCGTCAGCCTTTATTCAAAATACCTTGGAGGAGGCGAAGCTTACCGCGAACAACGAGGCAAAAAAGATCGTGATTCAAACCATCCAACGCATCGCCACGGAACAGTCAGCGGAAAACTCCGTTAGCGTATTCCACATCGATAACGACGACATGAAGGGGCGCATCATCGGCCGTGAAGGACGCAATATTCGTGCGTTGGAAGAAGCGACAGGGGTTCAAATCATTGTGGACGACACGCCAGAAGCCATCATTTTGAGTTGTTTTGATAGCGTGCGTCGCGAGATTGCTCGTTTGTCCTTGCATCGTTTGGTTCAAGACGGACGAATTCATCCGGCACGAATTGAGGAAGTGGTAGAAAAAACACGGAAACAAATCGAAGAGGAGATCATTGAGATAGGCAAAAGGACGACCATTGAATTGGGAATCCACGGATTGCATCCCGAGCTGATTCGGATGGTGGGCCGCATGAAGTACCGCAGTTCCTATGGGCAAAATTTATTGCAGCACTCCAGAGAGGTGGCAAAATTGTCTGCCGTCATGGCGAGCGAATTGGGACTGAATCCGAAAATTGCCAAGCGCGCCGGATTGTTGCACGACATTGGCAAGGTTCCTTTTGAAGAAACGGATGTTCCGCATGCTATCCTAGGTATGCAAATGGCGGAGAAATTCGGGGAAAAACCCGATGTGTGCAACGCCATTGGCGCTCATCACGACGAAATTGAAATGACTTCCTTGATTTCGCCTATTGTGCAAGTTTGTGACGCCATCAGTGGTGCCCGTCCCGGTGCTCGTCGGATGTCTGCCGAGTCTTACATGCAGCGATTGAAGGATCTAGAGGAAGCCGCTATGTCCTTCAAAGGTGTGAACAAGGCCTTTGCTATTCATGCAGGCCGTGAATTGCGCGTGATGGTAGAATCAGAACGTGTTTCTGACGCAGAGGCAACGAGCATCGCCTTTGATATTTCTCAGAAAATTCAAAGCGAAATGACTTATCCGGGTCAAGTGCGTGTCACCGTCATTCGTGAAATGCGGGCCGTAAGTATTGCGAAGTAAGCGAAAGGGCGAGTTAGGCTATTGCCTGAACGTCCAACATACCTAGAATGATCCCTTCTTCGACGACTACTAGTTGATCAACGCGGTGTTGTGTGAAAAGCTGTGAAGCATCGCGCAGCAATGCAGTGGCGTGTATCGTGTGCGGGAATTTGGTGGCAAAACTTTCCAAGGACAAATGGACCGCATCCGGTCCATTCAACTCGAGTGTGCGGCGCAAATCACCATCGGTAAACATTCCTACGGGCCTGTTTTGGGCGTCCACTATACAAACCGCACCCAATCCTCCGGTGGTCATTTGAACCAAGGCCTGGGCAACGGTCATGCTAGTGGTCGCTGTGGGGCAGGGAGTAATCATAGCTTCCGAAACGCGAACGGTGACCAATCGGGTGTGTTCTTCGAATTGACGCGTACCAACGTCTGTAAAATGGTTTTGTGTGAGCTGTTGTAGAATTTTCCATGGCACAGTGATGGCGTGAGCCCCGGTTTGCAACGCGTTTCTTACATGTTCCACCGTGCGCACAGAAGAAAACATAATCTTAGAAGAGTAACCGTAATTTTCTACTGCTTCTACACAATCGGAAACAAGGGCCAACGCGTCTGTGCCTTGGTCCTGCAATCGACCTACCAAAGGGCAGATATAGGTTGCTCCAGCAGCCATGGCCATATAGGCTTGCTGCAACGTGTACACCAAATGGATATTGACCATAAACCCTTCCTGCGTCAACATTTTACAGGCTCGAACCCCTTCCATGGACACGGGAATTTTGTACACAGTAGTGCTCCTATTGAGCCCTAATGCTTCTTGTCTACGGGCCTCGGAAACGATGTCCTCTGCCGTCTGTCCCAACGCTTCAATTTGCAAAATGGGGACTTTTTTAGCCAAGGATACGATCAACGCATCGACATCAGCCACTCCCTCTCTGTGCATAAAAGTGGGGGTGGTGGTCAAGCCGTTTAAAAATCCAAGACGAAAAGCGGCATCAATTTCCTGCGCATCGGCAGAGTCTAAGTATAATTCCATGGGGTCAAAGTTAAGATTCCTTCCTTACTTTGCAGAATAATGGAGAATACGTGTCCCCGGCAAACAGGATGGATCCCTACTGCACACCCTTTGGTGCCTGTCAGGAAAGTCCTCTTTGTACTTCTTTTTTGTTTAGCCCTCTCTCCAGCAAGGGGTCAATCTATCGACTCTGTATTCACCATTGTCTATGCAGGGCGCACCATGAAAGCAACCCTTATCAATGGGGATACCGTTCCTTGGGCGATTTTGGACGAGGTGTATGTGACCAATAAACCTGTTTTCTCCTCTGCTGAAGCCAGAAAAAAGTACTACCAAATCAAGAGGAAGGTCATCAAGGTATATCCCTATGCCGTTTTGGCTGGGGAACGATTGGACTCCTTGAACATGAGATTGGACGTATTGAAAACCAACCGGAGCCGCAACAAAGCCGTCCGGCGTTACCAGGATTTTTTAGAATACCGATTTGAGCCCGAATTGAGAAAGTTGACCCGATCCGAAGGACAAATATTGAGTAAATTAATCCATCGAGAAACAGGTTTGACCGTGTATCAGTTGATCAAGACATACCGCAACACACTTTCTGCCTGGACGTGGGCCGCTACGGGTTCCTTTTACGATATTTCCATTCGGCAACCGTACGATCCTTTAGCCAATGAGGATGACAAGTTGGTGGAAACTATTTTAAACAGGGCCTTGCAAGACGGATCTCTCAAAAAGAGAGTGCGGTTTTACGAGCGCCCATTGGGCAAAAGAAGATGAGGATAGATCGATCTCCTTTGGCGGATTGGCCCGGAGCACCCTCTCCCGCTGGGCGGTTTTCATGGCCTTTAGAACATTCCCCTTCGGTATACGCACAATTGAGTAAAAACAGGGCGGTCACTTTCTCAAAAAACCAAAGAGAGTTGCTCGTCCAAGAACTCTTGTTGCAGAATAAACCGGAGACAGCGCCTCTCATCCAAAAACTCCTGTTAGATACTTCGGTTACCGTAACCACCGGGCAACAAATTGGATTGGGGATGGGTCCTTTGTATACGGTCATCAAGATTGCCGAGACTCTTGCGCTCGCCAAAGAATTGCAGCAAACGCTCGGTGTATTCGTTGTGCCCATTTTTTGGATGGCCACAGAAGATCACGATTTTGACGAAGCCAATCGGGTAGTGCACGGTCATCGAGTGGCTTTTTACAACAGCTCTCGCAAGCGGGCATCTGTGGGCTCGTTGCCTTCCCAAGAGGCTATTCCCGCCATTGATAAACTAAAGCAATGGGCAAACCGTCCAGAGGAACAGAGAATCCTTGAGGAGTGGTCTACTATTTATAACCAATCGGAAACACTCAGCGATGCGATGCGCGCCTTGGTGTATCGATTGTTTTCGCCAGAGGAACTGGTTGTTTTAGACGCCAATAGACCTGCGTTAAAAGCCTCGTTTCAGCCTATTCTGCGTCAAGAATGGAAAGAATCGGTCATTCATCGGACCCCCTTGATTCACACGGAAAGGTCGGTGGATCCTAAAAAATTCAATGCATTCGTGTGGAAGAACGGCATGCGATTGCCCACAGAAGAGGTGGAAGAAAGCGAACAGTGGGTAGAGAGCGCACCCGAAAAATTTAGCCCAGGGGTGTTGTTGCGCCCTATGTATCAAGAATACATCCTGCCCAATGTGGGATATATCGGCGGTGCGAGTGAGTGGGCTTATTGGATGCAAATAATAGATGCTTTTGCCGCATTTGGCCTACCCTTGCCCGTATTCAAATTGCGCTCCTCTGTTTCTTGGCTGTCTCCTACTGGATCACGCGCCCTCCGTCACAGCCCAGGGAATCTCCTTGAAATTTTACACAAAGGAGTTTCTGATGCAACGCTGCTGCAACGCGCCGTAGAGGAATCGACTCGGACGGAGTGGAGTGAATGGGAATCAGACTTTAATAAGGCGTTTACTCAATTGGAGGGGGCTGCCCACCGTTTGAATCCAGCCTCCCTTGCTATGGTGGGAGCTTGGCGCGCTCAACACGAAAAATTTGAAAAGCGCTGGAAGGCCCAAGCCAAAAGATATGCGGCCCATCGGTTGATAGCGCCAGAAAAAAGAATAAAAATTATTCAAGACGAGTTGATGCCCTCGGGCATGCTTCAAGAAAGAAAATGGAGCACTTTGTGGCCAGAAACACACTGGGGACCTTTGTTTGCCCAATCTTTGATCCATCATTTGGACCCGTGGAAATCGGAACACCTACTGTTTGTTCATGATGATTGACGCATCTCTTCTCCTTCCCTTTTTTCTGGCGTTGGCCGCGAGCCTGCTGACCTTCTTTAGTGGTTTTGGGTTAGGAACCATTTTGCTGCCTGTTTTTTTGGTCTATGCTCCACCCGGCGCCCCACAAGAAGCTGTTTTAGCAGTGGCTTTGGTTCATATCACCAACAATGTATTGAAAGGAGGGTTGACTTTTCAATGGGTGGAATGGAAAACGGCCGGTTGGTTTGGCGTTAGTTCTATGTTAGGGGCATTCGTCGGCGCATGGATGTTGGACTCTTTGAGTGATGCAGCGGCGCAGCGGTGGATTGGATTGACTCTTGTGGTATTTTCTTTGTTTGAATGGTTGCCTCAAAAAGCACATAGGAAAGTAGAGCCAAAAACCCCTCCCTTTTATGTGGTGGGCGGCCTACTGAGTGGGTTTGCAGGAGGGGCGAGTGGCCATCAAGGGGCGCTGCGTTCCTACTTTCTTTTGCGAACCGGTTGGAGCGCACAACGGGTGATAGCGACAGGCACTATGGTGGCATTAGCGGTCGATATTACTCGTATTCCCATGTACTTGTCAACGGGTCATGGATTGTCTTTGCATTTCTTGCGTTGGTGTGTTGCTGGCGGTACGGGCGCTCTGTTGGGGAGCCTAGTGGGCAGAAAATTATTGCCCAAATTGACATTGAAACCCCTTCAAATTTTTGTTGCTCTGGGATTAGCAATTTTGGGCATTCGCCTGCTATGGGTTTCGTACCTTTGATGAATGCAAGAAACGCTATTAATACTTGATTTTGGATCGCAATATACCCAGCTGATTGCGCGTCGCGTGAGGGAGCTAAATGTCTATTGCGAGATACACCCATACTATTCGATTCCGGCCCATTTGGAAGGAATCAAAGGAGTTATTTTGTCGGGATCGCCCCATTCTACTTTGGAGGTCGACGCACCCCATCCTGATATCACTCAAATAAAAGGAAAAATACCTTTGCTCGGTGTATGTTATGGTGCACAGTACATGGCGCATTTTTACGGTGGCGAGGTAGCGAAAAGCACTCACAGAGAATACGGACGTGCTATGATCCAGTACATTGATTCTGCCTCGGAATTATTCCATGGCATAGAAACGCCATCGCAAGTGTGGATGAGCCATGGGGACACGATTGTGCGCCTTCCAGAAAATGGACAAATAGAGGCATCCACAGGAGATGTGAAAGTGGCCGCTTACAAGGTGCAAGGAGAACAGACTTGGGGAATTCAGTTCCACCCCGAAGTGTATCATACCACAGAAGGATTCGGTCTGCTCAAGAATTTTATATACGGAATCTGTGGATTTCACGGCACCTGGACGCCGAGCTCTTTCGTGGAAACCACGGTGGAGGAGCTTCGTCAAACGGTGGGTCAAGACCACGTGGTGTTGGGTCTTAGCGGTGGTGTAGACTCTACTGTGGCCGCCGTTTTATTGAGCCAAGCCATTGGGAACAGATTGCATTGCATTTTTGTCAACAATGGGCTTCTTAGAAAAGGGGAATACGCCTCCGTATTGAAACAATACGAAGGAATGGGACTACAGGTAAAAGGAGTGGATGCTACGGATGATTTTTTAAACCCGTTGGAAGGGGTAGAAGACCCAGAAACGAAGCGAAAAATTATTGGTCGCGTTTTCATAGAAGTGTTCGATAAGGAGGCGATGTCCATCGATGGCGTTCGCTGGCTGGGACAAGGAACCATTTACCCTGATGTGATTGAGTCAGTGAGTGTTAAGGGTCCTTCTGCCACCATTAAGAGCCATCACAATGTGGGTGGATTGCCCGATTTTATGAAACTTCAGGTAGTGGAACCCTTGCGCATGTTGTTCAAAGACGAAGTTCGCCGGGTGGGTTCTGCGATGGGGATTGACAAGGGTTTGTTGGGCCGCCATCCTTTCCCCGGTCCGGGTTTGGCCATTCGTATTTTGGGATCAGTTTCACGAGAACGTGTCCGGATTTTGCAAGAAGTAGATGCTTACTTCATCCAAGGATTACGCGATGCCGGTTTGTACGATAAAGTATGGCAAGCAGGAGCTATTTTGCTTCCCGTAAAAAGTGTGGGAGTCATGGGAGATGAGCGTACATACGAACAAGTCGTGGCCTTGCGGGCTGTAGAGTCCACCGATGGAATGACGGCGGATTGGGTTCATTTGCCGTACGAATTCCTCGCTACTGTCTCCAATACTATCATCAATAATGTGCGCGGGGTCAACCGCGTTGTGTATGATATTTCTTCCAAACCGCCAGCAACGATTGAATGGGAATAAATCGAGGATTTCTGTGGTTGTTTCTGGGCCTAGTCGTGGGTGGATTTTCTCCGCTTTCCGCCCAGAGAATCGCCGTTGTTTGTCCACTGTCTGTGGTGGCGAACGACACACTCCTTTCGCTTAAAAATAATTTTTCGCTGGATAAAGCATCGACCGTAGGGGTAGAATTTGCTGCGGGTTTCCAGTCCCAATGGAAAGCTTTCCAGCCAGAGGGGGATAGTAAAGCCCCTCTTGTTTTTGTTGATGAACGACCCGATGGATCTTATCTCTGCGACGGTGAAGTCTACGCAACGGAATGGGCCTTAGCGCAAGCCTTATTGCGTCAAGAAATATCCCTAGTGATTGGGCCCTTGAAAGGCGATCGATCGGAAGCGCTCGCCAAAGCCTTTCCAACAGCACAGGTAATCAATCCATTGTCTCGCACGGTGAAAGTGCAAGGAATTCCCAATTTAATGGCCGCCGTACCCTCCAAGGCAGTCGAGTACGAACAAATGGGAGTGGAAGTCGCCAAAAGATGCCATGATCAGGTCACTTTAGTGAACGTAAACAAACCCGAGTGGAAAAATGCAGCAGAATCATTCTTTGCCGGTTGGGTATCTGCTGAGAAAGAGGGCGCAGGAAATTTGGTTCGTTTGTTTCCTGCTTCTGAGTCCTTTGCGACGACTGTTAAGTCGCTGCCGCCCGGGTGTGTTGTCCATTTCGATGCAGAGGTATTAGCGGCCAATCGGCTGGTCAGTGCCTTGCAATCTTCCCATACGCTGTTTGTTACTTCTGCCTTTGTGGAGATACCTTCCCTGGAGCCATCGGTTTTTATACAAAAAAACATTATTTGGAGCGAAGTTGAATCCAGCCTTCCAGAATCTCCAGCGTTGGCAGAATGGGCGCAAGAATACAGACGATCAATGCAAGGAGAACCCTCGCGATGGGCCCTGCATGGCATGGCGGTCTGTACCTGGGTGTGGAATGGTTTAGTTCCACTGGAAACGCCCTTTAAATCGTTTCAATTCTCTCCTTTATCTGATGGCAACGGTTTTGTGAATCAAGGAGTTCGATTTGTTTCATTAAACGAACAGTGAATATGACAGCAACGGTTCGCTACACAGGAAATTTTCAAACGCTTTGCACCCATTTGGCTTCGGGCCAAACGCTTTCCACAGACCCACCCGTAGACAATCTCGGTAAAGGAGAAGCTTTTTCTCCCACAGATTTACTGGCCACGTCGTTGGCAGCGTGCATGTTGACCATTCTGGCGCAAGCGGCGCATGTTCGACGTTGGGAGATAGGGTTTCCTACGGCCGATGTGCAAAAAATCATGGCAAAAGAAGGGCCTCGTCGTGTGGCCGAAATACGGATCTCTTTCCACTTTTTTGTACCCTTGGATTTGGCGCAACGAGAAATAGTGGAAAGAGCTGCGCTGTCCTGCCCGGTAGCGAAAAGTCTGCACCCTGATATCAAACAAACGATTGAATTTCATTGGAATGAGTAATACGAATACCCTCAAAGGATTGCAGCCAGAGACGGTTTGGAATCATTTTGCCGCCCTGAACGCTGTGCCTAGGCCCAGTAAAAAAGAGGAAAAGGTTCGCGCTTTTTTGCGCTCGTGGTTTAAAGAAAGAAACATTTCCTTCCGTGAAGATGCGGTTGGCAACTTATTGGCTACCAAACCGGCTAGCCCGGGAATGGAAAACGCAATCCCTGTGGTGCTCCAAGCGCATGTTGATATGGTGTGTCAACAAAACGAAGGAACAGATCATCGGTTTGAAGAAGAGGGGATTGACATGTTCGTGGACGGCGATTGGGTACGCGCCCGGGGGACCACGTTGGGTGCTGATAACGGCATAGGAGTTGCCTTTGCGTTGTCCCTTTTAGAAAACCAGAACGCTGTGCATCCTCCCTTGGAAGCTTTGTTTACCGTGGACGAAGAAACCGGTATGACAGGGGCTCTCGGCCTAAAAAAAGGATGGGTTCAAGGCACTTTTTTGCTCAATATTGACACGGAGGATGATCAGGAACTTACGGTGGGATGTGCTGGAGGAGTAGATGTTACTTCTACAGGAACCTACACGAGTTCACCTGTCCCCCAGGGGTACAAGGGCCTATGGGTTCGACTCAAAGGATTAACTGGCGGACACAGCGGTATGGATATTCATTTAGGACGTGGAAATGCCAACCTTTTGCTATCCCGTGTGTTGAGATCATTGGAAGAATCAGCGTGTATTATGCTGTCTTCTTGGGAAGGGGGTAGCTTGCGCAATGCCATTCCGCGGGAAGGAAAGGCACATCTAGCGATTGCCGATAGCCATTTGGACCAGGCAATAGCAGAATTGAATCGACTTGCACAGGAGCTTCATGCGGAGTATGCAGAAACCGATCCCGGTTTGCGTTTGGAATGGGAATCCATAGACGCGCCAACGCAGGTACTCGATGCCGTTTTGCAACAAAAATTAATTCGTGCCGTAGAGGCAGCGCCGGCAGGCATTTTGCGTATGAGCCCGACGATTCCCGGCTTGGTTCAAACCAGTAATAATGTGAGTAAAATCAGCGCTAAAGAAGGAATTGTTTCCATTCAGTGTCTTACTCGATCAGCCGTAGACTCTGAGAAGATGGCCGCAGCGGAAGCTTTGCGCAGTGTGTTTTCATTGGCGGGTTTAGCGACTGAGTTTGCCGGAAGTTATCCGGGATGGACGCCTGCGCCCGCCGGAAGCTTGGCTTCCCATATGCGCGATACCTATGTACGGATGTTCCAAAAGGAACCGCACGTCAATGCTTGCCATGCGGGATTGGAATGCGGAATCATTGGCGAGCGATGCCCAGGAATGGAAATGATTAGTTTTGGACCTACCATCACGGGTGCCCATAGTCCCGATGAACGCGTTTCCATTTCTTCCGTTCAAAAATCATACGATTATTTTTTAGAAGTGTTGCGGACCATCCCGACTCGGTAAAAGGCCCGCTTTTATTATTTTATGATGGAACCTCGGATACTTTTTCAAGACAGAACATTGGCCGTCTTGTCCAAACCCGCTGGTTTAATGGTGGAGCCAGACAAAGCGGGTCATCCTTGTTTGCAGCAGTGGGTAGAAGAGCAAGTAGGTTTTCCTGTGTGGCCTGTGCATCGTTTGGATAGGCCAACCAGCGGATTGGTCCTTTTTTCCCTAAAGAAAAGCATGGTTCATCCTTTGATGCTGCAATTTGAAAACAGAACAGTCACGAAGAAATACTCCGTTCTTACCTCTTTTCCCATGGACGCTCTGGTTCACGATGGGACCTGGGTTCACTTTGGAGTGAAAAGGCCAGAGTTGTTCCGACTGGATGTGTTTGATGAGGAAGTGCCTCTATCCCAGCGACTGGAATTGAATGTAGAGGTTTTCCCGAAGGATTCCCTGCGGGCCACGGTAGAATTAAAAACGGGTAGATACCACCAGATTCGGGCCCAATTTGCCCACCGCCTCATTCCCATCCTGGGGGATGTTTTTTATGGTGGAGAATCGTGGAATCAAGAAGGGATCGCCTTGCATGCCGGAGAGCTTCGCTTTCAACACCCTGTTTCAAAAGAAGCGATGCAGTTTTCCGTGCCTTCTCCTTTTTAATCTAGCCACGTTAAGAGTGCTCCCAATGCTCCTATGAGGATCAAAACGAAGGCGTTTTTATACCGAGAAACGGACTGTGAGTTTTCTAGGAAAGCGTAATTGATCACGTGGCTTAGACTTCCCAATAACACCAACGTGGTGATGGGTGTCCATAGCAAGGCCAAAAAGTACAAAAACTGAGCGGAAAGGGACAACGACCCTTGCCGTATGGCATTCTTCACAAAAGAGGGGGGAAGGGTACTCCAGCGCGTTTTTTCTACGAAATAGGCCATGGATATAGAAAGCACTCCTTGTGTCAGTTCGGTAATCCATAAAAAAGGAAGGGGTCCGATGGATGAAATGGGTTGTGCTGCTAAGGGATAATAAATGCCAAAACAAATACCCGCGAGCCAGGGGCGCCACGTGAACGCACGAGAGAAACGCCCTTGTATTTTTCGGTGGTGGAAGAACAAGGCTATTTGCATGCCTGTCAACAATACCGCAGCACTCCATTTGGGTAAGCTGGGAGATTCTCCCACAACAAAGACGCCAACGCCGAATCCCACAGCGAGACTAGAGGCTTGTCCCAAGAGGGAAATAAATATACTGAGCGTGTTCAATGAGGTCACAAACAAATACAGACCCAAGAACCCCAATGAGCCTAATGCGACCCCTTTCCAGACATCAGGGTGTGATAAAAAAGAATTCCACGAGACACCAGAAACAATTAGAATAAGAGACAAAACACATACGCCTACACCTGTTCGAATCGCAATGAACGACGAAATCCGGTGTGTCTGCTCGTGCAATTGCCAATACCGATTGGCCCATGAAAAACCAATCATGGAGACCAAAAGTGCTCCGATTCCTAAAAGTGCCATTATAGCAGCAAAACTAATAGGAAAAGGCTTATTTTTGCTGCCACAAAACGTTCTTTATGTTGACGCGCCACCACATCCGTATAAAAGTACTTCAATCATTGTATGCCTTTTCTCAAAACGGCAGCACGGATGGGAAAAAAGCGTTGAAAGACTTAAAACAGAGTCTAGACAACATTTATCGATTGTATTTATTGGATTTGTATATTTTGCGCCTGTTGGTTTCTTTCTTGGAAGAGAGATTGGAAATTGAGCGCTCCAAACAGTTACCCCAACACGGATTGATTTTGGTTTTAGAAAAAGCAATTCAAGACAAATTTTTACGACGATTGGCGGAGGATGCGGAGCTAATCGCTACGTTGGAAAAGTACAGAGTTCATTTTGGTGATGCCAAAGATTTCATCCGTTCGATTTTGTTTGCTTACTGGAATTCCGATTTGGCTCAATTGCATTTCACTGCAGAATCCCCCTTGCCGGCGGGTTGGGTGAAACAATTTTATGCTGCTCACGTTGCTTACAACACGGAGTTGCATGCGTTATACGAGAACATGGAGTTGCATTGGGCGGATGATTTGGATTCGGCCCAAATGATGGTGGTGAAAACCATGAAAAACATCAATCAGGACAAACCTCTCTTGGTTTCCTTGTACAAGGATATAGAGGACGCATCCTTTGGTGGAGAATTGCTGGTGAAAACGTTGAAAGAGCGCCCGGAATGGGAAAAAGCAATGGCCGAAAAAGCAAAGAATTGGGACATCGAGCGCATGGCTGTGATCGACCGATTGTTAGTAGAAATGGCTCTGACAGAATTGGTTAGCTTCCCTGAAGTGCCAGCGAAAGTGACCATCAACGAATGCATTGACTTAGCGAAGGAATATTCCACACCCAAAAGCTCTGCCTTTGTGAATGGTTTGATTGATTCCATACAAATGGATCTTCAAAAAGCGGGTAGAATTCATAAATGGGGTAAAGGGTTGCTTTGATGTGTTTCAGTACCTTTGCCTCATGAAATTACAGTCCATACAGAGTTTGCGCTGGTTCCTAGCCGTTGCTTTTTTGTTTGCGATGGTGTCGTGTGATTCGGCTGCCTCGAAAGTTAATAAAAGCGAGGAGTCAGAAGTGTTGAATGCTGCTGCTATCGACAGCGGAAAATTACCAGAGTTTAGTTTTGTTGACGAAGAGTACCATTTCGGGGAAATGATCGAGGGGGATGTCCGGGAGCATACCTTCGAGTTTACCAATACGGGAGAAATCCCCTTAATTATTTCAGCGGCTCAAGGATCTTGTGGATGTACCGTTCCTGATTTCCCGAGAGAGCCCATTGCTCCTGGTGCTAAGGCCGAAATTCATATTTCCTTTAATTCAGCCGGTAAATCTGGCAATCAAGAGAAAACGGTGACTTTAACAGCCAACACCGTTCCCAACATTTATGTGTTGAAAATAATGGCTACTGTAAATCCAAAAAAATAATATGATGCTTTCAGTTTTCCTCCAATCCGCAACTTCTGAAATAGCCAGTTTTCTGCCATTGATTGCCATTTTTGCGGTGATGTATTTTTTCTTTCTGCGCCCACAAATGAAACGCCAAAAAGAAGAAACAGCGTTTCGTAAAGAAATTGTTAAAGGCTCAAAAATTGTGACAACTTCTGGTATTCATGGGAAAATCGTGGAAGTAGGAGAGACCACATTGATCATTGAATCAGAAAATACGCGTTTAAAAATTGAACGTGCTGCGGTCAGCAAAGAAATGTCTGCACAGTACGAGGTCAAAGCCTAACACGGATGTCTGAAATAAAAAACGCGGAGCCTTTGGCTCCGCGTTTTTTTGCACCTCAAAAAAATTAGATTCGCTTCATTTGCTGTTGGAGCATTTTAATCTCATTGCTCAACATTCCTTTTTCGTCCAACTTTTTTGCTTCTGTGAGCAAAGACTGGGCTTCTACTTTCCTTCTTTTGGACATCGCCATGCTGGCCAATTGAAGCTTGGCTGTAGCGCGGTCTAGTTTTTGCCGAAGGCCTGTTTGCAAGGCCTTTTTCATAAAAACTTCTGCCTTGTTCAAATTGGTTTGCGCTACCATAACGCCTTGAAGGAAATAATAATAGGCCAATTGGCCCTTGATCAAGGTGTTTTCTGGATTTCTTATGGCCATCAAGTGTTTGCTTGCGTTGACCATATCCTGTTTGCGCAAATACCACAAGGCCATAATCATCCGCTCGTGACGGAAATAAAGCAAAACGGGAATTCCCGCTAAAAGAAAAAGAAAAATGCCGTTTCCAATTTCACCCTCTATGAATTGCAGTACGGAGAGGACCACCAAGACCGCGGCAGCGCCTAAACGAATTATTTTTTGAATCATGCTGCAAAAATAGGGCAGATTATCCCTTAGACAAGACAATTCGGTTGCGTCCAAGGATTACCAAACCCTCTCCCTCCATTTTTTTAAGCAAACGAGAAATCACCTCTCGAGAAGAATGCAATGCCACAGCAATATCACCGTGGCTCAATGGAATTTCTGAGGTACCTAAGGCGCTGGAACGTTCGCGGAGAAACGTCAAAAGACGTTCGTCGAGTTGTCGAAAAGCAACCGAATCCAAAGCCTGAAGAGCCTCTTCAAATCGAGCTTGGTAAGACATCAAAACAAATCGACGCCAATCGGAATATTCCTCAAACCAACGAAGCGTATGGCGCAGTGGAAGCACGAAAAGTTCGCTGTCTTCTTCTGCGACTACCTCGACACGGATAGAATGGGTCTCCATGCAGCAGCCAATAGTGCTCGAGCAGGCCGTGCCAGAAGTCAAATAATACAAAAAGAGTTCCTTTTCGTTTTCAGAATCGACCCGCGTAACGCGCAAGGTGCCTTTGATAATCAAAGGAACAAAATCAACAGGAGTTCCCGGATCCGCTACATAGGTTCCTTCGGTAACAAGCCGTTGCTTACCATACTGTAACATTTCATCCAGTAAAAGGGAATCGGAAAAACCAAATTTCTGTAGTGTTTCTCGGTCCATGAAGAAAATTTATGAACGTCAAAGGTACGTTTGTGAATAACTAATCATGCGTCTTAACACACAGGAAACCGAGATTTTCTTAATTTATGCGTAGAAATACAACCCTATAATGCCTACGAAAGTCAAGCCGCGAAAGATCTTTGTTTTAGACACATCGGTCATCCTATTCGACCACAACGCCATACTACATTTTGATGAACACGACGTTGCGATTCCCATAACAGTATTGGAGGAGTTGGATGAGTTTAAAAAGGGAAACGACACCAAGAATTTTGAGGCGAGAGAGTTCATTCGTTTCTTAGATAAAAAAGCGGGAAACCGTTCAGTGTCCCATTGGATTTCACTCAATGGAGCTGGGAAAGGGAAGTTTAAAGTCATTATGGATACGGCGGTGGATGGTTTGGATGCCACACGTGTGTTTGGATCCTTCAAAAACGACCACAAAATCATCAATGCCGCTCTTTTGTTGAAGCAACAAGAGCCCGGAAGGCCAGTAGTGTTGGTGACAAAGGACATCAATCTTCGTTTGAAAGCCAAAGCGTTGGACGTAGCCGCAGAGGATTATCTCACAGGAAAAATTCAAGATGTACAAAACTTTCATAAAGGAAGGGTGGAGATTGTCGGGTTTCCTCAAAAGACACTCGACGTTTTGTACGCTAAGAAAGTGATACCGCTTCCTTTGGGAAAAGTAAGCGTTAAAATTCAATTGGAGCCCAATTTGTTTTACGTTTTAAAATCAGGACGGAGCAGTGGGTTGGCCTTTTATAATGCCGAGTTACAGCAATTGGAGCTGGTGGAAAAGAACAGTGTCTACGGCATCAAGCCCAGAAACAGTGAGCAAACCTTTGCGTTACACGCTTTAATGAACCCTACCATCAAATTGGTAACGGTTACAGGCGTTGCGGGCACAGGAAAAACCCTTTTGGCATTGGCGGCTGCATTGGAGCAAAGACGCGATTTTAAGCAGATATTTTTAGCCAGACCCATTGTGCCTTTGAGCAACAAAGACATCGGGTTTTTGCCTGGCGATGCGGGCGCTAAGGTGGATCCGTATATGCAACCCTTGTACGATAATTTAAAATTTATCAAAAACCAATTCAGCGAGAGGGATCGCGCGCACAAACAAATTGATGAGATGCTGGAAAACGACAAAATTGTGGTTACTCCTTTGGCATTTATTCGGGGCCGATCGTTGAGCAATGTTATTTTTATTGTGGACGAGGCACAAAACCTGACGCCTCATGAGGTGAAGACAATCATAACCAGAGCCGGTGAAAATTCTAAATTTATTTTCACTGGAGATATTCATCAAATCGATACTCCTTATTTGGACGAGCAATCGAATGGATTGTCTTATTTGGTCGATAAATTGAGAGGTAGTGCGTTGTACACCCACATTGCGCTAGAGAAAGGGGAGCGGTCTGCCTTGGCTAATTTGGCCAATGATTTGTTGTAATGGGCGGATATTTCTTGGGTAAGGAAAAAAATGGATCGTAAAAATGCCCCGCGGAGCGGGGCATTTTTATTGCGGTCAATGTTTGGCGGAAGCCAATAAAAAAGCCGTAGTCAATGAATAAGCTTCATACTAAACGCTACGATAAAATGACTGGAAACGCTGTGCGCAAAACCTCAGACTTGCGGTCCAGCAAGACAAATGGATTCGGGAGTTTGCGGCACAAATTTTTCAAAATTGTCTTTGAATTTATGGGCCAACATCAACGCTTGTGCATCGTATGCGTCTACATCAGACCACGCCGAGCGTGGTGTCAGGCATTCGTTGGGAATGCCAACGCATTCTGTAGCGTAATGAAGTCCAAAAAGCGGGTCTACAGCGAATGTATTTTCATTCAATTTTCCTTCCAAGGCTGCCGTAATTAGCCTACGTGTGTAGCGCAATTTGATGCGTTGTCCCACTCCGTAACCACCGCCAATCCAACCTGTATTGATAAGCCAGACGTTCAGTTTTCCTTGATGAATTTTATCGCTCAGCATTTCCGCGTATTGCGTTGGGTGCAGCGGCATGAAGGGGGCGCCAAAACAGGCAGAGAAGACTGCCGTAGGTTCTGTGACTCCGGCTTCCGTCCCGGCCACCTTTGCGGTATAGCCTGACATAAAATGGTAAGCTGCTTGATCCGGACTCAATCGGGAGATGGCAGGCAAAACGCCGTACGCATCGGCTGTTAAAAAGAAGATATTTTTTGGAGTTTCTCCAATAGAAGGAACTTGGATATTGTCGATGTGGTGAATAGGGTAACTCACCCGCGTGTTTTCCGTGATGGAACTATTGGCGTAATCCGGTGTTTTTGTTCCTGGAAGGAAGACAATATTTTCCAACAGGGCCCCTGGGCGAATCGCGCGAAAAATATCCGGTTCTTTTTCTTCCGACAAATCGATCACTTTTGCGTAGCAACCCCCTTCACAGTTAAATACTGTTCCATCGGGTGCCCAGCCATGCTCATCATCACCGATCAGTTTTCGTTCCGGGTCAGCAGATAAGGTTGTTTTTCCGGTCCCGCTCAAACCAAAAAACAAGGCGGTATCCTGTGATTTGCCCACATTCACAGAACAGTGCATGGGCAA
>CAMDTE010000017.1 GCA_945907425.1 Owenweeksia hongkongensis DSM 17368 | reverse complement strand
GTTTGGAAATCGCCCAAAGTTTGGAGCGCATTGCCCTTGCTTTTATTGGCAATGAACCTCTTGTTTTTTAAAGGTTTCTACAATTTTATGGCGGGATTTGTCCTCGTTTATTGTTTGTGGGAATGGCTACGGAAAGGATCGCTGCCCTTGGCTATTCACCTCCTTTGGCCCTTGGTCTATTTTTCTCATCCCCTTGCTCTGGGGGTGGCCGGCTTGAGTTTGGGCATGTATACTCTTTCCGATTGGAAACTTTCATCGCCAGAACAAAAAGCACGCAGAACAGCCGCTTTATTGCACGGCGCCGCATGGCTCGGCCTGTTTCTTTGGCATTGGATGCAGAGCGATGCACACGCTGCAGAAATCGTAACCCGTTCTCAATCTTTGATGGAACGCGTTGCGCGGTTACTGACGGGGGATGTTTTTTCCTTGTCATTGGATGCCCGAAGTGGTGTGGGCTTCCTATTCATCGGAGGAACTTTCGCTGTGGCCATCCATCGTTTTTGGCACGAAAGGAAGCACCCGTGGGTGCAAATGCTGGGCGTGGTCTTTCTTCTGGGGTGCGTGTGGGCGCTGGTGGGCCCTGACACGCTAGGAGAAGGAGGGTTTGTTCGGCAGAGAATGGCCTTGGTAGCCACGGCCAGCGCTATCGCCTTACTGTCGGCACAAAAAACGCCGTGGGTGGGTTGGCAAAGAAAGGGAGTGGTTATTGGTTCTGTCGCTGCTGGGCTCCTGTACTTAATCAATGCAAACACTTACAGCACGCCACCCCCTGCAGGGCCTGTTGCGTCTACCCGAGCGAATATTGGGCTGCACGAAGCCGATCGTCAAGCCGTACGAAAAGACACGTTGAGCCCTTCCAATTATGCCATAGCGACACACCATTTTCCGGTCCGGCGCAAGGAGTAACCCAGCAGCGTTTTTATTTGCTCAGGTACAGATTGCGCTCCAAATACAGTTTTTGGAACAGCGGATCTTTCAGAGAATCAATAAAGTAAATAGCCTCCCCTGTTGATTTCATTTGTGGGCCCAAGGTTTTGTCTACATCCGGAAACTTGTGAAAGCTAAAGACCGGCACCTTGATGGCCCATCCTTTGCGTTGAGGAGCAAAGGTGAAATCTTTTACTTTTTTCGCACCCAACATCACTTTGGTAGCATAGTTCACATAGGGCTCGTTGTATGCCTTGCAAATAAACGGCACGGTCCGAGAAGCGCGAGGATTGGCTTCTATGATATGCACAATGTCATTTTTGATGGCAAATTGAATGTTGATCAAACCCACCGTGCCTAAGGCTTTGGCAATTTTTCGGGTGTGGTCCTCGATTTGTTGCATCACCAACTCTCCCAAATTAAAAGGAGGCAATGTGGCATTGGAATCTCCCGAATGCACACCGCACGGCTCAATGTGCTCCATGATGCCGATAATGTATACCTCTTCTCCATCGCAAATAGCATCCGCCTCGGCTTCTATGGCTCCCGCTAAGTAGTGATCCAACAAGACGCGGTTTCCGGGGAAATCCTTGAACAACTCCACCACATGGGTTTCTAAATCTTCGTCGTTGATGACGATTTTCATGCCCTGCCCTCCCAACACATAGGAAGGGCGAATCAAAATAGGATACCCCAATCTAGCGGCCACCGCTCGGGCCTCGTCCGCATTAACAATGACTTCAAATTCTGGATAAGGAATGCCTTCCTTGGCGAGCAGTTCTGAGAACCGACCTCTGTCTTCGGCCAAATCCAAACTATCGTAGGAGGTACCCAAAATGGGAATCCCGTACCGTTCCAGTTTTTCCGCCAATTTCAGCGCAGTTTGCCCGCCCAATTGCACGATTACTCCTACGGGTTTTTCGTGGCGAAGAATATCGTACAAATGCTCCCAAAAAACGGGCTCAAAGTAAAGTTTATCCGCTGTATTGAAATCCGTGGATACGGTTTCTGGATTGCAATTGACCATAATGGTCTCGTAACCGCATTCTTTGGCGGCCAAAACACCGTGCACACAGGAATAGTCGAATTCGATTCCTTGGCCAATACGGTTTGGTCCTGAACCCAACACAACGACTTTGGGTCGATCAGAACAAAGGCTTTCGTTCTCCGGGCGCGCAGGAAGACCCTTGCCGGTTTGGGAAGGCGCTTCAAAAGTGGAATAGTAGTACGGGGTTTGGGCTGGGAATTCAGCCGCACAGGTGTCCACCATCTTCCATACCCGCTCTATCCCCAGGGATACTCTTTTTTCATGGACCTCGCTTTCCAAACAACGCACCATAAACGCAATTTGACGGTCTGCAAAGCCCTTCATTTTGGCTTCCAACAAAAGAGCTTCGGGCAATTCACGCAAAGTGTACTTTTCGATGGATTTTTGCAAATGAACCAACTCTTCGATTTGTTTCAGAAACCATAGATCGATTTTGGTGATTTCGTGAATTTTGCTCAAGGCCATTCCCATTTGAATGGCATCGTAAAGTACAAATACGCGATCCCAGCTGGCGTGTTCGAGCTTGTGTAAAATGATTTTTTGATCCGTTATGCTCTTTCCATCCGCCCCCAGTCCGTTTCTTTTGATTTCTAACGATTGAGCCGCTTTGGACAAGGCTTCTTGGAAACTGCGACCGATGCCCATCACCTCGCCTACTGATTTCATTTGTAGCCCCAAACGTCGATCCGCTCCTTCAAACTTGTCAAAATTCCAACGGGGTATCTTCACAATAACGTAGTCCAGCGTCGGTTCAAAATAAGCCGTCGTTGTTTTCGTGATTTGATTGTCGAGCTCATCCAAAGTGTAGCCAATCGCCAGTTTTGAAGCAATTTTAGCGATGGGGTAGCCCGTGGCTTTGGACGCCAAGGCAGAGGAACGCGATACCCTCGGGTTGATCTCAATCGCTACTATATCTTCCTTCTCATCGGGACTGACGGCAAATTGCACGTTGCAACCGCCCGCAAAATTTCCGATAGAGCGCATCATATGAATAGCCATATCCCGCATTCGCTGATAGGTTCTATCGCTCAAAGTCATCGCCGGAGCAACCGTAATGGAATCTCCTGTGTGGATGCCCATGGGATCCATGTTCTCAATGGAGCAAATAATAATGACATTGTCGTTGGCATCGCGCAATAGCTCCAATTCGAATTCTTTCCAGCCCACCAGGGCTTTATCAATCAACACTTCGTGGATAGGGCTGGCTTCCAATCCGCGCTTGAGGTTGACATCAAACTCTTCCTTGGTATACACAAAAGAAGCGCCAGAGCCCCCTAAAGTGAAGGAGGGTCGAATGCACAAGGGAAATCCAAATTCTTGAGCAATTTCCTTTCCGCTGAGATAGGAATCAGCCGTTTTGGCTGGAGCCATCGGAATGCCAATCTTATTCATCAACACTTTAAACTTTTCTCGATCCTCCGTAATATGGATCGCCTCAATATCTACTCCAATTATGTCGACTCCGTATTTCTCCCAAATTCCCAAACTATCTGCCTCAATGCACAAATTCAAAGCTGTTTGTCCACCCATGGTAGGCAAAACGGCGTCTATCTTTCTTTCTTGCAGAATTTTCTCGATGGAAGACACCTCCAATGGGAGTAAATACACATGATCTGCTATCACAGAATCCGTCATGATGGTTGCCGGATTGCTATTGATCAGCGAAACCACAATGCCCTCATCGCGCAGAGAGCGGGATGCTTGAGATCCGGCGTAATCAAATTCGCAGGCTTGACCAATGACAATAGGCCCGCTTCCGATGATGAGGACCGATTTAATGTTTGTGTTGCGGGGCATAGAATGGTGTGGAACTAATAGGTTTCTTTCGAGCGAGAAAAGTTAGCACAAAAAAAAGGTGCTGCAGAAGCAACACCCTTATAATAATGAAAAGTCACAGACATTACCCCTTGTGGCTTCCTTCATCAGAGACAGTCAAACGGCTGCGACCGCGGGCGCGGCGAGCAGCTAGGACGCGGCGGCCATTGGCAGATGCCATGCGCTCACGGAAACCGTGTTTGTTTTTTCTCTTGCGTGCTGAAGGTTGGTACGTCCGTTTCATGACTTCTTTGTAGTATTCGTATCGGGCGGCAAATATAGGAAGTATAATTTAATCTCCCAAGGAATTTTCGCAATTCCATTTCGCCGGCCTGCGTTGTACCTTTGAATGATGGATTTTAAAGGCCAAATTGTCTGGATAACCGGCGCTTCCTCTGGATTGGGTGAGGCCTTGGCCATCGCATTGGCTCATCGCGGATGTCGTTTGATTTTGACAGCGCGACGAACGGAACTTTTGAATGCGCTGAAAAACAAACTTCCCTTTCCGGATCGTGTCGGGCTGTTGCCCTTTGATCTTCAGCAAACAGCACAATTGCCCGCATTGGTTCAAAATGCTTGGGATGTCTTTGGAGGTTTGGATACGGTTTTTTTAAATGCCGGCTTGGGTCAGTGGGGAACGGTGCAAGAAACAACACGGGCTGTAGAAGAAAAGATATTTGCCGTAAACTACCATGCTCCCGTAGCCCTGACAAAGGCCCTACTCCCTTTGTTTAGGCAACAAAAACACGGCCATATTGTAGCCATCACCTCCATGGCAGGTCGCTTTGGCCAATCCCATTTGGCAGCGTACAGCGCCAGTAAAGCGGCATTGGAAGTCTACATGGAAAGCACCCGCGAAGAGGTGTATTCTAGCTCTATCCAGGTGCAATGGGTGATTCCAGGCAATATCCAAACAGACATTATGAAAACCGCACTGACCGCACAAGGCCAAGCGCTTAACCGTGACGCTCTAGCCCAGGCAAAAGGCATGAAACCTCAGGTGATGGCGGAAAAAATAATCGCCTTCGCTCAAACAAACGGTCGAAAAAAGAACATCGGCGGGCTCGAATTATTGGCCCTCCCCTTGCACCACTGCTTACCGAGATTGTTTTACTTTTTACTGCGGAAACGACATGGAACACATTAATCCTGCTTATGTAGGGCCAGAAAACGTGGCCACCTTAAAACACCAGTTCGACACTGCCTTGCCGTGCAAACACATTGTATTGGATCAATTCTTGCTTCCGGAAACGGCCGATTTGCTTCACGCGCATTTTCCATCCATGGACAGCCTCAAAGTGCGCAGGAAAAGTTTAAATGAAAACAAGGCGGAAGACTACAAATTCGATGAATGGCATCCTGTTTTCAACCAATTGCGCAACACCATTCGCAGCGAAGAGTTTCAGGTCTGGATTCGTGAGGTGACGGGCATCCCCGGCCTGATAACACCCGACAATCCGCTCGGCAGCGGTGTTCATCAAGGCGCTAACGGAAGCTTTGTAGATGTGCACATCGATGTGAATTACGACCCTGCTACCCAGCTATGGCGGAGAGTGAATTTGCTGATCTATTTAAACCGCCATTGGAAAGAAGAATACGGTGGACACCTCGAAATATGGGACAAGTTTATGCGGAAGGCAGAGAAAGTAGTGGCGCCCAATCACAACCGCGCCATTCTCTTTTTAACCGATGAGAACAGCCCCCACGGCTACAAAGCCATTGCGGTGCCAGAAGGCGAAACCAGAAAGTCTTTTTACGCTTATTTTTTCACAGAAATAGGGAACGATTTTCATTACAGCGATTCTCGGTTTATTTCGCGTCCAGAAGATGCGTTTTGGAGAAAAGCGGCTACCATTTTGAAAGAATCTATCAAAATACAAAGCAAGCGCGTACTCAAAGCTTTGGGAGTGAAGTCATTGGATTTCCAGGATAAAAATAAATACTGAGCTTGGCACGTCATCGCACTCAATCCAAAGGCGGATCTCCTAAAAAGCCCATCACATGGCGCGGCCTGCAAAGAATCGCTAGGCTGTATCCTTACCTGAAACCCTACAGAGGGGAATTCTCCGTAGGCTTGCTCTTTTTGCTGGCTTCCAGCGCTTCCAATTTGGCCTTCCCGGGACTATTGGGTCAGTTGGTAGACGCCACCAGCACAGACCCTTCAAAAATTAATCAACTCGCCCTTTTGTTGGGTGGTGTTCTGGTTCTGCAAGCCCTTTTCAGTTTTGCGCGAATTGTGCTATTTGTTCGTGTCGCTGAGCGCGCTTTGGCGGCCCTGCGGCAAGCTATGTACAATCATCTCATCTTGCTACCCCTCCCTTATTTTCATCAAAAAAGAGTCGGAGAATTATCCAACCGTCTGCAGAGCGATATCGGTGTTTTGCAGGAAACATTTACTTCTACTTTGGCTGAGCTCATCCGGCAAATCATCATCATCGGAGGCGGCTTGGCTTTGTTAGCGTACACCAGCTGGAAACTAACCCTTTTTATGTTGGCGATTTTACCAGCGGTAGTGATTGCCGCACTGATCTTTGGCTCGCGCATTCGCAAAATGAGTAAAGCGGTGCAAGATGCTTCCGCAGAGAGCAACGCGGTGGTGGAAGAATCTCTTTCTGGTATTGCCACTGTGAAGGCCTTCACCAGCGAGTTATCCGAAACGAAGCGGTATAAAAACAGAACGCAAGCTGTGGCGCAACTCGCTATCAAAGGCGGGATATTGAGCGGCGGCTTTGTAAGCTTTCTCATTCTGGGTTTGTTTGGCGCGTTGGTAGCCGTCGTGTGGAAAGGCGCGACGCTGATTGCTACTGGAGAATTGGCTACCGGGCAACTGCTTAGCTTCGTTATCTATTCTGGATTCATTGGCGGTTCTATTGGAGGATTGGCCGATGTGTACACCCGAATCCAAAAAGCGGTGGGAGCTACAGAAGCCTTATTGGATATGCTAGATACAACCACTGAGCCGCAAGGAGGTCAGGCTTTTAACTCTAATGAAGCGGCATCGGACATGGCATTGCAATTTGAATCCGTGTCCTTCTCTTACCCTTCCCGGCCCGATGTACCGGTTCTGCAAGATTTTTCGTTCTGTGTCCCTCGAGGTCAACAAATTGCATTGGTAGGCGCTTCGGGCGCTGGAAAGAGCACCGTCATGGGTCTTATATTGAGGTTTTTCACCCCCGATCAGGGATCCTACCAATTCTTTGGCACGCCTGCAGAGAAAATAGCATTGAGTGCCTTACGGGGAGAAATGGCGTTGGTACCTCAGGATGTTTTGTTGTTTAGTGGGACCATAGCGGAAAATATTGCCTACGGACGACCCGGCGCTACTTTTTCTGAATTAGAAGAGGCAGCAAAACAAGCCAATGCGTTTGATTTTATTCTTCGTTTTCCTTCTGGTTTCCATACCTTGGTCGGTGAACGCGGGGTGCAGTTAAGCGGGGGCCAGCGACAACGAATCGCCATCGCGCGTGCTGTCTTACGAAATCCAAGCATTTTATTGTTGGACGAAGCCACCTCGGCTCTAGATGCCGAAAGCGAGCACCTCGTTCAGGAAGCATTGCAACGATTGATGAAGGGACGCACCTCTGTCATCATAGCTCACCGCTTGAGCACCGTGCGGGATGCAGATGCCATTGCGGTCATGGACAAAGGGAAAATAGTGGAATGGGGAACGCACGAAGTCTTGGCAGCCAATGAAAAGGGTTACTACAGGAAACTCCTCCAAAAGCAGTTGCACTGAGCGCCACGCCAACGTATCTTTGGTACTATGAAGGCCTTGGAAACGATAAAAAACCATCCCGTCATCGCCGTATTATCGAATAAGTACGTGTGGTCAACTCTTTTGTTTGCTGTTTGGATGACCTTTTTGGATACCAACAGTTATCTTATTCATCGAGAACTAGATACGGAAATAGAAAAGCTAGACAAAGGAATATCGTATTACCAAGAACAAATCACATTGCAAGTGAAACGCTTGGAAGATGTAGAAACCCAACCCGAGGCTTTAGAACGATTTGCCCGCGAAACCTATTGGATGCATAGACCCGGAGAAGAGGTGGTTTTGATTGAGAATTCCGTCTCCATCGATTAACGAATTTTTTAATGAATCAGGAGGGAAATACCAGCCCACAGGACTGGGAAAAGGCCTTTGCCAAGGAATGGAAAGGTCAGCCGGAATCGGCGTATCAACAAAAAACCAACAGGGGCATTCCTATTCTGCCCTTTTATACCCTAGAGGACGTATTGCGCATACCCCCAGCGGATCTTTTGTTCCAACAACAAGCGCAAGTTCCAGCGACTCCGTACAGACATACGGTTGAAATGATAGGCCCCGGAGACGAGGTCGAGATGAATCAAGCGGCGCTTCGCGCGCTGGAAGACGGGGCGAGCTCTTTGCTTTTCTATTTCTATGGTTCGGAAGACTTTTCTATGGTATTAAAAAGTGTCCAAGCGGAAATCATTCCTATTCACTGCGTCGTAGAGGGAGACAATCCGAAAGATTTTTTGGAACGATGGGAACTCGGATGGACTGCCAATGAAAAGTCTTTGATGGATTGGAACGGATCCCTCAATATGAGAATCTCTGCGGCGGACTGGGCCCCTCTTTTGTCTTCTCTTCCCCCTTCCGTGCGTTGTTTTTGCATCAATGGGGGAGAGTTTTCTTTACCGAATCGTTCCGATGAAGAAGTGTTGGCGTGGGCGGCGGCGGAAATGGAACTCGGCCTCCAGTGCGCAGCATCTACAGGAGATTTTCATCGCTTTTGGCTGCATTGGTCCCTACAAGACGATGCTTTGATTTCCATTGTCTCCTTGCGGGCATTGCGCGTATTGTGGGCCAAAGCGCTGCAGCCCTACGGCATCACGGCTTCCGAGGCTCCGTTGTGGATTTGTGCACAAACCGCTTTTACAGGGACTTCTGAAAACGACCCGTACACACCGCTCATCAGCAGCGCACTCCAAACCTTTAGTGCCACGGCGGGCGGCGCCGATGAACGGTCCATCACTCCCTTTTCTGGGGATCATCCGGAGGCACTTCGGTGGGCTCGACACCAATCCTTGATCGCATCCTATGAATCGGGCCTTGACAAAGAAATGGATCCTCTCAAAGGCTCCTTCGCTATAGAGTGTTTAACCTATGCCTTTACTGAATGGGCCTGGAGCCACAAGACCCACTTCCATGGAGGATATTGATTTTACTGTTGAACAGCTGAAAAAGTGGCCCGCTGGCTTGCCCCCTTTCTTGCGGGGGCCTTACGCTTCCATGTACACGCAACGTCCTTGGACTATTCGTCAATATGCAGGATTTTCAACCGCAGAGGAAAGCAATGCTTTCTACCGCCGAAATTTAGCTGCGGGACAAAAAGGCCTGAGTGTAGCTTTTGATTTGGCTACGCACCGCGGCTATGATTCAGACCACCCCCGCGTTCAAGGAGATGTTGGAAAAGCAGGCGTGGCCATAGACTCTGTAGAGGATATGAAAATCCTTTTCGAGAGCATTCCGTTGGACGAAATGTCCGTAAGCATGACCATGAACGGGGCTGTCTTGCCTATTTTGGCGTTCTACATCGTGGCCGCCCAAGAACAAGGAGTGTCGATAGAAAAACTACAGGGCACCATTCAAAACGACATCCTCAAGGAGTTTATGGTGCGCAACACATACATCTATCCTCCGCAACCGAGCATGCGCATCGTGGCAGATATATTCCGTTATACGAGCGCGCACATGCCCAAGTTCAATAGCATTTCCATTTCTGGTTACCACATGCAAGAAGCGGGCGCAACACCGGCATTGGAATTAGCCTTCACTATTGCCAATGGGTTGGAGTATGCTCGCGCAGGGTGTCAGGCCGGATTGGACATTGATGCCTTCGCTCCTCGTTTATCCTTCTTTTGGGGCATTGGAATGGATTTTTGGACGGAAATAGCCAAACTTCGTGCGGGCCGCGTTTTGTGGTCTCGCTGGATGGAAAAATTAGGCGCAACAGACCCTAAAAGCTTGACTCTTAGAACACACTGCCAAACTTCTGGATGGAGTCTAACCGAACAAGAGCCCTTCAACAATGTGACCCGGACTGCCTTGGAAGCTCTCGCGGCCGTTTACGGAGGAACGCAAAGTTTGCACACCAATGCTTTGGACGAAGCCATTGCACTTCCTACCGATTTTTCTGCGCGTATTGCACGGAATACACAGTTGTTTTTGCAAAAAAACACGGGAATCACCAGGGTGGTCGATCCCTGGGGTGGCAGTGACCTATTAGAGCAGAAAACGATGGACTTGCTCCAAGAAGCGCAAAAAATCATCGAGGAAATAGAATCCATGGGCGGCATGACGAAGGCCATTGAAAGTGGATGGCCCAAATTGAGAATTGAGGAGGCCGCAGCCCAAAAGCAAGCGCGGCTGGACACGGCACAAGACATTCTTGTAGGAGTCAACGCCTTTCGTCGACACTCCCAAGAAACGCCCATAGAAACCTTGGATGTAGACAATCAAGCGGTCCGTTCAGGTCAAATAGCTCGGCTAGAATCCATCAAAACACGAAGAGATTCTGTAGCGGTAAAAAATGCATTGGCCGCATTGGAACAAGGTGCCAAAAACAATGGTAACTTGCTTGAATTAAGTGTTCAAGCCGCTAAGGCCAGGGCCACTCTCGGTGAAATGAGCGATGCCTTGGAACGCGTGTTTGGGCGTTATCAAGCAAAAATTCAAACTCTTTCCGGCGTGTACAAAGAAGCCTCTCATTCTTCCAAAGCTCTTGCTGAAGCTAGCCAACTAGCCGATGCCTTTGCTGCACTCGAAGGGAGAAGGCCGCGCCTATTGGTCGCCAAATTAGGACAAGACGGTCACGATCGCGGGGCCAAGGTAGTGGCGAGCGGATTTGCTGATGTGGGCTTTGATGTGGATATGGGGGCCTTGTTTCAGACCCCCGAAGAGGCGGCCAAGCAGGCCATCGAAAACGATGTTCATTTGGTGGGCGTTAGTTCACTGGCTGCTGGGCACAAAACGTTGGTGCCCGCTTTGATCCAAGCCTTAGCGGCAGCGCATCGCTCCGATATTTTAGTGGTTGTTGGCGGCGTCATTCCACAGAAAGACTACGATGATTTGTTTGCCGCGGGAACGGCGGCCATTTTCGGACCAGGCACACCTATCCCTCAGGCAGCCTCTGAGCTTCTCACCTTACTTTTGAAAAAGCGTTTCACTCCATGACCTTGAATCCTCGCTTGCCGAATGAGTTGCATTCCAGGCCCCAGTGGAACCTGTCGTCATTGGTGGCTGGCATTCAAGAAGGAAATACCGCGGCGCTTGCTCGAGCCATTACTTTGGCTGAAAGTCAATTGGACGCAGACATACCCTTTCAACAGGAACTATTTTCTTCTGTAAAACCACCTAAACATTCCAGTCGACGCATAGCCATCAGTGGAGTTCCTGGCGCTGGAAAAAGCACTTTCATAGAAAAGTATGCCTTGCATCTTTTGGAGGAAGATTCCCATGCAAAAATTGCTGTCTTGGCCATTGATCCCAGTTCCACTCTTCGTAAGGGCTCCTTGCTTGGAGACAAGACGCGTATGGAGCATTTGGGGACGCACCCACGAGCCTACGTCCGCCCAAGCCCAACGCGCGGAACGCTAGGGGGCGTTACCTCTGTCACACGGCAAGCCATTGTTTTGTGTGAGGCAGCCGGCTTTACCCATGTGCTCGTCGAAACCGTAGGAGTAGGGCAATCAGAAATGACAGCTCACTCCCTCACGGACTGTTTTTTGCTGTTGTTGTTGCCCGGCGCCGGCGACGGATTGCAGGGAATAAAAAGGGGAATCATGGAAATGGCCGATGTCGTATTGATCCACAAATCAGATCGGCAGCCAGAGGAAGCTCGGGCTGCCGCTTTGGAAGGATTGCAGGCTCTTCGGCTCACGAAATCAACAGAGGAGTTATCCGATTGGATGGTGCCTGTAATCGTCGGCTCTTCTGCAACAGAGGAAGGACTTTCAGAAGTAGCCCAGGCCATCGATCGTTTTTTTAGGCATTCCTTAGCGAATGGCCAATGGATACATCGGAGAAGAGACCAAGAAAAACACAGGTTTCAAGAGGCATTGAACCTCGCTATTCTGAACCGATTTTATACCGATAGTAAAAACAAAGAGGCAACGCAGTGGGCTTTAGCGAAAGTGGAATCGGGCTCGTGGACATCCGATGAAGCCGTTGATTATTGCGTGAAAAACGGTTGAATTAAAACTCCATGTACGCCTCGTTGCGTAAAAAATTGAGCGCGGTGGTGGTAGGCATGGAATCTACTCCCAATTCGTATTCCAGAACACGTTTTGCCAATTCAACGCCCGGGAGAGTCGGATCCAAAGTGCTGGCTTGTTGATTGAGTATACTCACGGTCGCATTTTTTGCCGTGGTTACCATTTGCCATGCCTCCGTAGAAATATAAATCTGCTGTGAAAGATTGTATTCATACTCGTTTCGGATGGTCAGCTGCATCAAGGTCAGGTATTCTTTAACAGACAATTGATTGGCCGGGACACGTACAAAAATGGAGTTCGGTGAGATGCGCTCTAAAAAAAGCGTAAGCCTTTCATACGCCTGCATCCGCACCGGCAAGGCCTGTGTTTGTGAGGCTTTTCTTATTTCTGACTGCCTCCTACGTTCGTCATTTTCTATAAAGGTGGTGAGCATGAGGTAAGCCAAAATAAGCAGCAGAATGGCCGGGAAAGTGGTGCGCAAAATGTCTAAAAAAATCTCCATGCGGCGAATATCGGCATTTAATACATTTGTACATGCATTTTCTTACCGAAAGAGTCAATTCTTTGGACTTCCCGATGACCATTGAAATGGCAAAAAAAGCCAGGGCTTTAGCGGCTCAAGGTCATGATGTTGTCAATTTAAGTTTGGGTGAGCCGGATTTTGATACTCCTTCGTTTGTAAAAGAAGCGGGCATCGAGGGCATTCGAAACAACCATTCTCACTATACCCCAGTCGCAGGCATTCCATCGCTTCGGGAGGCTATTGTGAAAAAATTGGCCGATGAAAATGGGCTCTCCTACACTCCGAATCAAATCATTGTGAGCACAGGAGCAAAGCAAAGCATAGCCAATGCCGTTTTGAGCCTTATCAACCCAGGCGATGAAGCAGTGGTTCCCGCTCCCTATTGGGTTTCTTATGTGGACTTGGTGAAATTCTGTGGAGGGACTGTGGTTTCGCCCGTTGGTTCCATGGCGCAAGGGTTTAAGATTACCCCGGAGCAATTGGAGCAATCACTCACCGAAAAAACAAAATTGTTCATTTTTAGCAGCCCAAACAATCCCTCTGGCGCTATGTACAGCCGCGCAGAATTGAAAGGGTTGGCTGAAGTTTTACAGAATTATCCCCATGTGTTTGTTTTGGCCGATGAAATCTATGAGTACATCCGTTATACAGAGGAGCACGTTAGTTTTGCTAGCTTTCCTGGCATGATGGAGCGTACCGCCACGATCAACGGGCTATCCAAAGGATTTGCGATGACGGGCTGGAGACTGGGTTATATGGCCGCACCCGTTTGGCTGACAGATGCTTGCGAAAAAATTCAGTCCCAATTTACTTCGGGTCCGTCCAGCATTACACAACAGGCAGGCCTGGCCGCCTTGCGCGCTAGACGAAAGGACGTTTACTATATGCTGGATGCTTTTGCCTCCCGTCGGAATCAGTTTGCAGCGGCTCTCAGTGCTATTCCGGGATTAAAAGTTCTCTCGCCTCAGGGGGCCTTTTATATTTTTGCCGATATCACCGCTTTTTTACACTCGAAAGGTCCGTCGAACGCCGAGGCTTTGTCACTGCATTTGTTAGAAACTGCTCATGTTTCTAGCGTACCTGGCGATGCTTTTGGTATGCCCGGATTTATTCGCTGGAGTTTTGCTGCCAACGAGGCGGATTTGCAAAAAGCGGCAGTCCGATTGCGCAGTTCCCTCCTTCAACTTGTACACAATTAATATGGTCAACGGTCGCAACAATCGCATCAACACCTTTCGAGAATGGGTGAATTTGCGCATCTATGACAGCAAGCCTTTGGTCACCAAGCTGCTTGGCTATGCAAGTGCCCCTTTGTCCATTGTTGCCATGGCCGCACTTATCGCCTACCATGGTTTTAAGCTCAATCCAGCGGAGTCCGCTTGGGTAGAATTCATCCTCAAAGGAACCATTGGGTTTTACATTTTTAAATACCTCATGGAGATTTTCTACTCCTTTTCTCCGCCGGAGTTCATTCGAGAAACCAAATGGGAAGGACTATTGATGTTATACATGATTATCGACATCCTCTGTATCAATTTACTAGGAATAGAAATCATATCCATGGCGGGTCAGGCCATGGGATTTGAAAAACTGGATCAATTGTTCATGGTCGCCATTCAAGCCTATTTTCTTTTGTTTGCCGCCCTGGAAACCGGAAAAGCCTCTGTGCTCTTAGCCAATTTGCGCATCAGCCCTCCCGCTTTATTGGTCTTGAGTTTTTTAGTGCTGGGCTGTTTGGGAACAGGGCTCTTAATGCTTCCAGAAATGTCTACCGACGGAGTGGGACTTTCTATATTAGAAGCTAGTTTTACTACCATATCTGCTATTTGCGTGACCGGCCTGAGTGTGTTTGACGTCTCTACCGTCTTGAGCTTCAAGGGTCAGTTCATTTTGATGGTGCTCATCCAATTGGGTGGATTAAACTTTATTTCCTTTGCCTCTTTGTTGGCATTTTTCGCAAGCAATAAAAAGGGGTTGCGGTACAATTCTTTACTACAAGCGAGTTACAGTGCAGAATCATTGGCGTCTGGACTGGATCTATTCAAACAAGTGTATAAATTAACCTTCACCATAGAGGCCATTAGTGCCGTCTTGTTGTATTTCACATGGGGGCCTCACATCGAATTCGTTTCCGTTGGCCAACAAGTGTTTTATTCCGTATTCCATTCTATCAGCGCATTCAACAACGCTGGCTTTAGTCTTTTCACGAATAATTTAATGGAAGGCCCCATTGCGGGATCCTATGGATTGCATCTGGTCATCGCGTTTACATTGATTTTTGGCGGTTTAGGGTACTCTCCTCTGCGAGAAGTCCTTTCCATTAAACGAATTCGAGACAGGAGATTGCACCCTTGGAAAAGGCTTTCCGGGAACACAAAACTGGCTTTTATCTCTGCTATCTTCTTGTTGGTTTTAGGAACAGTGGTCTTTTGGATCTTTGAACGACACGGCGTCATGCATCATTTTACCACAGAAGCCCAATGGGTAGGCGCCTTCTTTCAATCTGCCACAGCGAGAACGGCGGGTTTCAACACCTTGGATTTTGGACAAATGGCCCTCCCAACTATACTTTTCATTACCTTTTTGATGTTTATCGGTGGTAATTCCGGCTCGACTGCTGGGGGTATCAAAACCAGCACCTTTGCCCTGGTCTTCCTTTCGGCTTTGGCCACCATTCGTGGAGCATCAAAAGTAGAATTGTTCAAAACCACTGTCCCGTTGGATTTACTACGCAGGGCATTTAGCGTTTTCCTTTTCTCTCTCAGTTTGATTTTTACCAGCGTGATTGCCCTCAGTATTACCGATGGCCATTTGGGTTTAGCTAAGTTGATGTTTGAAGAAGTGAGTGCTTTTTGTACCGTGGGATTGAGCATGGGAATTACCGCAGGTTTATCGGAAGCTGGGAAAATTATATTGATGATTTCCATGTTTGTGGGTCGAGTGGGTACGGTAACTTTGGCCTTTGCTTTGAGCAAGTCGCGCAAAGAAACGGCAACGTACAAATACCCAGACGCTCAAATAGAAGTTGGCTAAGCCCATGGAAACAGTGAAACCTTATTCTTTGGAAGGCTCCAAAAAAGAGCAAGTCGCATCCATGTTCAATGCTATTTCGCGGCGATACGATGTGTTGAACCGCACCCTGTCTTTGGGGATAGATGTGCTTTGGAGAAAAAAGACGGTGCGCAGCATACAGACACACCACCCCCTTCAGGTATTGGATGTAGCTACCGGGACAGGGGATTTAGCCATTGCCTTGGCTCGTGCCTTGCCCAACGCAACGGTCAAAGGAATCGATATTTCCAGCGGGATGTTGGAGGTCGGTCGTCAAAAATTAGTCAACAAATCCGAAGGGAAACGCGTGGAACTCCTTTTAGGTGACGGGGAACAATTGCCCTTTGCAGAGGCCAGTTTTGATGCTGTCACCGTTGCTTTTGGAGTGCGAAATTTCGAACACTTGACAGCGGGATTGCAAGAAATGCATCGAGTTCTGCGTCCAGAGAAACCCTTGGCAGTTTTGGAATTCTCCCAACCCGAGAAACAACCTTTCCGGGCTCTTTACTTTTTTTATTTCCAATACATATTGCCAACGATTGGCAAATGGGTTAGTCGGGATGCATCGGCCTACACCTACTTGCCCGCCAGCGTGAAAGCCTTTCCTTACGGTCAAGAATTTGCCAACGAACTATTGTCGGCTGGATTTACTAGAGTCCACATTCAACCCCTCACCTTTGGAATTGCCACTTTGTACGTGGCCGAAAAATAATCTTCACATTTGAGCGTTTTCTCCTGTATGCGATCCGTTTTGTATTTAGTCCTGGGCTTCATGGGGTTGTTGACCCCACACTTTTCGTATGCCCAAGGAGGGCAAACACGAAATCTACCGCGGTACGACGCCAAGCCCCTGCATTTTGGTTTCATTTTGGGCAGCAACTCCATGGATTTTCGCGTGCGCACCAACCCATCCTTTCCGTCCACTGTATTCGGTGTGCATTCTGTGGCTCAACCCGGTTTTGTGGTGGGTATAGTTTCTGATGTGCGCGTAGGTAACTCTCTCAATGTTCGTTTTATCCCGACCTATTCGGCCGGAGAGCGACACTTACTGTTTGATGCGATTGACCCATCGGATGGCCTCCGAAAAGAACTCACAAAAAAAATCGAATCGTCCTTGGTGGTTTTTCCTCTAGAGTTGAAGTACAAAACAGAACGCATTCACAATCACCGATGGTATGTTGTGAGCTCTTTGTACACGATGATTGATCTGGCCAGCAAGGCCAAGGTAGTAGACGATCGCTTGTTTAAATTACAATCATCCGATTACGGGTACGATGTAGGAGTGGGAATAGACTTGTACTTTGAGTATTTTAAATTTTCACCGCAAATTCGCGCCCAATTTGGACAGGAAGACCTGCTTGTAAACGATGGGACAAACTATGTGAAGTCACTCAATGGATTGAATTCCAGATGCTTGATGATAGTCTTTGCCTTTGAATAAAGTCAGCGGGAACGGCGCGCTTCGTGTAGCAAGATCCCTGTGGCTATAGCGACATTTAAAGATTCGGGACCCGTTGTGGAAAAGCGTGGAATACTGAGTGTTTGCTGGCACATCCTGTGTACTTCCTCCGAAATACCACTGCCCTCATGGCCCATTACCATACACGCTCGGGATGGCCAAGAAAACGTACGGCAATCGCTCCCTTCCATTTCGGTCGCTAAACACATAGCTCCCTGAAGGGATGCCTCGCTTAATGCAGACACAAGAGGAACACGCACCACCCGCACACGAGCCAACGAACCCATCGAAGCCTGTACCACTTTGGGTTGAAAAGCATCGGCTGATTGCTCAGAAACCCATACCGTAGGAATGCCGTACCAATCAGCCAACCGCAAAATAGTCCCAACATTTCCAGGGTCTCGCACATCATCTAGAGCAAGCCATAATCCGTCGGGGACAATCAATGATTCTGGCACGGGGGGCAAGGGGAAGGCCATCAAAACTTCTTGCGGGGTCTCCAAACTGGAAATTTCCCGCATTTGATCCTGTGTTGCTTCCATTCCCATGGCTTTTTGAACAGCCACTGCATGGGATTCCTGAGAGTTCGTCCACCAGGAGGGCTGCGCAACGACCCATTGCGGCTTCCATCCAGCCTCTAAAAAAGAACGCACCGCCTTGGGAGTTTCTACAGTGAACAATCCGGCTTCTACCCTGCCTTTTTTTGACTGAAGGGCTCGAATGTCTTTTACCCAGCGTTTGCTCAATGGAATCATACCGGAAAGATACTTCCTACCTTTGGAAAAATTATACCCTCACCATGGCCTTGATTGCCCCTTCTTTATTGTCTGCTGATTTTGGAAATCTAGCCCGCGACGTGCGCATGATCGACCAAAGTGCCGCCGCATGGCATCACATAGACATCATGGACGGTGTGTTTGTTCCCAATCTTTCGTTTGGCTTACCCGTGGTGAAAGCCATTGCCAAAGAGGTAACCAAACCCCTCGATGTGCACTTGATGATTGTAGACCCGGACCGCTACATCCATGCCTTTAGGGATGCAGGAGCTACACACTTAACCGTTCATTGGGAAGCCTGCACGCACCTGCACCGAACGATTCAGGCCATCAAAGCTGCCGGTATGAGACCTGGAATTGCCTTGAATCCCCACACTCCGGTGGCATCCTTAGAAGACATTCTGGGCGATGTGGATTTGGTTTGTCTCATGAGTGTAAATCCCGGATTTGGTGGGCAATCGTTTATTGAAAATACTCTTCTTAAAATTGTGAAACTTCGGCAAATGGCGGGATCTTCGTTGCAAATCGAAATCGATGGCGGAGTAACCTTGACGAATGCTCCGGTACTATTGAAAGCAGGGGCGGACGTTCTTGTCGCTGGCAACACGGTTTTTGGGTCAGCCGATCCCGCAGGCACCATCGCTACACTTTCCGCGCTTTAGAAAACAGCGGGCATGCGAAAAGTACTTTTCCTTTGACTTCGGTCTGGGGTATGACTTTTCTTTTTTATTGTGCAGGCAGATTGGGGTGTCCGTGTATGGGATCCCACAGAAGCACAGGAAAATCGATTTATTTTGGAAAAATTCCGGTGGCAGAAAACCGCACTAAATGTGGGAATTGGCTATCCCTTTTGAGTTATCTTTGCCCCTTCAAACATTTAATTGCAAACCGCCATGTCGATAGCTAAGATTCGTTCCCTTTTAGGCAATCAGGCCGATTATTTATTAAACCACACCTGCCAAACCATCAACAAGGATTCCCTTCATCTGCCCAGTGCTGATTTTGTGGACCATTCCTTTGGTCCTTCGAATCGAAACAATCAAGTATTGCGCAGTTTGCAGATTTTGTACGGAACAGGCCGATTGGCGCATACCGGCTACATGAGCATTTTGCCAGTGGATCAGGGCATCGAACACAGTGCAGGGGCAAGTTTCGCACCCAATCCACTGTTTTTCGATCCGGAGAATATTGTGAAATTGGCTATAGAAGGAGGTTGCAACGCGGTTGCCTCTACTTTTGGAGTTTTGGCTAGCGTTTCTAGAAAATACGCCCATAAAATTCCTTTTGTGGTAAAAATCAATCACAACGAAACCCTTTCCTATCCTAACATGTATGACCAAACCATGTACGGTTCCGTTGAAGATGCGTGGAATATGGGAGCTGTCGCTGTAGGTGCTACCGTTTATTTTGGATCACAGGATTCTCGGCGTCAATTACTGGAAGTAGCCGAGGCCTTCGAGCGCGCCAGGGAATTGGGTATGGCAACCATTTTGTGGTGCTACACAAGAAACAATGGATTCAAAGTGGACGGCGTAGATTACCATGCCAGTGCTGATTTGAGTTCGCAAGCCAATCATTTGGGCGTAACCATCCAGTCGGATATCATCAAGCAAAAACTACCGACAAACAACGGTGGGTATCTGGCCACAAAACATGGAAAAACACATCCTCATGTGTACAGTCAGTTATCAACAGATCATCCGATCGATCTAACCCGATACCAAGTGGCCAACTGCTACATGGGTCGGCAAGGATTGATCAACTCGGGAGGGGAATCTACGGGTGCCAATGACTTATCCGAAGCCCTAGCTACCGCGGTGATCAACAAACGCGCTGGCGGTCAGGGTCTCATTCTGGGTCGAAAGGCTTTCCAACGGCCGTTTTCAGAAGGTGTAGCTCTATTGCACGCTATTAAAGATGTATACCTGGAAAAAGAAATAACAATCGCTTAAATCGAGTCACCTATGGGCTGGTTTACAAGAACTAAAAAAGGCATCACAACACCCACCGAAGAGAAAAAGGATTCACCGGATGGATTATGGCACATGTGCCCCAAGTGTAAAGTAATGGTCAGTTCAGACGAGCACGCAAAGGCTTTGTGGACGTGCTCTAACTGCAGTCACCATGATCATATCGATGCCGCTGAATACTTTAGTTTTCTTTTCGACGAGGGGCACTTTACAGAGCTCGACGCGAACATGACCTCTTTGGATCCCTTGAAGTTTGTCGACACAAAAAAATACACCGACCGCTTGGCGGCCACGCGAAAAAAGACGGGACTCAAAGATGCAGTAACCACCGGATATGGAACATTGAATGGACATCCAGTAACCATAGCCGGTATGAATTTTTCTTTTATCGGTGGGTCCATGGGATCTGTTGTGGGAGAAAAAATCGCTAGGGCCATTGACCACAGCATACAATCCAAGAGCGCTTTTATTATGATCAGCAAAAGCGGTGGAGCCCGCATGATGGAGGCCGCCTACTCATTAATGCAGCTGGTCAAAACATCGGCAAAATTGACTTTGCTAGACAAAGAAGGATTGCCCTACATCAGTGTATTGACTGACCCCACCACGGGCGGTGTCACTGCATCGTATGCTATGCTCGGAGATATCAATATTGCGGAACCCAATGCACTCATAGGCTTTGCAGGACCTCGGGTAGTAAAAGAAACCATTGGAAAAGAATTGCCGGATGGATTTCAGACATCAGAATTTGTCTTAGAGCACGGATTTCTAGACTTCATCGTGGAGCGATCCAAAATGAAACAGAAAATAGGGGACTACATATCCATGGTGCTCAATAAACATCATTAAGAAAAAAGCGTATCTTTGCGCCTCCGAAAATCGGAATACAGCACAACCATCTAAACGATCAAGGCATGTATCTAACAGTAGATAAGAAACAAGAAATCTTTGCCGCACACGGTAAAGACGCCAAAGACACAGGCACAGCAGAAGGCCAAATCGCCCTGTTTACCTACCGCATCAACCATTTGACGGAACACTTGAAAAAGAACCGTCATGACTTCAACACAGAGCGCTCCCTCATTCGCTTAGTAGGAAAGCGTCGAAGCCTATTGAATTACCTCAAGGACACCGAAATTAATCGCTACCGTGCGATCATTGAGAAACTCGGAATCCGTAAATAAAAATACAATACCGCGAAAAGCGTTGAAAAGGCAATTTCTCAGGAATTGCCTTTTCTCGTTTCTTTCCGGCTCAAGAAATAATAATGAATATGATGAAAGCCCCAACCCCCCTTCGTGAGGAGATCCGCCTGCCCGACGGCCGCGTGATTACTCTTGAAACAGGCCGAATGGCCCGCCAAGCAGACGGTTCTGTCTTGGTACAGTGCGGAGGAACCGCATTGCTCGCTACTGTAGTTTCTGATCCCAATGCCAAATCCGGTATTGATTTCCTGCCACTGACAGTAGAATACAAAGAGAAATTTGCTGCCGCAGGACGTGTTCCTGGTGGTTTTTTGAAGCGCGAAATGCGCCCAGCAGACCGTGAAATATTGGTATGCCGCTTGGTAGACCGCGTATTGCGCCCTATGTTTCCGGACAATTATCATTCTGAAACTCAGATCATTATCACCTTATACTCCTACGACGAAAACGTAGCTGCGGATTCTTTGGCAGGTTTGGCCGCATCGGCAGCCCTTGCTGTCAGCAATATCCCATTCAACGGACCTATCTCAGAAGTTTGCGTCGCTAGAATCCATGGGGAAATGGTGGTCAACCCATCTCCTGCCCAGTTGGTAGAAGCCGATATAGAAATGATGATTGGCGGTTCTGCAGACAGCATTGTGATGGTCGAAGGCGAAATGTCGGAAGTTTCTGAAGCAGAAATGCTGGAAGCGATTCGTGTGGGTCATGAGGCCATTCAGTTACAGATTAAAGGTCAATTGGCTTTGGCAGCTCAAGTATCGAGCGCTACTCCCAAGCGAGAGTACAACCACGAAACGCACGACGACGAATTGCGTCGACGCGTGACAGAGGCTACCTACCAACAGGCCTACGAAGTAGCTGGATTGGGCTTGGCAGACAAGCATTTGCGCAGCGCGAAGTTTAAAGAAGTTCTCACTCAATTCCTGAGCACCTTAACAGAAGAGGAATTGGCCGCTTCGGGAGAGTTGGCAAAGAAATACTACCACGACGTGGAGTATGATGCCATGCGCAACCAAATCTTAGACAATGGTCGTCGATTGGACGGTCGGAGCACCACCGATATTCGCCCTATTTGGGCAGAAGTCGATGTGTTGCCTGGCCCACACGGATGTGCTTTGTTTACACGCGGTGAGACCCAGTCCCTTACTTCTGTCACTTTGGGCTCCAGTTTGGATGCCAACCGCATCGACGCAGCTACAGCAGTAGGAGAGGAAAAGTTCTACTTGCATTACAATTTTCCGCCTTTTTCCACCGGTGAAGCCCGCGGATTGCGCGGCGTGAGTCGTCGTGAAATAGGTCACGGGAATTTGGCGCAGCGCGCATTAAAGCGCATGGTTCCTGATTCCATTGGATACACCATTCGTATTGTATCTGACATCTTGGAATCCAACGGATCGAGCTCCATGGCTACTGTTTGTGCCGGAACATTGGCTTTGATGGATGCTGGGATTGAAATTACTCGTCCTGTTAGTGGAATCGCTATGGGGTTGATTACCGACAATAAGCGTTTTGCCGTATTGAGCGACATCCTAGGCGATGAAGATCATCTGGGCGATATGGATTTCAAGGTTACCGGAACAGAAAAAGGTATCACTGCCTGCCAAATGGATATTAAAATTGGCGGCTTGAGCTTTGAAATCATGGAAAAAGCCTTGATGCAAGCGAAAGAAGGCCGTGCCCATATCTTGGGCAAGATGCTGGAAGCGATGCCAGCCACGCGTGTTGAATTGAAGCCGCACGCACCCAAATTGATCATCATCGAAATTCCTAAGAATTTCATTGGTGGCGTGATTGGACCCGGCGGTAAAATCATCCAAGGATTGCAAGCGGAAACGGGTTGCCAAATTTCCATTGAGGAGATCGGTGACAAAGGCCGAATTGAAATCTCTGGAAGAAATCCAGAAGGATTGGCTTTGGCTCAACAACGCATCCGTGAAATTTGCTTCACGCCCGAAGTGGGCGCAGTGTACACCGGTACCGTAAAAGGCATCCAATCTTTTGGTGTTTTTGTTGAAATAGGCCGTGGAACAGAAGGCCTGTTGCACGTATCAGAAATGGATTGGGCACGAGTGGATGACCCTGCTGCTCTGTACAAAGAAGGGGACCGCGTAGAAGTAAAATTGATTGGCGAGGACAAAGGAAAACTTCGATTGAGCCGAAAAGTTTTATTACCTAAGCCCGAAGGGTATGTGGAGCGTCCACCTCGTGAAGACAGGGGCCCCCGCGAAGACCGCGGCCCCCGTCGTGATGATCGCGGCCCACGCCGTGATGATCGTGGTCCACGTCGTGATGACCGCCCTAGTTCTAGCGAAAATTAATTTGTAGATTCAACGTTCCATGCGTCAGTTAAAAATCACCAAACAAGTAACCAACCGCGAAACCGCGTCCTTGGATAAATACTTGCAAGAAATTGGAAAGGTCGAACTGATTACCGCTCAAGAAGAGGTAGAATTAGCGCAGCGCATCAAAGCGGGCGATCAACGCGCTTTGGAAAAATTAACCAAAGCCAATCTCCGCTTTGTTGTATCGGTAGCCAAGCAATACCAGAATCAAGGTCTTACCCTTCCTGATCTCATCAATGAAGGGAACTTAGGTCTCATCAAAGCCGCGCAAAGGTTCGATGAGACCCGTGGTTTTAAATTCATCTCGTATGCTGTTTGGTGGATTCGTCAGTCCATTTTGCAAGCCTTGGCTGAGCAAAGCCGAATTGTTCGATTGCCGCTCAATAAGATTGGCTCTATCAACAAAATCAACAAAGCGTACGCTGCGTTGGAACAAACTCATCAACGCCCACCCAGCGCAGAAGAAATCGCCGAGGTGCTGGAGATGAGCGAAGACGACGTAAAAGAGAGCCTGCGCAATAGCGGTCGCCACGTTTCAATGGATGCTCCGTTGGTGGAAGGGGAAGACAGTAATTTGTACGATGTATTGAACTCTGCAGATTCCCCTCATCCCGACCAGGACTTAATGGTGGATTCCCTTCGCACGGAGATCGAACGTTCTTTGGCTACGTTGACTCCTAGAGAAGGAGATGTCATTCGTTTGTACTTCGGTTTGAACGGGCAGCATCCTATGACTTTGGAAGAGATTGGCGAAAAATTTGATTTGACCCGTGAGCGTGTTCGTCAAATCAAAGAAAAAGCTATTCGACGCATGAAGCATACCTCGAGAAGTAAAATTTTGAAAACGTATCTGGGTTGATGACGGAACCCGACCCTTCTCCAAGGTAGAGGGTAGATGTTTAACCCCCGGCCGCTGCGCGGCCGGGGGTTTATTTTTTTGGTTTGGCGTACTTTTGGCATACTCGGTAAAGAATAAATGATACCCTATGAAACATACCTCCTCGCTACTTCGTGTCGGCGTACTTATTTTAGCACTTTCCATCATCGCCTGTGGACCAGCGGCAACTTCTCTTCGGAAAAGTAAAAAACTGGAGTCCGCTGGACTAACCTACGAAGCAGCCAGCGCAGCTCTGGATGCGGTGGAAGCCAACCCAAGCCATACCAAGGCAATAGTGCAAGCCAAAAGTCTCACCACGCGTGAGGT
>CAMDTE010000016.1 GCA_945907425.1 Owenweeksia hongkongensis DSM 17368 | reverse complement strand
CAGGGGTGCTTCCTGTCGTGCCAAAAACGATGGATGGCCACAGCGAAAGTTCCTCCGATGAATAGGAAGCCCACACCTCTTCGGGCATCCAATGACAAGGAAAAAACATCCCCCGTCAGTAACCGCGCAACGCGTTCCATCAAAGATTGAGAACGGGTTACGATTTCTACAGCGTGTGCATCGCTCTGCATCCAATGCCAAAGAAACAAGCCGAACCACGCGGCGCCGTGCAATAAAGCGGCTGTTCTGCGTGCTTTTTGTTCTGGTGATGAAAGTTTCCAATCGGAAAGAGTATACATGCCCAGGCTCAAGCCGGCCACCCCCAGAGCAAGGGGATGAGAAAAATAGACCAAGGGCCAAAAGAGGTGAATAGCCAAGGGAAGCGATCCTTTCCGCAGCCATTCCCACAAACAATAAACGAGGGTAAATCCCGCCATAAAATTGTAGAAACCTTTAAAAAACAAGAGGTTCATTGCCAATAAAAGCAAGGGCAATGCGCTCCAAACTTTGGGCGATTTCCAAACAAACCATGCCCAGGGTGTCAGTAGGACGAATTGCAAAAGGCGTTCTGCCCACAAAGGCGAAATGTTTACCGTCAAGGCCATTTGCAAAAACCGATGGATCAGTTGGTTGGGAGTATGCCAAGGGGCAAGTTCCAGCGAAGCGGTCCATAGAGGGTCATGAGCTGCCAAATGCTTCATTGCCAACGCAATCCAAACATGACTCGGTCCATCTTGCGTGGGTAAGCCAGGGAACACAACCGGAAGTAACAGCAACAATAGCAGTCCCCACTTCCCCCAGGAATTCAATGTGTTTGCATCCATTGAATCAACTGATGGGTTAAGGATTGTCGGGTGTACGCCTGAGGATTCTTGGCGCCGTACACTATTTCGGCACTAGTTATCCATTTTTCCAATAGCTCAGCGGCCTGCAGTTCACCGTCTTCTGTGGGATAGAAGAGCTCTCCTGCCCTGTTTTCACGTAAAAGTGCAGCGGCATCACCATGTTCCGGCCCAAAACCCCAGACAGGCCGACCGGTTCCTATGTATTCGAACAATTTTCCCGTCAATATTCCTTCGTTTCCGTGAATGTCTGGAATTAAGAGCAGTAAGGCGTCGGCTGTTTGCATCAGGTGAACCGATTCTTTGTGCGGGAGATACCCGTGATCTTCAACAGAAAACTGGGTGGGATACTCTTTTTGTATTTTTTGAAATGCATCGACTGCTTCTTTCGCGGGTCGACCCGCCATCCGAAGGGTCAATACATGTCCTTTGGCTAAAACAGCCCGCAACGCAACGCAGGTGCTGTGGATGGGGTATTGAAGAGAAAGGGTGCCTGTGTAGGCCAACACGAAGGGGTGTGGCTCTAGGGGAGGGCCACTATTGATTTGAAAATCAGAAGTGTCGTAACCGTTGGGCAGGACAAGGAATTTTTCATCGGAAACCAAAGGGCTTTTTCCGATCAAAGTCCGCTGGAGGTCTGCACTCACCGCAATGATTCCGTCAGCTTTTTCCAACACAGATTTTTCCATGGCTTGATCTACTTTCCTCGCCCAAGGAGTGGGATAAAATCGATGGTAGTAGTAGATGTCTGTCCAGGGATCGCGAAAATCAGCAAACCACCTCACGTTGAATTCTTTTTGGAGTTGGCGGCCCATAAGATGGGTCGAGTGGGGCGGGCTGGTGGTCAGCACAGCAGAAATCTTTCGGTCTCTAAAAAGGGTTCGCGCGGTATGCAGCGCATGCCTGTTCCATCCTCTCCGAGGGTCTGGCAAGAAAAAATTCCCTCGAATAAACCGGGAAATCGCTTGAAGAGGTCCGGGTTTACCGGCTTGATTGGCAAACCCAGAAAAGGGAACCTCTTTTCTGCCGGTGAGTTTTTGGTACGCAACAAACCAATCGGTGGTATCCGTCCGAAAGACCTCCAACCCTTCGGCTTCCGCCTCCAAAGAGACATCCCTCAAAGGGTAGGTGGCTTGACCTGGATCAACCGTGAGGACCAGGACTTCTTGACCAGCCTCTTTGAGGTACCGCGCTGTTTTAAGCCACCGCTGCACGCCCGGACCACCCGCCGGTGGCCAGTAATACGTAATCAGCAGAAGCGCGCCGTCACTCATTTCACGATTTTCGCTCAAACCAGAAGGCCAATCCCAGAGCCAGTACAAGCAATCCGCTGAAGGCTAAGTCTAATTTCCCCCCAACAGCGTAGGTAATAGGCTCAAATCGAAAGACAAGTTCGCGGGTGTTGGCGGGGATCACAGCCGCCCTCAATACATAATTGGCCCGGAATATTTCCAACGGTTTGCCATCGGCCTCAGCGGTCCACTGTTGCCCAGGGCCGGTGTAAAATATTTCAGAAAAGACAGCCACTGTAGACTCCTTTACGTCGGACACGCTGTACACCAATTTCTTGGGATCGTACTGGGTCAAGGAGATTCTCGCGGCAGAAAGAGAATCTGCAAAATGTGCCGATGCCAAAGGGATTGCATCCACGGCTTCCACAATCAGTGTTTTTCCAGGATGAAAGTTGTCCATAGCTGCCATCGCCTCGTCTGCATTGGGAACAATACGTGAACTTTGAGGGAACCATGCATTGCCCATTGCACCAAAATTGGCTTGTGCAGAGAGCTGACCACTCTGCCCTTGAATGATAAACCATTTGGCATTCAACATATTGTACACAGCCATATTGCCTTTACTCAACTGTCTGTCAATCAAGTCTTGGTACCGAGCCAGTTTTGCGCCGTGGTACCCCCCAATGCTTTTGTGGTGGTAGGATGTGTACGAGTCAGAGGTTAAACCCGCGGTCGTATTGAAAACGCGGTAGTGAATGTCCGCATCCTTTTTAATCAATTCGTCTGCCGAAGTGGGGATAAAATGTGCTTCTTTTTGTCTTTGCGTCACAAAATCATCAGAACCCAGCTGATCTTTATCAAAGCTCCACAAATCAAAGAGGACCAAACCACCTATGGCCAAAACGGCTACCGAGGTTTTTAATTTCCCTTTGAGCTGCAACCACAAAACGAGGGCGGTAAGCAAAACATACACCAAAGAAGTGGTAGCCGAACTTTGGAGCAGGGATTTCCTATCGGCCATAAGTAAGTTTGTGTCGAATCCTTGCTTTGCAAATTCTGCGTCTCGAGGGCTTTCAAAAGAGAACAGGGCGGAACCGAACAGGGCGATCAAAAGCGCCAATCCACCGGTTGTATACACTGCGTACAGCAATTTCTTTTCCAACACGGCATCTTTCTCCGTTTTATCGACCCATTGTTGCAGAGCGATGAATCCCAAATACGGAATGGCCAGGAGTAAGACGACCAACGCCATAGAGGGGACGCGGAATTTGTTGTACAGGGGCAGGTATTCAAAAAGGAATCGATTGATCCACTCCGCATTTTTACCCCAGGCTAGCAATAGCCCCGCCACAACGGTAATGACAATCCATTGGCGGGTAGTTCCCTTGACCAGGAAGAGACCCAGAACGAAGAGGAAAAAGACGACAGCTCCCACATAATACGCTCCATTGACCAAGGATTGATCTCCCCAATACAAAACGGATCCCGCGTATTGATTGGTGGTTTGATCCAATTTATCGCCACCCATTCCTTGTTGACTCAATGCATTTTTCACGAAGGTGTGCGTCTCTGTCCCTTCGTAAGACTGCTTTGCGCCACCTCCCATGAGATTGGGAATGAACAAATTGAAGGATTCCTTGATTCCATACGACCAAGACATGGCGTAATCAAAATCCAATCCTTTGGAGGGTTCTTGCGTGCCTTGTCCTTCGGGAGGCGTTAAGTCGGAATGGCCACCGCGCATGGTGGATTTTGTGTACGCGTAAGTGCTCCACAGGTTGCCGATGTTTGGCCCTACGCCCAGCAACGCAGCGACGAGTAGAACAAGGCATTTTTTAAAGAAGGAAGAAAGGTGTTTCTCTCGAAATGCCTGCCACATATACACGCCAATAATAGCTAAAATGGGCAGAAGGGTGTAGTAAGTAATTTGAAAATGATTGGCGTGAATGCTCATGCCTGTAAAGAAGGCGGTCAGCGCAAAGCCGAGCCACAATCGGCCCCGCAGAGTGAGTAAAATGCCCATAAGCAAAGGAGCCATGTACACAATTGTGCGAATTTTTGCATTGTGCCCTGCGGCTAACGAAATAAGAAAGAAGGCGGAAAATCCAAAAGCGATGGCTCCCACAGTGGAAATCCATGGGTTTACTTTGGAAGATCGGAGCAAAAAGAAAAAGCCCAACATCATGGAGGCAATAATGTAAATGCCCCCCTCTAACCCAAAGGCATGGCTAATCAATGTTTGGACGTAGCCCAGCACGTTGTTCGGATACAAGGTTGAAATTTGAAACGTGGGCATCCCGCTGAACATCGAGTTGGTCCACAACGGTTCTTCCCCCGTTTTGGCACGATAATCCACAATTTCCTTTCCTTTGGCCAATCCCATCAAAATATCGTCTTGTGGAATGGTTTTGTTTTGAAAAACAACCGGCGCGAAATACACCGTATTCACCAAAACGAGCAACAGAATAGGAATCAACCAAGAGGAGCGCATTCGCTCAAAAACATCTTTCATAGCATAGAGTAAGTTGTTCCGCAAGTTTACGAAGAAAAGGCCGTTACTTTGGGGCTCGAAGTATGGATCCTTTGACACTACCCACTGCCGTCATTATCGGAGCGCCGAAATGCGGAACAAGCTCCCTTTATTTTTGGTTATCTGCCCACCCGGAGGTTTATGCATCCAAGGTGAAAGAGACGTTTTTTTTTGCCGATGATGTCAATCGATTCAACCGTTCTGCGAATGCAATAGAACACACCTTAGAGGAATACAGCGCTTACTTTGCAGGGGCCAATGGGCAGTCCGTCGTTTTGGAAGCAACGGCAGCGTACATCTATTCACAGCGAGCCGTCCAGTCGATTCCGTCGCTGGCTTCTCAGCCTAAATGCGTGGTGCTTTTAAGAGAACCTGCCGCCCGATTGTACAGTCAGTATCGTTTCGAGAGATACAGAACAAAGCGTGTTTCTTGTTCCTTTTCCGAGTACATAAAAGACCCAAAAATCATTGCCCATGGAGCGTATGCGGAGTATTTATCGCACTGGAAAGCTGCGCTAGGGGAAGACAGGTTGCACGTGATCTTGTTTGAAGAATGGATCCAGGATACACGTTCATCGATGGATGCATTGTGTCGATTTTTAGGAATAGATCCCTCCTTTTATGCCGACTATTCCTTTGTGCAGCACAACGAGACGGTAGCCATCAAATCCAAAGGAATGCACCGATGGGGATTGGCTTTGCAGCGCTACATACCTCATGCGGTTCAAGAGGCGCTCTTGCCCTTGTATTTGTTCCTGAATGCAGGAAAAATGCCAGCGAAGGATCCGGAGGATCAAGTACAAGTGAACAGATTGCGCCGTATGTATTCAGAAAAACAAAAGGATTTAGAGGCGTTGTTCCCTTCCATCCCATGGCATTTATGGGAAAAGTAAGGAAGCATAGTGCACAAAATGCCCTTTGGAGTTACGCGGGCGTGGCTTTGGGAGCGTTTAATGCGCTCGTCTTATTCCCTTTGGCATTTCCTTCCACTCCGGAAGATATGGGACTTCTGCGGTGGATACTGTCCGCTTCGTTGCTCGTAGGAACCTTTGCCCACGCGGGATTGCCGCACACGGTAGTGACGTATTGGTCTCGAACGCCCGAGGAACAACGGCCCGCATTGCTAGGATTTACATGGGGGATGTCCCTGCTTTCCACGGTAATTTTACTGCTCTTCTTGTTTTTTTATGGAGAGGTTGGGTTGAAGTTTTGGATAGAACAACCGGTGAATACCTCTTCTTTGTTGGTTCTATCCGCACTTACGTTTTTTTACGTTCTTTTTGAACTCTTGGCCAGTATGGCTCAGGCACAACACAATGTAGTATGGCCTCAGGTGCTCAAAGACTTTGGCCGCAAAGCGTGGATTCTCCTTTCCCTCTGTGCGTATATTGTTTGGGAACTCCCCCTGGAAAAATTACTGTATCTCATGGCTTTCGGGCACGGATTGCTCACCTTGTGGCTGGCTGTCTTGATGGGGTACAGATCCCCCGTGTCTTTTTCCCTCTCGTGGTCAGGACTACCCAAGAAATCGTTGATGGTGTACGGAGGGTTCATGGTGCTGACGGCCGGAGCACAAGTAGTCATGGGTCAAATGGATTTGCTTTTGATTGGTAAGCAACTGGACTTGTCTCAAGTGGCTTTTTATTCGATTGCGTTTCAGTTAGGGGTGGTTGTGGCGGTCCCCGCCAAGGCCATGGGCTATTCTCTGCGCCCGCTGATTGCGGAAGCATGGGCAAAACAAGACAAAAAGCAATTGGCCGAATGGGTCCACAGAAGCACACAAACCCAGTGGGTGGCTACGGCATTCTTGTTTTTCTTGCTGTGGTCTCTTTGGCCAGCGATCAACGCGCTGTTACCTCCCTTGTATAGGCAAGGGCCAGAAGTAACCTTGCTGATAGGCCTAGTGCAGTTGATCCATGTGGCTACAGGCCCTTCTGGTTTGGTCTTGGTATCCAGCCACCTGTTCAAATGGGATTTTGTCACCAATGCTGCTCTGATTCTCCTTACAGCTATCCTCGCCTGGGTTTGGCTTCCCATGCATGGATTGGTCGGCATGGGATACGCCTTGTTGGTTGCCGCGCTTTTGTACAACGGATTCAAAGCGTACATGACGTACCGGCTACTAGGCATTGTTCCCTTCACATCCCAAGGGAAGTGGTTGCTTTTTTGGGCAGTTGTTGCACTGGCTATACAAGGGATTTTGGGCTGGGCTTTAACCTCTACTCCTCCTTTTTTGCACTCCTCCGTGGCGGTGGGTATGCAGAGTAGTTGGTTTGTTTTGTGCCTGTTGTACACTCCGTTGTCTTTGGATTTTAAAACACTGATCCATCAAGTCGTTGAACGTTGGCTGACTAGAAAACCATGATACTTTGGATTACCTATTGGTTTCCGGATGAAGAACATCCCTACCGAGCCACGTTTGTTCGATCGCATTTTCAAGCGGCACAAGCGGCAGGGTTAGAGGTAGAATTGGTCGACGTGCAGTTTTCACCTCGGGGGATTTTTTCCATTCGATGGCTACAAATCAACGAAACGCACCACAGGCTTTTGATTTCGGGAATTGCCTCCCGGTTACTTTACCACACCCCTTCCTTGGTTTCGCGCTGGATTCTCCAGTGGTTGCGCTCTCAGGGAAAGCTCTCTGAGGTGAGGGGCATTCACGGTCATGTGGGATACCCCGCAGGTTCTGTTTCAGCTTCTATTTCCCAATCGTTGAATGTGCCCTATGTGATTACAGAACATTGGTCCAAGGCGCCAGCCCGATTAAGAAAAGGATGGGAGAGACGCGCATTGTTGCGAGCGTACCAAAACGCAAGCCGCGTATTGCCTGTTTCTACACACTTGTCGGAGGCATTGCAGGCGGCGAGCGGCTTGTCTGTCGATCGATTTTCCGTAATTCCCAATGTGATAGACTTTTCCGCTTTTCCTTACCGACTCAAGGAACCGGGCATTCCGCCCTCTTTTCTTTTTGTTTCCGTCATGAGTTTGGTTCCTTTCAATGCGCACATAAAGAAAGTGGAATGGATCGTGGAGGCTTTGGCTGCGTTTAGAAGAGAAAATCCCGCGATTTTATGGGAGTGGATTCATATCGGGGAGGGATCAAGAATCGATGCATTGGAAAAACGAGCGATAGAAAAACAAATAGGTGACCGGGTTCGGTTTGTGGGAGGTAAATCGACGACATGGATAGGACACACTCTCCAACAATCGCATTTGTTTCTGCATCCTTCCACGCAAGAAACTTTTGGATTGGTAGTACGAGAGGCTTTAGCGACGGGGACCCCCGTTCTAACTACACGGATACCGGCTCACATCGATTGGTTTACAGCGTCTATGGGGCAATTGGTTGAGCCGACAGAAGAAGCCTTTGTTTCCGGGTTTCTTGAGATCATAAAAAAACTCCCTACCGTACCGCAAAACGCGGTGGATAGGGAGCTTTTTTCAGCCCAGCGTGTGGGCCAACAATGGGTGGATTTGTATCAAGAATTATTTTGAAGCGCGAGTCCAAGTGGTACTCCGTCCTAAAAAGGGCATCCCTAAAATGTAACCCTTAAAGAAAAGTGTTCCGTCTTTTTGCAAATACGCGTAGCAAGAATAGGTCTTTCCTGATTTGGTATCGTAGATTTCGCCACCTTTCCATTCTTTGTCGTCAGCATCCCATTTTAGATCTTTCAAGATCCCCAGTCCTAAAATAACACGGGTGCGAAGTTTTTCGTTGGGATTTTTTTGATCCCTCTTGGGTTTGGATTTGTCCTCGTTGAAGTCGTTTTTCAACCAGGAGACTTTTCCGTAATAGGCGTCGCCCTTCTTGTAGACATCCACGATGGCGTCTTTTTCAAAATTATACCATTCGCCCACCATATCGTCTGCTTTTTGAGCCCAAGCGGCGGAGGAAGTGATGGCTAGAGCAGCCCAGAGGAGAAGAAATTTTTTCATGGAAAGTAGTGTTTAGTAGATTTTGTGTGAGCAAATTAAGTATAAAAAATCAACTTCAATCTATTTTGTTTGAGAAGAAGCCTTGGCGCCTGCGACGCTAGCATCGAGTTCATAGCCCATGATGAGACCAATGGCATTGACGTAAATCCATAACTGAATCACCATCAGGGTGCCAATGGAACCGTATAATTGGTTGTAGGTGCTAAAATGGGATACATAGTAACCGAACAAATAGGAGGTGCCTAAAACCAACAAAGTAGCGAGCAAAGAGCCTGGAGAAACGAGTTGCCAAGGCGCTTTGGAACTCGGTCCGTATTTGAAAAGTAAGGACACGGCAAGAAGAATAATTCCAAATAGAATCAAATAGCGCCATGCAGAGAGGGTGATCCAGTCTGTGCTGATAGCGATGTCTTTTTGCGCTATCCATTGGACAACCCCATCGGAGAGAATCAGTAGCCCAATTCCGATGAGTAATAAAAAGGAAAGGGCCAGGGTTAAAACGAGCGCTGCGAAATACTGAGACCAAAAAGTGCGTAAATCAACTTTATGAATAGTTTGGGTAAAATTTGAAATCAAGGAAAGCGTTCCATTGGTTGCGAAAAAAAGAGCGGCAACCACCGTAAAACCAAGCAAATTACCTCGCTGAACCGTTAGGATATCGTTCACGGTGGAGTAGGTAGCATCGAAACTGGTCGGAGGTAAAATTTGTTTCAATAAAACAAAGAGCTCGGCCTGAAATCCTTCGATGGGAATAAAGGGTATGAGGGTGAAGATGAAAATCACCCCCGGAAAAAGTGCCAAGAAAAAGGAAAAAGCAATGCTGGCCGCGCGGCTGGTCACACTTCCTTCGTATATCCCTTTCCAATAAAAAATACCAATCTGGTAGAGGCTTAGCCCCATAAAGAAAGGAGGACGAATGCCTTTAAGCATTTCAAGGAGTGTGTTCCACAACGAGATCACAGGGAAACGGCTTTAAAATGGAGATCCAAATTTTTTACACTGTGCGTAAGCGCTCCCATGGATATATAGGTAACCCCAGTGCGCGCGTACGAGAGGAACGTTTCTTCTGTGATGCCTCCGCTGGCTTCCGTCTCTTTCCGCCCTGCAATCCATTGAACAGCCCGAACGCATTCTTCCGGACTAAAATTATCGAGCATGATGCGTTGAACAGAGGGCAATTCCACCGCCTCTTGGACATCTTGAAAAGTTCTCGCCTCAATTTCTATGGGCAAATGGACAGAGTGTCGATCCAAATAGGCTTGTGCTTTGCGAACGGCCGGAGTGATGCCACCGCTGTAGTCAATATGGTTGTCTTTTAGCATGATCATATCGAACAGTCCCATGCGGTGGTTTTGAACACCTCCAATGCGCACGGCATATTTTTCAAAAAGTCTCCACCCTGGTGTGGTTTTGCGCGTGTCCAAAAGGGTTGTTTGGGTTCCTTCCAGGTGCTGTGACCATTTTCTGGCAGTGGTGGCAATGCCGCTGAGTCGTTGTATATAATTCAAGAGAGTTCGTTCTGCGGTGAGCAATGAAGTCAAGGGACCGTAGGCCCGTAAAATTTCTTGACCCGCGACGAGCGAAGTGCCGTCCTGCAAAAAAACATCGGTCGTAATTTGTTCATCTACGGTTCGCAACACAGCCAACGCAATGTCCAATCCCGCCAAAACCCCCTTTTCTTTTGATTTCAAAACGGCAACTCCAACGTTGTGCGGCTGAAAACAAGCCAACGACGAATGGTCGCCGGGAAAATCCGACCATCCTCTTCCTACATCTTCCGCTAATGCGCTTTGGATATGTTGGAGAGCTTGCGTTTCAGGCATGCCGGATATAGTCATGACAAATAAATAGGTTTCAGTACAAAAGTATGAAGTATGGCGTAAGGGCTCGGTGGTTTAATTTTATGGCCTGTAGCGTACAGCCACCCTTCAGAAGAGGTGCGTAGGAAATGAATATAAAACCAAGAAAAATGCAATTCTGTCTTCTCGCAGTAGGTGCCATAAAAGACGCGTATCTCCAAGAGGGAATGGCTTTGTATGCAAAGCGGATTGGTAATTATTGCTCGTTCGTTCAGTGTGTCGTCCCAACCGCTGAAAAATTGGAAACGGCCCTTAAACCGGGAGACTTTTTGGTTTTGTTGGATGAATACGCGACGAGTTATGGCTCTGTGGATTTTTCAAAACAAATGCAGCGTTGGATGAACAGCGGACCCAAAAGAATGGTTTTTGCGGTGGGGGACGCGTACGGATTTCCAGCGTCTTTCCGGGGCAAAGCAAATGCCTCTGTTGCGTTGGGGCCTATGACGATGACGCACGATATGGTTCGATTGGTGTTTGCAGAACAATTGTATCGGGCATGGACCCTCTTAAAAAACGAGCCGTACCACCACGCGTAATGTATCTTTGAGCATGGCCCATACGTACGATTCGTTACGAAAAGAAATCGCAGCAAAACAGTTTCATCCCCTCTATTTTTTTACGGGAGAGGAAGGGTATTTCGCGGACCAATTGCTCGATCTTTTGGAAGAAAAGTCGCTGGCGCCAGAAGAAAAAGACTTTAACCTTTCCGTATTGTACGGCCGAGAGGTAGATGCCCAGGCCATTGTATCTGAAGCCCGTCGATACCCTATGATGTCTGAGTACGTTGTGGTGTTGGTGCGCGAAGGGCAGAACATCAAAGACTGGGAACCCATTGTTCGCTATGCGAAAAATCCAAACCCGACCACCCTTTTGGCGATTGCGATACGCGGAAAAGGGCTAGATAAGCGAGGATTAGCCTATAAAACACTGCAGAAAGAATCTGTGTATATTGAATTTTCTCCGTTGAAAGCATATCAAATACCGGGTTGGATTGAAAATCAAATCCGAAGTAGTGGATATAGAATTTCTCCCAAGGCAGCGGCTCTCTTAGCAGAGCATGCGGGAGAAGATTTAGCCTTGGTGTCCAAAGAATTGGATAAACTCATGGCACTTTCTGGAGAGGGAGCGGAAATCTCGTCTTCTACTATTGAACGCGTCGTGGGCATCAATAAGGAATTCAACAATTTTGAATTAATCAAGGCGCTCTCTCAACGCGATCAAGTCAGGTCTCATCGGATAGCACATGCTCTCGGCCAAAACCAAAAGGCCACGCCTTTGGTATTGACATTGGGTTTGTTGTTCTCCACTTTTGCGAAAGCCTTGGTGTATACTGGCTTGCCCAATAGAAATTCAAAAGAAGCTCTACGGACAGCGGGCATAACGGATTGGGCCCTACGGGACATACAAACCATTGTGCAATCGTATCCGCAGGGGAAGCTCGTCAAAATCATTCGGTATCTTCGCGACGCCGATTTGGCATCCAAAGGCGTTCAGTCCGGTGGGAGCAGTGATCAGGAAATTCTCAAAGAGTTAATATTCAAAATAGTATATTAAAAATGCGTTATCCTATTTCTTCCATAATCCTCCTGATTCTGTGGGCTTCACAACTCCCGTTGACCGCGCAAAACGCAACGATTGTGCGCGGACATGTGTACGAACGATCCACTCAGCTGCCTTTGGCGTTAGCGCAAGTCAAGGTGGTGGAAACACAACAGAAAGTAGCTACCAATGAGGATGGCTATTTTCAAATCAACGGAGTGCGCCCTGGTTCTGTTACCCTGGAGGTCAGTTTGTTTGGCTACGCCACCCTGAAGCGATGGGTTGAGGTGAAGGCGGGTAAAATTAGTTCCGAAGCTTTTTTCTTGGACGAATCCACCACGCAATTATCCACCGTCACGGTCAATACCAAACGAGCCGAAGCGCAAGGAAAAGTAATGACGGCCCAAATTAATTTATCCGCAAAAAATATTCAAACGTTTTCCATTGGGGGTGAGCCCGATTTGGTTCGAGCAATACAGGTTCTTCCAGGCGTGGTGTCTACGGGTGACCAGGGCGGGCAATTGTACATTCGGGGTGGCGCTCCGATTCAGAATTTAGTAAAGCTGGATGGAATGATACTGTACAATCCTTTCCACAGCATTGGATTTTTCTCTGTCTTTGAAACCGATATTTTAAAATCCGCCGATGTATATACCGCAGGATTCAATGCGAAATACGGGGGTCGAAATTCCTCTGTTATGGATATTCGCACCCGAATCGGCAACAGGGAAAGAGTGTCGGGGAAAGTGAGTTCCAGTACCTATATGTCGCGTGTTTTAATGGAAATACCCCTGGGGGAAAAGGATGCCGATGGGTTTTCACCGACGTCCTTTTTGTTCACCGCAAAAAAATCGTACTTGGACCAAAGCGCCAAGTTGTTTTACCCGTACGTGGCGACAGAATTTGGAGGTCTTCCCTTTACGTTTACAGATCTATACGGGAAATACAGTGTCCAGAGCAAGAACGGGTCCAATCTGAATTTGTTTGGATTCAACTTTCAAGACGGGGTGCAGTTAACGGTGGACAAAGGAATCGGATGGAATGCTACGGGTTACGGAGCAGACTTTTCTGTGATCCCACCCGCCAGCGCTACGGTAATCAAAGCGCATTTAGCGCAAAGTGATTATACCATCAACTCTACGGAAATACCCGGAAGACCCAGAAACAGTACGATTTCCGGATTCAATGGCGGTCTTGATTTTACCTATTACATGAGAAAAAGCGACGAGTTTACCTATGGAATTGAATTTGTTGGCTACCACACCGACTATAAATTCACGAACTCTGTCGGACGATTGCTCCAGCAATCAGAAAACACCTCTGAAGTATCGGGCTATGTTCAGTACCGATACCAGGCAGGTCGCTGGTTGATTGAACCCGGTTTACGGCTGCATAATTACGGCTCTTTAGCTATTCTTCGGGCCGAGCCGCGCATCGGGGCGAAGGTCAATGTCAGCGAATTTGTTCGGTTCAAATTTTCTAGCGGTCGCTATTCGCAAAATTTAGTAGCTGCCAATTCGGACCGCGATGTGGTCAATTTGTTTTATGGTTTTTTGAGTGGATCAGCAGATCTTCCCTCTCAATTCAGAGGGCAAGACATAAAGACAAAACTTCAAACGGCGGACCATTGGGTTGTTGGCGCTGAAGTAGATCTCACGGATCATTGGACTGTTGAGTTGGAGGGATATGTGAAGAATTTCAACCAAATAACCAATGTCAATCGATTCAAATTGTACGAAGACATATCTGCTTACCAAGACAAACCCGAAATTTTACGGAAAGATTTTATGGTGGAAAGAGGGCAGGCCATGGGTTTGGATTTCTTAACAAAATACGAAGACGCTTCCTGGTATGTTTGGGGTGTTTATTCCTTGGCAAGAGTGACAAGGGACGATGGTTTTCAAGTGTACAACCCGCAATTTGACCGCAGACACAATGTAAACTTGGTCACAGCGTACAAATGGGGAAAAGAAAAGGCATGGGAGGCCAATATGCGTTGGAATTTAGGAACGGGATTTCCTTTCACGCCTATCCGGGGGTACTATCAATTGCAACCCTTTACCACTCCCCAAGGCCAACCTTTTGTAGATTTTCCCTACGAAAAAGAAAATGGTCAAGTGGGTATTCTCTACGGAGACTTGAACAGTGCTCGACTTCCTACGTACCATCGAATGGATATTACCCTGAAACGAACCTGGAAACCGACAAAAAATCAACGCGTAGAAGCTTCCTTGGCCGCCACCAATGTGTACAATAGGGCCAATATTTTTTACTACGACGCAACCAAACGCAAGCGTGTCAATCAATTGCCATTTATGCCGACTCTTATGGTGAGTTACGCCTTTTAAATACGTAATTTTGCCGCCGATGTCCAGCAATACAAAGTATATATTCGTCACCGGTGGTGTGACTTCGTCCTTAGGCAAAGGAATTGTTTCCGCTTCATTAGCCACTCTTTTGCAGTCACGGGGTTTTAGCGTGACCATCCAAAAGCTCGATCCGTACATCAATATCGATCCAGGAACGCTGAACCCATACGAACACGGGGAGTGCTATGTGACCGATGATGGCGCCGAAACGGATTTGGACTTAGGGCACTACGAACGATTTTTGAATCAGCCTACCTCGCAAGCAAACAACGTAACTACAGGACGTATTTACCAAAGCGTCATTGAAAAAGAAAGAAAAGGAGATTATCTCGGTAAAACAGTTCAAGTCATTCCGCACATTACGGATGAAATAAAGCGCAGAATTTGTTTACTGGGTGACACGGGTCGATTCGATGTTGTCATTACGGAAATCGGTGGAACGGTGGGGGATATTGAGGCGTTGCCTTACATTGAAACGGTGCGTCAACTGCGTTGGGAATTGGGGAAAAATTGTCTTTCCATCCATTTGACATTGGTGCCTTATCTCAAAGCTACCGGTGAATTAAAAACGAAGCCAACTCAGCACAGTGTCAAGATGCTCCAAGAAAGTGGAGTGCAGCCCGATATTCTAGTCTGCCGAGCAGAGTATCCTTTGTCGGATGAAATGAAGGATAAATTGGCCTTGTTTACCAATGTAACGAAAGATGCTGTGTTTCAATCATTGGATGCAGAAACCATATACCAGGTCCCCCTTCTGCTGCGAGACCAGCGGATGGATGAAGTGGTCATGGAGAAATTGAACTTGACCTCTAAAAGGGCATCCGATCTGTCTGCATGGGAAGGATTTCTTGAACGATTGCGTTTTCCTCACCACGAGGTGACCATAGGATTGATTGGAAAGTATGTAGAATTGAAGGATGCCTATAAATCGATTGCAGAAGCTTTGATTCATGCGGGGGCACAGAACGATACCCGAGTGAATATCGAATGGATTCATTCGGAGCATTTGGATCCTGTTCATGTGAAAGAGAGAATGGAAGGACTGCACGGTATCTTGGTTGCGCCGGGATTTGGTGAACGGGGTTTCGAAGGTAAAATTGAATCTGTTCGGTACGCACGAGAAAACGGAGTGCCATTTTTTGGAATATGTTTTGGCATGCAAGCTGCGGTCATTGAATACGCTAGACATGTTTTGGGCTTAACAGGGGCCAATAGTCGGGAAGTAAACCCAGAAACGCCTCATGCTGTTATCGATCTCATGGCAGAGCAAAAGGCGGTTACCCATAAGGGAGGGACTATGCGTTTAGGCTCGTGCGCTTGTGATTTAACGCCTGGGACCTTAACCCATCGAATTTATAGCGAAGCTCAAATCCATGAGAGGCACCGTCATCGTTATGAGTTCAATAATGACTACCTCACGTCTTTTGAAAAAGCGGGACTAATTCCTGCCGGCATCAACCCAGAGACAGGTTTGGTGGAAGTCGTAGAAATGAAAGACCATCCTTGGTTTGTAGGAGTTCAATTCCATCCAGAATACAAAAGTACTGTCGCCAATCCTCATCCGTTGTTTGTAGATTTTGTGAGGGCTGCAGCCGCTCACGCCAAAGCCTAATCCATGTTAGAAGAAAAACGCGGTCTAGACCGCAATCAACTCATTGGCTTCCTGTTGATAGGAGCTATTTTAATTGGCGCTAGTTTTTGGAGTCAGTCCCAATTGCCGAAGGAACCGGTTGCAACGCAAACAACGCCTGTGGAGGAAACGGCACTTCCCGCATCGCCTAAAAAACAGACTGTTCCGGTTCTTGTATCCGCGGATACTTCTTGGAAGCCAGCCATCGTTGTTTTGGAAAACGAAGATCTCTTATTGGAATGGACTACGGCAGGCGCTCAATTGGTGAAGGCAGAGTTGAAGAAATACAAGAACTGGCAAGGAAGTCCTTTGCGCGTGGTAGATAACAATCATTTATTGGCATTGCAAGGAGTTGTCCCCTCCAGCGCGTGGGCATTTGTTTCCCAAAAAACATCGGATTCAACGATTGTACTCTCTGCGACAAAGGAGGGGCAATCGCTCGCCTGGACCTTCACATTGCCTTCCACAGGATACGATCTAAGGTGGTCTTTGGTCGGTCAGGGGCTGAAGGGAACAGAAGCAACACTAGCCTGGGAGCAGCAAGGTTTGCGACACGAGAAGAGTCAATCAACAGAAGCGTTGGCCACCACTATTTATGCCTGGGAAACGCAAGAAGACGATGATGTCTCCCTTTCCGATGGCTCCGATGACGCTGACGAAACCTCGCAAGCCGCTTGGGTTGCCTTTAAACAGCAGTATTTCAGCAGCATCCTTACCCGAGACGGGGGTTGGTCTAAAGCCACTTTTGCAACAACATCACCCAGCGAGCAAGACACGCTGCACACACGGTTCCTTGAGGCAACGCTTTCCCTCCCAGTGCAGGCAGGCGCTTTATCGACTTCCGGAACATGGTATATTGGCCCGAACAAATACCATACTTTGGCTGACTACAACCAACACTTTGATGTGATCATACCGTTCGGATGGGGAATTTTTGGATGGATTGCTCGCTTTGGGGTTGTTCCCATTTTTGATTTCTTGGATGGGTTCAATTTGAACTATGGACTCATTATTTTCTTGATGGCTTTACTCATCAAACTGGTCTTGTTGCCCTTGACGTTTTCTTCGTACAAATCCATGGCTAAGATGCGTGTTCTCAAGCCTGAGATCGATGAAATCAACGAAAAGTTCAAAGATCAGGATTCGATGAAAAAACAACAAGCGGTCATGGCATTGTACAGCAAAGCGGGGGTCAATCCGCTGGGGGGATGCATTCCTCAATTGCTCCAATTTCCGATACTGATTGCTATGTTCCGTTTTTTCCCTGCGTCCATTGAATTGCGCCAAGAGTCCTTCTTGTGGGCAAGGGATTTATCTAGCTATGATTCTATTTTCACGCTGCCCTTTGAGATTCCCTTTTACGGAGATCATGTCAGTTTATTTACCATTCTCATGGCGGTTTCTACGTATTTCTACACCAAGTTGAACAATACGATGACACCTACTTCCGGTAGCGATATGATGCGTCAGCAGATGCTCATCATTCAATACGTGATGCCCTTTATGCTGCTCTTTTTCTTTAATAATTATTCTTCCGGCTTGAGTTACTATTACTTCATTGCCAACGTCATCACTTTTGGTCAGCAATACTCCATGCGCTTTTTCATAAACGAGGAAGCCATCCATGCCAAGATTCAAGACAACAAAGCCAAAGGAGGTAAGAAAGGTGGATTCCAAGAGCGGTTGCAAGGCGTAATGGAACAGCAAAAAGAGGCTGGGAATCGTCGCGTTCGGCGAAACGCGAAATAAGAACCAAAGGCCGGCATCGCCGGCCTTTGTCATTTAAACGCTTCTCTATTTTTCTCGCTGGAAGCTCATGACCACCTTGTGGCCATGAAGAATTTTTTGAGTTTTTTCTGCCTGTTGATTTGTTGCCCATGTCCGTCGCAGCCAGCCACTTCCCATAAAATAAAATCGAATAGTCCGGGTTGGCACATGGTATGGTATAATGTCGAAAATTTAATGGACACACTCGATGATCCATATACAGCGGACGAAGAGTTTACTCCCAAAGGGGTGAAGGAATGGGATAGTCAGAGGTATTACACAAAGCTTCGATTGTTAGCGAAGGTGTTGGCCTCCGTCGGCGCCGTGGACAGCATCGACGCCATAGGACTGTGCGAAATCGAAAATGCCGAGGTACTCGCTGATTTACTGAATCGAGTCCCGTTATCCGATAAAAAATGGTGGGTCATACACCGCGATTCACCCGATAGACGAGGGATAGATGTGGCAGTGTTGTATCGACCAGACCGAATACGCGTGCTTCGGTGGGACTGGGTATTGCCCTCGGTGGGTTTTGTTACCAGAGAAGCGCTGTGGGTGGTGTTTCAGTCTATCCATAGCCCAGAGGATTCCCTCCGAGTAGGATGGGTTCATTTGCCCTCGCAACGAAGTGGAGATCACTTCACTCGAGCGCGTGCCTGGAAGTCCATTACCGCACAAACTCCTGCGATGGATCTTTGGATGGGTGATTTCAATGAAGAAAGTAGGGGGCCGTTGGGACAGGCGATGTCCGCTCAAGGGTGGACATTTCTTCCGGTACGGAGTGGAATGGCGCCGGGAACCTATTGGTACAAAGACCGATGGTCGCGTCTGGACCAAGCGTGGGTGTGCCAAGGAAGACAAGGATACCAAAAAACCACGGGAGAGTCTTGGATAGCTAAAAGATCTCGAACACAAAGCCAAAGGCCACGAAGAACATACGAAGGACTTCGTTATCTCGGTGGCCCATCCGATCACCTGCCTCTGTATGTATTTATTTTATCTTTCCATCATTGAATTGATTACTTTTGAATCATGAAAAAGATTTTTCTCCTTTTGGTGGCAGCTGCGGTAGGGATATCGTGCGACGGAACGATAGAGCCAACGCCAACGCCCTATGCAACCGATTCACTGACGGTTTCGGCTAATCAAAATGTTTTATTGGTGGAAACCACTGGCGCCTGGTGTCAATACTGTCCCAATGGCGCAGCCATGATGCGTAAAGCGGATCGCTTGTACGATGATAGAGTGATAGCCATTGCCAGCCACACAGGCGACGCATTGGAAACACCCATTGCAACGTTGTTGAATATCAATTATCCAACCACAGGAGTGCCTAATTTTTATGTCAACAATACGGATGCCGGCCAGAACATTGATGGTCCTTTAGCCGCAGGCATGAGCGGAACTCCTGAAATGGGTGTGGCTACAGCCGTGGAGGTCAATGATAGTACCATTGACGTGTATGCCAAAGTGCAGGTTTTCACTGAAACGAGGGGCAACTCCTTCTTTGTTCAAAGTTATTTGATGTTGGAAGGATTGGATGCGAAAACCTATGGTTTGATCGACTTGAATCAAACATCCAGCGTGTCTATTGTTCAAACAGGATCAGGAGCAACCCCTTCTGTTTGGACTGTGGATACCGTAGGCAAAAAAGCCGGAGATACGTATCAGCACGAACATCTGCCTTTAACAGCGAGCGGCACATCGAATCCTTGGGGCGTTTTGCTCGACACGGTCAATCCGTTGGGGAACAACTTCTTTGTAGGCGATATTTTTGGAACAGAATACACGCCTATTGTGTTGAAAATCCGTAAATCCAATCTGGTAGCTTTGGCTACTTTGGCGGGCTATAGTTCAGTGAATGCCATGATGGCAGATCCGAAATATGTGTTTTATGTAAACACCATTGTTTGGAAGTTGAGACAGGACGGCACCACGGGTTATTTGTACGTGAATGGAGTTCATGACAACATCGATTGAAGCATAATCGATAGAATCATAGTAATCGCTTAAAAAAAGGCCCTGGTTCAGGGCCTTTTTTTATGAACAAAAAACAAGCAAGCGTCTCCGTAACTTAAAAAGCGGTAATTATTCTTCAGAGCGTGAGAATACACGTTTCTCCACTGTTCGCCAAGTAATGCGGATACTAAGAAGAGCAACGAACTGTCGGGTTGGTGAAAATTGGTCAACAGCGCGTCTAAAGTTCGAAAAGTATAGCCCGGAACAATCATGAGCGCTGTTTTAAAGACAAGTTCATTCTTTCCTGAACGGATGACTTTATCGACCAGCGCGGTGAAAACCATTTTTTGAGCCGTAACAGAATCCCAACCGGCGTTTTGCAGGAGTACTTCTCTGTCTTTCCAAGCCCATTGCGGAAGAAAAGATTCACAATCTGTTTGACCGAGCGCACAAGGAACACCTATCCAAAAGGCCGATTCCAAGGAGCGAGCCGAGGTGGTACCAATGGCCATCACGGGCTCTCCTAGCGCCATGAGTTGAAGGGTTGATAACGGAATATGGACTTCCTCTGCATGCATGAGATGATCTGCCACGTCAACAGACTCTACGGGTTTGAATGTTCCTGCGCCCACATGAAGCTCAATGGTGTGGAAGGAAACGCCTTTTCTAGACAATTCGTCTAGCAAACGGGGCGTGAAATGCAACCCTGCGGTAGGTGCCGCAACGGATCCATGGTTTTGCGCGTAAATGGTTTGGTACCTCTCCGCGTCTTCTTTTTCTGCTTCTCTGTGGAGATAGGGCGGAAGAGGTACATTCCCTGCTTCTTCCAGCCATTCACCGAGCGTTTTTGGGCCCGACCACTCCAACGCAACAACGGAAACATCGTTCTGTGTCTCTATTCGCTTTGCTCGCAATCCGCTCGGATGTTCCAATACCATTCCCGGCTTCCATTTTTTGGAAAGTCCTACCAAGCAGCGTATGGTTTGCGGACTCGTTCCGCCCATGGCTGTCGCAACGTCTTGGTTTGCTGGTTCCAAAAAAAAGAGCTCATACGGCTTTTGATTTTCTCCTCTGGGAAAGAGAAGCCTTGCCTTGACAACACGGGACGCATTGCCCACCATGTGCGCGATGCTTGGAACAATCCATTGAGGCAGGTCACGAACAAGACTTTCACCCATTATTTCTTCTGGGTTAGAGACGAGCAATTTGGCGCTGTCTCTACTCTCCGTGGGATGCAGAGCAATCCGATTCTCAGGCAATTCGTACAAAGCATTCATAGAAGGCTGCAAGTTAGCACGAAGACGTAAGTATCTTTGGGCATGGCCAAACTGCTTGCGGTAAGTGTAATCAACGATGTTCATACGGACAACAGGCTGCATCGGACTTGCTCCGTGTGGCGCGATCGCGGATACGAAGTAGTGGTCTATGGTCGAAACTTCCCGAACAAAGCGCCGGTAGTAGATAGACCTTATGAAGTAAAGCGATTTTCCTGCACTTTCACGAAAGGGCCTTTCTTCTACTTAGAATATTCTCTGCGGCTCTTCAAAGCATTGCAACACATTCGCCCCGATGTGTATTTGGCCAACGATTTAGACACTCTGTGGCCCAATGCGTTTTGGGCTTGGCGCCGAGGCAAGCCCCTGGTATACGATAGCCATGAATATTATTGCGGTGTTCCTGAGCTGGCCCGTCGGCCCGTCGTCCGATCGATGTGGAGAGCGATTGAAAAAGCCTGTATTCCGTTCGTAACCGAGGCGGTCACTGTGAGTTCTTCGATCGCCGAGGCCTACCAATCGGAGCATGGCCTTCCGTTTACCGTCATTCGCAACATACCGCAATCTTCACGCGATCCGATTCCTTTATTGAATCAGCTGGATCCTCTGTTCGATTCCACGATCCCCATGGTGCTTCTTCAAGGAGCGGGCATCAATGTGGATAGGGGTGCCGAAGAATTGGTGGCGTCGATGGCTCTAGTGAATCTACCCTTGCAGCTGTACATCATCGGAAGTGGAGATGTCCTGCCCGCTTTAAAAAAGGAGGTTTCCCGACTGGGCCTACAACACAAAGTGATTTTTAAGGACCGACTGCCTTCCCTGGCTTTGAAGGCCTATACTCAGGCAGCAACCATTGGGGTTAGTTTGGATAAACCCAGCAATCCCAACTATACGTGGAGCCTGCCCAATAAACTGTTTGATTTTTTACAGGCGGGCGTGCCCTTGATTGTATCTCCCGTGGTGGAAGTGGCCAAAATAATCACCTCAACCGGTGCGGGCGTGGTGCTGCCAGAGGTCACGCCTTATGCCATCGCGACGGCTTTGCAGGCTGCGCTAGAAGACAAGGACGGTTGGGAACAAAAAGCGGCGAATGCACGAGCCGCTTCGGTGGAATATGTTTGGGACAAGGAGGTTCGTCATTGGCACGGAGTCATTGATCGCACCGAGGGAACAAACGAGCAGAGGGTGGCCATCGTGTCCATGGACGTTCCGAAAGAGCCTTTGTATGGAGGTACAGCCGAGGTGTGGTCCCAAGCGGTAGCGCTGGCGGAATCAGGTTGCCCAGTAGAGCTCCATTGCTTTTATTCCAAAAGGGAGGGGTTTCACGAAGGATTTTCGCATCCCAACCTGCGGATGTATTACTATCCGAGACAAGGTATTTCTGCTTTTCTCTCCAGTTGGCCTTACATCATAGCCAGTAGGGCGTCTTTCCCTTTGTTGAGGAGACTCCTGATAGGAAAAAAACCAATCATAGCGCACGGATACCATTCTTTGTGGCCGGCTCTTTTTGATAAGCGCCTAGCCGCGCGAACTTTTTTACGCATTCACAACCCAGAGCGACTGTACTACCAATCGCTACGAGAACAAGCCAAAGGGGTAAAAAAACTATTTTTCACGAGGGAAGTGTGGCTTTTGCGACGCCTGGAGCAAAAACTGTTTCCCCACTGGCCGCTCGCTGGGGCCTGGGCCTTGACCCCAGGGGATGCGGCTGTATTGGCCCCCTTTTTCAAACCTTCAGTGGAAGTAATTCATCCTGGAATTTCTCCGTTGCCCACGGATTCTGACTCTTCCTTCGCGTCGATTGAGAAGCCCTATGTTCTTTTTCATGGCAAGTTGAGTGTGTCTGAAAACGAAACAGCCGCCTTGCTTATCGCCCGAGCTGCACGCCAACACCCTTCGGTCCGTTTTGTGGTGGCCGGCCACGGCGCTTCCAGCGCCCTCCGCGCCGCGCTGCAAGAAGCCAACGTACATTGGGTGGATTCACCCCGTCAAGAGGAAATGACCTGGTGGCTGCGCGGCGCGGCCGTGCATGGCCTGTGGGCCCTGCAGGCGGCCGGAGTCAAATTTAAATTGCTGCATGCATTGCAATCGTCGGGCCGGGTCGTAGGAAACGCGCTGTTGGTCCAAGGGACCGGATTGGAATCGTTGGTTACGGTGGTTGATCAAGAAAAGGAATGGATTCAGTCCGTTGTTCAAGCAGTGCATCAACCGTTGGATGCTGCAGAGAGAGAGGAAAGAAGAAGGGTGATGGAGGGTTGGTCTCCCCAGAGAATGGTAGAGCAAATCCGCCAGCGGGTGGACGCGCTGGGACTATAGAGTGCGCTGTACAGCGCTCACCACTTTCCCGTGAGCACATTTGTAGGTGGGATGAGGAAATTTCAACAACAAAGCGTAGTCGTGTGTGGCCATCAGGATGGACGTGCCCGCAGTGCAAATTTCCTTGAGCAAGTGCATGATTTCTTCTGATGTTCCCGGGTCTAAATTGCCGGTGGGCTCATCGGCCAAAATAAGTTCAGGATTGTTCAACAAGGCTCGGGCAATGGATACGCGTTGCTGTTCTCCTCCCGACAATTGGTGCGGAAGTTTGTGCCCTTTGGTAGACACACCCACCTTGGTCAGTACGGAGGAAATTCGGTTTTCGTTTTCTTCTTTGTCGTTTTGTCCGGTGGCCAACAAGACAAATTCCAAATTTTCGTTGACCGTTCTGTCGGACAACAATTGAAAATCCTGGAAGACAATTCCCAAACGTCGACGCAAAAAAGGGATGTCCGTTTCTTTGAGATTTCTCAAATCGTATCCAACGGCTCTTCCTTCGCCGGATTGTAATGGAATATCTGCGTAAATAGTTTTGAGTAAACTGGATTTTCCAGAACCCGTTTCACCGATGAGATACACAAAAGAACCCTTCTCCATAGTTAGGTTAACATCACTCAAAACCAGGTTTTTACCTTGATATATCGAGGCGTTATTTAAAAATAATGGAGGGAAGGATGGTGTCATGGAACGATTTTGGTAAGAATTGAGAACAAAAGAAAGGAATTTTTAGGTGCTTTGGTATCTTTGGTGTGAATATGCGCAAACAACTTTTGAATAGAGCCCTCGTGCTCTTGATGGCAACGACTGTCCCGGCGATGGTTGTAGCACAAACGTCGGCTTGGGAGTCGACTCCGCAAAGAAATTACGAAGACGCTCGTCGTTTGTTCGATGAGGGGTTGTATGCGGCGGCTATGGATGGGTTTATGTATACCCTGAAAGAACTCGGAGCAGGAGACCGAGGGGATGTAGCGGAACAGTGTTCGTATTTCAAGGCGTTGTGTTCTGTGCGGTTGATGAATCGAGACGCGGAAGACGTAATGGAGCGATTCCTTCAAGATTACCCTACTTCAGCAAGAAGGAAAGAGGCCATACTGGAAACAACGGCTTACTTTTTCAATAGAAAAAAATACAGCGATGCGCGCACTTGGCTTCGTCGGCTGGAGGGGCTTTATTTGAATGCCGAGGAAAAGGCTACCTATAAATTTCAGTTGGGCTACAGCTACATGATGCTGGATGAGCGAAAGAACGCGCAACTGCAATTCAAGGAAATCAAGGACGGAAAATCATCGCTAGCGACATCTGCAAAGTACTACTACGGACATTTAGCCTATTTGGACAGTAATTATGTGACAGCCATTCAAAATTTAGTACCGCTGAAAGAGGATCCTCAGTTTGGCATGGTGGTTCCTTACTATTTGGCGCAGATGTATTACCAAACGGGGGACGATGCGACGTTGTACACACTGGGGCAAGAGTTGCTTAAAAATGTGACCACAAAGCGCGCGCCAGAAATTGCAAAGCTTGTGGGGCAAAGTTTGTATCGACAAAAACTATACAAGGAGGCGGTTCCCTTTTTGCAAATGCACAGAGACAAGGGCGGTGTCATGCGACCAGAGGATCATTACCAATTGGGCGTAGTGATGCATGCTTCGGGGAAATACAAAGAGGCTATGGAATCTTTGACTAAACTTTCTTCCGGAAAAACGGCGTTGGCGCAATCGGCTTACTTCTTGTTGGGGGATGCTTACTTGAAAGAAGGATTGAAATCGGAAGCACTGGCGGCCTTCAAAGCAGCTAGTGAAATGGATTTTGACAAGCGGATCCAAGAAGAAGCGATGTTTCACTTTGCGAAATTGACGTACGCTACACCGTCTCCCTTTGCGAAACCCATGGATGCCTTTCAGCAATTTTTAGCGAAATATCCTCAGTCGGAATTCAAGCGAGATGCCAATGCCTATTTAGCGAATTTGTACACCACTTCCAAGGATTACGATAAAGCATTGGAAGCGATACAAGCCACGGGATTGACCAGTATGGCTATGCGGGAAGCCTACCAAAAAGTCGCCTATTTTTTAGGGGTGGAGCGTTACAACTCCG
>CAMDTE010000015.1 GCA_945907425.1 Owenweeksia hongkongensis DSM 17368 | reverse complement strand
AAGCCCCGTGAAACCCACTCGCGTAAAGCGCGCTCCGCAAGATGGATTATCCGCTCCCCATCAACCCTGAATCATAGTCAATCCCTACCTTTGCTCCTCATGAAAAAACACAATTTCTCCGCCGGTCCGTGCATTCTTCCCCCAGAAGTACTAACGGGCGCCGCCCAAGCTGTTCATGATTTTGAAGGCATGGGACTTTCGTTGATTGAAATCAGTCACCGCGACAAAAAATTTGTCGCTGTGATGGATGAAGCTATGTCCCTCAGCTTAGAATTGATGGGTCTTGGAGAGGACTATGCCGCCTTGTTTTTGCAGGGGGGTGCTAGTTTGCAGTTCGCCATGATCCCCTACAATCTCATGTCGGCTACCAATGGCCATGCAGCGTATTTGGAAACGGGAGTTTGGGCCACCAATGCGCGCAAAGAAGCGGAAGCATTTGGTAAGGTAACCGTTGTGGCGAGCTCCAAGGATTCCAATTTCAACCATATCCCTAAAGACTTCACCATTCCTTCGGGTGTGGATTATTTCCATTGCACAAGCAACAACACCATTTTTGGTACGCAAATGCATGCCTTCCCAAAAACAGACGCCAGAATGGTTTGCGACATGTCCTCAGACATTTTCAGTCGGTCGCAAGACTTTGCTTCGTTTGACCTGATCTATGCCGGAGCGCAAAAAAACATGGGCCCGGCAGGCGTCACCTTTGTGGCGGTAAAAAAAGATATTCTCGGAAAAAACGGCCGAAAAATCCCTACCATGTTGGATTACACAACACATATCAAAGGAGAATCCATGTTCAATACACCGCCGGTATTTTCAGTTTACACTACCCTTCTCAACTTGCGCTGGTTAAAAAACAACGGAGGTATTTCCTGGGTAGAGGCGAGAAACGAGGCCAAGGCGACGCTATTGTACAATGAAATTGACCGCAATCCCTTGTTTCGCGGATCGGCTATGCCCGAAGATCGCTCCAGAATGAATGCTTGCTTTTTATTGAACGATGAGTCGGCCCATCAAAGCGTGTTTGATTCCTTGTGGAAGGAAGCGGGCGTTGTGGGAATCAACGGACACCGCTCGGTGGGTGGATACAGGGCTTCCATGTACAATGCACTGCCCTTGGAAAGTGTGCAGGTACTCGTTGATTGTATGAAAGAACTGGAACGACGTTCCTAAATAATAATAATTTCAAATCCATGATTGTCCACGCAAACGACGGCATATCGACCGCAGGTGTCGAAAAACTAGAAGCGCACGGTCACACCGTGATTACCACCAAGGTGGCACAAGAACAATTGATTTCGTTCCTTCAAGAACAGAAAGTGGACGCGTTGATTGTCCGCTCCGCTACGCAAGTACGGAAAGAACTCATCGATGCCTGCCCGGGACTTTTGCTTGTTGGACGGGGAGGTGTGGGCATGGACAACATCGATGTAGAATATGCCCAATCCAAAGGGATAACTGTTGTCAACACGCCCGCTGCCAGCTCTCAAAGCGTGGCAGAACTTGTGTTTGCGCATCTTTTTAGCCTAGTCAGGTCCTTGCAGGAAGCCAATCGGAACATGCCTTTGGACGGTGACACAAAATTCAACGAATTAAAAAAGGCCTACGGTAGCGGAATAGAACTCCGAGGAAAAACGATGGGAATTGTTGGGTTTGGACGCATTGGTCGTGCTGTGGCTAATATGGCCTTTGGCTTAGGAATGAAAGTCGTTGCGCACGATCCTTTCATTACGGATGGCACGGTACTCTTCACTTTAGCGGACGGTCAAACGCTCCGTTGCCAAGCGAACATGGTCTCGTTAGAAGATGTGCTTCATACTTCCGATTTTATCACACTCCATGTGGGTGGCGCCAATACCCTTTTGGGAGCGAAAGAATTGGCCTTCATGAAGCCGGGCTCCTTTCTCATCAATGCGGCCCGCGGCGGGGTGGTGGATGAAACCGCCCTCTTGCACGCTTTGGATCACGGTCCTTTGGCAGGCGCAGGGCTCGATGTGTTTGTTGGCGAGCCCCATCCTGCAGTACAAGTGCTCATGCATCCCGCTATCTCTTTGACGCCACACATTGGGGCGGCTACGGGAGAGGCACAAGATCGTATCGGCGAGGAGTTGGCAGACCATGTCATCTCCTTTGCTGCAAAAAAGTAAATGTATGGCGAGTATCCTCCCCTTTGCCGCCGTTCGGCCGCCTCGTTCCAAAGCGGGTTTGGTCAGTACACGGTCCTATATGAGCTACACGCCAGGACAATTGCGGGAAAAACAAGCCACCAATCCCTTTTCTTTCCTTCACGTCATCCATCCTCTTCTAGCAGATTCACTGAAAGGCGAAAAATACTACGCCGCTGTCCGCTCTGCTTATGAATCGTTTCTCGCCAAAGGCTATTTAAAACAAGAGGCCGAGGAAGGTCTATGGATTTACGAGCAAACGACCCATGAGGGTCATCGAGTCAAAGGATTGTTAGGGCTCATTTCATTGAAAGACGTAGCGAGTGGAGAAGTGAAACCCCATGAAAAAACGCTCTCCAAGCGAGAAGATTTGTTTTCGAAATACTTAAAAGCGGTCGGATTCCAAACGGAACCCGTTTTGCTTTCCCATGTGGATAGAAATGATTTAAGGCAATGGCTAGATCAACACAGCGCTGGCAGACCCGAAGCAGAGTTCGCTACGGCCGATGGGAGCGAACACTCATTGTGGGTGGTTACCCATCGCGAGGAAATAGCTAAAGTGCAAGGCATCGTCTCTACTCTCCATTCCTTATACATCGCCGATGGCCATCATCGTTGCGCTTCTTCTCTGCATCTGCAAAACGAAATACCTGGGATTTTGGCTTTCTTGGTGCCCGACTCTCAATTGGTTGTGCGACCCTTTCACCGAGTGGTGACGGGAAATCCCCCGAACGAGACGGCATGGGAGCGCGTAAAGGAGTTCGCACAGGTTGAGAAAGTAACGCGATTGCCCGATCCCTTGCCCAGGGGCAGCATGGGTATTTACCACCAAAAATCGTGGTGGATGGTCACCCCTTTTATCCAACCCTTTTTGGATGTGTCCTGGTGCTCCGATCACCTACTCGCCTCTTTGTGGGATGTGAAGGATTTGCGCACTGATAAGCGTATTTCTTTTCAAGCAGGAACGGAATCTGTGGAACGGATAGCGGAAAAATGCTCAAAAGATCAATGGCTAGTGGTTTTAGCTCCCACCTTGTGGAGCTCGGTGGAGACAATAGCGGATCGCAAGGAAAGCATGCCCCCAAAAAGCACCTACATTGAGCCCAAATTGCGCAGCGGATTGACCTTGTTTTCTTGGAAATGATAGCGGAAAATATACGCACCCTTCATCAAATCATACCGCCTTCTGTGGTATTGGTTGCCGTATCCAAAACCAAACCCGTTGAGGACATACTAGAGGCCTACGGGGAAGGACAGCGGGATTTTGGTGAAAATCGTGTCCAAGAAATGATTTCAAAATACCACGCATTGCCTAAAGACATTCGATGGCATATGATCGGTCACGTGCAAACCAATAAAATCAAAGACTTTATTCCCTTTGTACACATGGTTCATGGAATCGATCGATTGTCTGTACTAGAATCATTGGAAAAAGAAGCGGCCAAAGCGGGCCGAAGGGTCGACGCGTTATTGCAACTCCATATTGCACAGGAAGAAACCAAATTTGGATTTTCAGCTGAGGAGATTCTTCCCCTGTGCACGTCGTCCTTTTTCCAGCAATTTCCTCATGTCAGACTGCGCGGTTTTATGGGAATGGCCTCTTTCACAGAAGACAAACAACAAATCAAACGGGAGTTTTCCGCGTTGAAGAGCCTTTTTTTAATCGCCAAACAACAGCTTAACACCACTCATTGGGATACGCTCAGTATGGGCATGAGTGGAGATTACCCTTTGGCCCTCTCGGAGGGAAGTACTATGGTTCGAATCGGTAGTGCACTTTTTGGAAACCGTTAGCATGACCACAAAATATGCTGTCATTGATGTTGAAACCACCGGCGGACGTGCCGGAGAGGAAGGCATTACAGAAATAGCCATTTTTATTTTTGACGGGAAAAATACAATCGATCAATTTATTTCTTTGGTCAATCCTGAGCGATCCATTCAACCTTTTGTGCAGCAGTTGACTGGCATTACCCCGCAAATGGTGGCGCGCGCTCCCAAATTTTATGAACTGGCCAAACGCATCGTACACATAACGGAAGACTGTGTATTTGTAGCCCACAATGCTCCTTTTGATTACCGCATGGTGCAAGACGAGTTTGCTCGACTGGGGTATGATTACAACCGCAAAGTGCTAGATACCATTCCTTTGGCTCGTAAGTTGATTCCAGGACTGAAATCGTACGGGCTCGATTCTCTCTGTGAATCACTGGACATAAGCAACACGCACAGACACCGCGCCGATGGAGATGCTCGTGCCACGGTTCGGTTATTGGAAATTCTGCTGGAAAAGGACAGGGAACGGAGCATCGAAGGCTTGGCGTTGGACACCACCTTGGAAGTTCGAGGAGAGCATAAATTCTCGAAAGAAATTCACTCCTTCCGGGACACAACAGGCGTTTATTATCTCTACAATGAGGCCGGAAAGGTAATCTATGTCGGGCAAGCAGAAAGATTGAGAAACAAAATTGACCGACACTATTTGGCCACCAATGAAAAAGCGCTGGCCTTGCAAAAGGAAGCTGTCACGCTGCGCGTAGAAGAAACAGGAAGTGTGCTTTTGGCCCGGATACTTGAGCATCTCGCCCTCAAGAAACTCAATCCTTTTTATAACAAACCCAAAGACAGTCACTCCCTCGGTTCCGGCCTGTTTTGGGTGGATTTTCCCTTGTCTCAAGAACTATCAGACGAATCTTGCTCTCCCGGATGGGAAGTGCGTCACATCAAGCAAGAAAATCCTGCATTGTATTTAGAACGATCCGGACACGGTCAAGAATACGTGCGTCTATGGGAGCAACACGTCAAGCCGGAAAAAGAACTTTGGAGCCGCAAAGAGGCAGAAGCCTCTATTCTCAGGATGTTGCTTCCCAAAAATGCATTACTCATCGACAGAGGCAGAAAAACAGGGGAAAAAACGGCTTTTCTTATTGAAAACCATCAACTCACGGGCTATGTGCGCACCGAATTGGCCACTTCCCTTGTGTTGAGTGAAACGCTTCGAACGCAAAGCACGCCCTTGCCGCAGTCGCCGTACATTTCTGGACTACTGATCCACGCCTTGCGAGGGCAATCTTTGGATATCCGATTGTTTTAATTCAGGGCCACGCCGGCCGTGAAAAGTAGCTGACCCATCCGACTGTCCATCGGTACAGTAATGTTTCCGGGCAAATTCAGTTCATCGGCAAAAGGGGTCAAGCTCGATTCGTACCGTAGATCCAACTGGAGTTTGCTCAACTTAAAGCCAATCCCCACTTGGCCTGCCCAGGTTCCCTGGTTAGGCCGCACCAAAGCGATGTCTTGCAAGGAATGAATGGGGGCGCTCCATACGGGGGCTACAAACAATGTCCCCGTGCCAAAAATGATCCCGACTTGTATGGGCAAGTCTACCCGACGAATCAACACATCAGAAGAAATCAATTCATTGTTTCCGTCAATGTAGGTCATGTGGTGGTCAATATTTGTATACATCAATTCTGGCTGAATGTACACCAACAGCATTTGCAATCGGCCGAAAACACCCGCATGCCATCCAGCGCTTGCGGTCAGGTCCACTTCGCTTGCATTCATGTTCGCGGGTAAACTCAAAATGCGAATTTGGGATGCATTGACGCCGCCAAGAACCCCATAAGACAGCTGTCCATAGGCCGTATTCGTGCAGACAATAGCTAGCAAAATCAGAATCTGTTTCATGGCCTATTTGTTTTTCAATTCTGTTTTCAGAAACCGTGCCACATTCGTTTCTATGCGTTTTTCTGGGTCTTCTTCCGTGGCGGATACGAAAATGTTGCCCGTCAATCGCTCGTACAATGAAATATACCGGGCTGTAATGGTGCGAATGAAAGCATCCGGCATGTCGGGAATAGCTTGTCCTTCCTTCCCCTGAAACCCCTGTTCAATCAACCATTGACGCACAAATTCCTTGGAAAGTTGTGTTTGTGGTGCGCCGGATGCTTGGCGTGCATCGTATCCTTCTGTTTCAAAATACCGAGAAGAATCCGGTGTATGAATTTCATCGATCAAAACGATGGTGCCGTCCTTCAATCGCCCAAATTCATACTTCGTATCCACCAAAAGAAGGCCCTGCTGAGCAGCCATGGCCTGGCCACGAGCAAACAGCCCCAGAGTATAGGATTCCAATTGCGCGTAATCGGCAGGGGAAACGATGCCGCGGGCCAGTATTTCTTCCCGCGAAATATCCTCATCGTGTGCTCCGATGGCCTCTTTCGTTGTTGGCGTAATGATGGGATGTGGCAATCTTTCGCTTTCCTTTAATCCTTCAGGCAAAAGAACACCGCACAACATCCTTCCCCCGGCGGCATAAGTTCGCCAAGCGTGTCCACTGAGGTATCCACGAACCACCATTTCTACTTTGAACGGGGTAGCCCTTTGGCCCACGGTGACCACAGGATCTGGCGAGCCCAACCGCCAGTTCGGCACTATATCCTGTGTTGCTTCTAAAAAATGGGCCGCCATTTGATTCAATACCTGACCCTTGTGCGGAATGGGCTTGGGCAAAACCACATCGAAAGCACTCAAACGATCGGAAGCGACCATGACCAACACATCGTTGGGTAGAGTATACACATCGCGAACCTTGCCGCGGTACAAATCAATTTGTCCGATCTGAATCATAATTCTCGTAGGCTATAATAATACGTTTCACTAAGGGATGGCGAACTACATCGCGTTCGTTCAAAAATATATGCTCAATTCCCTCGATGTTCTCCGTGATTTTTAATGCTTCGGGCAATCCGCTGGGCACATTCTTAGGCAAGTCTCTTTGAGAGGGATCGCCTGTGATGAAAAACCGCGCATGACGTCCCATGCGCGTCAAGAACATTTTTATCTGCGAAGGGGTGGTATTCTGTGCCTCGTCCAAAATCACAAAAGCGTTATCCAAGGTACGGCCTCGCATAAAGGCCAAAGGGGCAATCTCTATGGTGCGATTTTCTATGTATTGAGCCAGTCGCTCCGCGGGTATCATGTCACGTAACGCATCGTACAATGGCTGTAGATACGGATCCAACTTTTCTTTCATGTCTCCCGGCAAGAACCCTAAATTCTCTCCTGCTTCCACCGCGGGCCGGGTCAAAACAATGCGCCTCACTTCTTTGTTCTTCAATGCCCGAACGGCCAACGCCACCGCAGTATATGTTTTTCCGGTACCCGCCGGGCCTAAGGCAAAAACCATATCGTTTTTCGCGAGTGCCTCCACCATTTTTCGCTGATTGAGTGTGCGGGCCTTGACCAAAAGACCATTCACGCCGTGAACAATGACATCGTCGTGCGCCGCCATCGTTTTCAAAATATTTTCTCCCGTTTCCAAGACAATGCGCTCCAACTGTTCCCCCGTCAGGACATTGAATTTCTGAATATGTAAAACAATGAGCTCTAATTTTTCTTCCAAAAGGCGCAACTCATCGGCAGGGCCTTGCAATTTTATCTCTGAGCCGCGCGCTATCACCTTGATTTTTGGGAAGTAAGAGCGCAATTGATTGAGATACACGTTCTGCGTTCCAAAAACAGCAACGGGATCTACGTCAGTAAGGTGAAAAGTCGTTTCAATCAAGGGGATGAAGTACCTTTGGAAATACAAAAGTACACTCTTCTACGCACTGCTCGCATGGCTCTCATCACTCTTACCACAGACCTCGGTCCGAAAGATCCAGACGGCGCCTCTTTGCGCGGTTTGGTATGGCGGGAGTTACTGCGCGCTGGCCTGACAGGACCCGTAGTAGATATTACCCATGCCATTCCTCCGCGAAACCATTCCGATGCCGCTTATATCCTTCGGTTGAGCTACCCCCATTACCCAGAAGGGACAATTCACATCGTAATGGTGGATTCTGCCCCTTCGGAAACGGTCTTTCCTGTGGGGATAACATTGAACGGACATCATTTCTTAGGCATGAATCATGGCGGACTGGCATTGATCGAACCCGACACGCGCCCTACGGAAATAGTCCGACTGTCTTTTCCGGAGCAACCCGACTTGACGCATCCAGCCGACCTCTTGGCTTTTGCCGCAACGCAACTGTCTCGTGGCAGGACCCTATCTGCTGTAGGTGTTCCGATGGAAACAATGACTGTACTCCATCCCATTCGCCCTTCCGCCATCCATTCAAATCAAATTCATTGTGAAGTTCAATTTATCGATCATTACGGGAACGCTGTAACCAATGTGCATCAACAATGGCTTGAGCCCTTGGCGGCAGGGAAAGCCATCCGTGTCGTTGTTCGAAATCAAAAGGTCACCAAATGGCCAAAAAATTTGCGGGACGTAGGATTGTCCGGAACCCTCTTTCTCCGCTTCAATCGCGGAGGGTATTTAGAAATTTGTCTGTCCGAGCCCGGCGATAACGGCACCAACACAGCCGCTAGTTTATTGGGACTCACGGTTCATTCTCCTGTAATGATACAATTCGCATGAAGCCACTGATTCGATGGGTACAATTGTCTATTGACCCCCAGAAAACGGACGAGTTTTTGGGCCTATTCCAAGGGTCAAAAGAAAGCATTCGATCCTTTCCTGGATGCCAGTACATGGCCCTACTAGAAGGCACCTCAGCGGGCGAGTTTTTCACTCTCAGCGTATGGGAAAGCCAAGAATATTTAGAAAAGTACCGTTCCTCCCCATTATTTTCTGACATTTGGGGCCCGGTAAAAGCCACTTTTTGCGCGCCTGCACAAGCCCTGACAACCTACCCTAAAGACACTCCCTCTGATTATGCGTTCCCTTCTATTTAAAGAATTAGCCAGCTTTTTTGCCACTATCACAGGAACGGTAGTCATGCTGGTGTTTTTAGCATTGAATGCTCTGTTTTTGTGGTTGTTCCCCGGTGAATTCAATTTACTGGACAGTGGATATGCTCAGCTGGATGGTTTGTTCTTGTTGGGCCCTTGGGTGTTTTTGTTTTTGATCCCAGCCTTGACAATGCGCATGTTGGCGGATGAAAAACGCGCAGGAACATTAGAATTATTGCTGACAAAACCCTTGACGGATGGTCAATTGATCATGGCCAAATACCTCGCCGGCATGGTGCTCATCGGACTTTCATTGCTTCCCACCGTTTTGTATTTCATGACCATTTATCTACTGGGGAATCCCACAGGAAATTTAGATGTAGGCGGCATTTTGGGATCGTATGCGGGTCTCTTTTTCTTGGGATCTGCCTATTTAGGCATGGGCTTGTTTGCGTCTTCCTTGACGGACAATACCATTGTAGCCTTTATTGTAGCCCTCGTCCTTAGCTTCACTTTTTACTACGGATTTGATCAGGTCGCCGAGTTTCCTTTTTTCCAAGGCATTCAATTGATCATCCTGCAGTGTGGCATCAACGAACACTATGTATCCATTTCACGCGGCGTTTTGGACACACGGGATGTATTTTATTTTGCCGGATTAACCGCTGCTTTTTTATTGGCTGCCCGATTTGTTCTGCAACGAAGAAACCAAACACAAAAAGACGGAAAACGTTTTCTTGTGGCCTTGGGCATTCTCATCCTCGTCAATATCGCTTCGCAGTGGGCCTCTTTTCGATGGGATCTGACTTCTGAAAAACGGTATTCTTTGAGCGAACAGACCAAAACCTTGCTGGGGAAAATCGAGGAGCCGTTGTTGATTACTGTTTATTTAGAAGGAGACCTACCCACTGGATTTCAGCGCCTGCAGAGAGAAACCCGACAAATGCTGACGGAATTCCGTACAGAAAATAGATTGTTGCAGTTTATCGTGGTGAATCCATCGGAAGCAGCCGACGAACGAGACCGAGCGGAGGTGTACCAACAGCTGAGCAGTAAGGGGCTGGAGTCTGTGCAAGTGGAAGTGAAGGAGAAAGAGGGGTTTAGAACCCTGCAATTATTTCCAGGCATCATCGCTTCCTACGGCGACAAGGAAACATCGGCTTCGCTATTGCAACAACAATTGGCCGCCAATCCAGAAGCGCAAATCCAAGCATCGGTTCAAAATTTAGAATACACTCTGGCTACGGCTTTGCGTCAACTGGTGATACCCGACAAGCCTTTGATAGCACTTTTGGACGGACACGGTGAAATGACACAAGAAAAAACAGAATCATTGGTTCGGGAATTGAGTAAAAGCTATACCCTGGAACGATTCAATCTGAGAGAATTTGTGGCGGACAGCACCACCGAACTGCCATCGATTGCCACACAGCAACGGCGCTTGAATCGGTATCATTTGATTATTGTGGCCAAACCTACCGCTCCTTTCGGTGACCTCGACAAATGGCTGATCGACCAATACCTCATGAGCGGAGGTAAGATTTTGTGGGCCGTGGACGCCGTCCATGCGGAAATGGATAGTCTTAGTTATGCACCCGAATTTTTGGCCTATCCTGTGTGGGACCATTTGCGATTAACCGATCAGTTTTTCTCTTACGGCGTACGCGTCAATACTTCTCTGGTGCAAGACATGGTTTCAGCAGGAGTGAACGACCGCCGAGCCGTGCACCGCTGGGTCTACTTCCCTTTGTTGATGGCGCAAACGCAGCATCCCATAGCGAGAGAACTCAATGCGTTGAAAATGGAATTTGGGACCACGGTGGATACCGTCGTGGCTCCGGGTGTGCGCAAGACTTTTTTGCTCTTTAGCTCGCCGTACAGTCGTCGGCAATCTACCCCTGGGGTCGTGAGTCTCCGCACTATGTACGAAGAACCCAATCCAGCCACGTTTCGAGAACAGCATTTGCCTATGGCTGTGCTGTTGGAAGGCACTTTTTCTTCCGTTTTTAAGAATCGATTGGCCCCTTTGAATGCAGAAGGTCGGGCCCTTCCCTTGTTGACCGAAAGCAAAAAGACACAACAATTGATCATTGCCGATGGGGATGTTTTGAAAAATCAGCGCAACCTGGTGAATCCAAATATGCCTCGAGGCGAAGCATTGCCGTTAGGATACGATCAATTCACTGGGATGCAGTTTGGGAATGCGGACTTCGTTTTGAATGCCGTGGACTATCTCCTCGATGCCGATGGGCTCATTGGAGTCAGGAATCGAGAAGTGAAATTGCGCTTGTTGGACGCTCCACGTGTCGCACGCGAAGGCTCTTTCTGGAAAGTTTTTAACACCCTTTTTCCCATGGGAATGGTTTTTCTGGGTGGATGGCTGTATAGAATTTACCGGAAAAGAAAATATGCATCGGCCTAAATGAAAAGGAAACTCGATTGGAAACGTTGGCTGTTGTGGATCCTGGCTCTTGTGGTCGGGGGGTATGTCCTGTACCAATACAATTTAGCGCAAGGCATCGACAGTCGGCCGCAAGAATACGACTTTGCCGTTAGCGATACCTCGTCCATTGACAAGATTGTGATTTGGGATAAAACACCCGACACCGTCGTGTTGGAAAGAAAGGAGAAAATATGGATTGTGAATGGTCAACACCGAGCCCGAAAGGATGCCGTTGAAGTGCTTTTGGAAACGCTTTTCAGGGTCAAATTGCGGAATTTTCCACAGGCTTCTGCCCTTCCTAACATTTTGAGTGGAATGAGCACCTACGGAAGAGAGGTACAGGTGTTTTCCCGCGGTGAAGTGATCAAACATTTCTTTGTCGGCACAGAAACGCCAGACATGTTGGGTACCTACATGATGATACGCGGAGCGGATCAACCGTACGCTACCTATATACCTGGATTCAACGGATACCTCAGCTCCCGCTTTTTTGTCCGAGAAGACTTATGGAGGGATAGAACCCTGTTCGGTATAGACAACAAGAGTTTGCGCATGGCCCAGATTCGTTACCCCGATTCTGCTCAGGCCAATTTTAGACTGACGCAAGCCTCCGATGGGTCGTATGCCCTCTATCATGTAAATCTTGACGGGAAAAAGACCGTGTGGATTGAATCTGTCCGAGAAGAATCTGTGCGTGTGTACAGTGCCGCTTTTCGCAGCCTATCCTACGAGGGCATGATCATTCCATCGGACGGAATATTTAAAAAACAAGACAGTTTGAGGGCTACACAGCCTGCCTTTCTTCTGGATGTCTCCTCTGAAAATCAATCGTTTTCTTTGGTGGCATACCATGTAAAAGCAGATCCTGATGCGGTTGGACCCGACGGATTGCCGTTGACTTTTGACCCGGATCGGTTCTATGCATTCCTCAGCGACGGACGATTTGTGCTCATTCAAAGACATGGTTTTCAACAAGCGTTGGTCAGCCTGCGTTCGTTCTATTAAATTTGCAGTACTATTATTATTCGAATATCTTCAACACTATGAAATTCATTGTCTCCAGCGGCCACTTGCTGCGCTCCCTACAAGCCGTTTCCGGCGTCATCAACAGCAACAATACATTGCCCATTTTGGATAATTTCTTGTTGGAACTCAGCCCATCGGCTTTGAAAATTACGGCCTCTGACCTGGAAACAACCATCAGCACTTCCGTTCGTGTAGAAGGAGATGGTCTAGGCATGGCTGCTGTACCGGCGCGCATTTTGGTAGACACCTTGAAGTCTTTTCCAGAACAACCCTTGACCTTTACGTTCGATCTCTCTACGCATTCCGTAGAATTGAGCAGCGATTTTGGGAAATATTCTTTGGCTTTTGTAGAAGGGGAGGAATTTCCTCAACTGCCCGATTTGGAAGATGCCAGCCACGCAGAGATTCCTGCCCATGTGCTCACCACCGCTATTCAAAAGACCCTTTTCGCGGCAGGAAATGATGAGTTGCGACCTGTTATGAGCGGCGTATTTTTCCAATTTGCTTCGGATAGTTTGACATTTGTTGCCACGGATGCGCACAAATTGGTGCGGTACCGCAGAACGGATTTTGGTACAGACCACACGGCCGAATTTATTTTACCAAAAAAACCATTGACCTTGTTACGCACCACCTTGGGTACCGGAGTCAATGCTGTCAAGATCGCTTACACCACTGCCAATGCTCGTTTTGAATACGACGACACCGTTTTGACTTGTCGCTTGATCGATGGGAAATACCCCAATTACGAAGCGGTCATTCCCCGCGAAAATCCCAACCGATTGACCTTGGACCGAGGCGCTTTGTTAAGCTCCACCAAGCGCGTCAGTTTGTTTGCCAACAAAACAACCCATCAGATCCGCATGAAAGTAGCGGGCAATGAGTTGCATATTTCTGCCGAAGACGTAGATTTTGCCAACAAAGCCCATGAGCGATTGACGTGCAACTACGAGGGAAACGATATTGAAATTGGATTCAATAGTCGTTTTATTTCAGAAATGCTCAGCAATTTGGAGTCAGAAGATGTTCGGATAGAGCTCTCCGCTCCCAACCGTGCGGGATTGATTGTTCCCGTTGACGGAATCGAACCCGGAGAAGACGTGTTGATGCTCGTAATGCCTGTGATGCTCAATAGCTAGTGTATGAATGTTCTGGTAGTGGCCGATGTGCATGGGTGCTACCGTACCCTGAAACGGTTTCTGCAACTCCATTGGTTGCCGCAAGAGTCGTTTCTCATTTTTGTTGGAGACCTTATCAATAAAGGGCACAAATCGGGAAAAGTGTTGTCCTACGTTCGGCAGTTGCAGGAAGAGTTTCCCTACACCGTCCATGTGGTCAAGGGGAATCACGAACTGTTGTTTACAGAAGCTGTTTTGGAGGGTCACAGCCACGAGCTGGTATACAAAACCCTCAAAGACTTGACCCGAAGGGAAGTTCCCATTCGGAAATCAGCAGAATGGATGCGGAAATTACCCCTCAAATGGGAAACACCTTACCTCTTGATCACGCATGCTGGAATTGCGTCTGCGGCAAGAAATCCTTACAATGAACGGAGTAGTCGGGGTGTATTACACAACCGTTCGTCGCTTCGATCCGTAGGAAAACTCCAAATTTATGGCCATGCAATCCAACCTGCCGGTAAACCCTATTTTAATTCTGCCTCCAAATCGTGGGGAATTGATACGGGATGTTGGCGCGGTGGCGGCCTCAGTGGATTGTTGCTTACCTACGAAGGAATAGTAACTGAAGTCATCCAAGTACCCACCGATCCTTCCGATCTTTGAACACAGTTAAATCTACGATTATGTCCAACAGCCTCTTCAAAGTACCCGCGCCTATCAACGAGCCGGTCTTTACCTACGCACCGGGAACGCCTGCGCGGGAAGCATTGATTCAGAAATACACCGAGATGTTTCACCAAACCATCGACATTCCTATGTTCATCGGCGGTGAGGAAATCCGCACAGGAGCAACCGTTCCCATCTCGCCTCCGCACGATCGACACCATGTGATTGGTCATTGGCACCGCGGAGGAAAGGAACAGGTAAGCCAAGCGGTAGAGGCTGCCTTGGCTGCTCGAGACGCCTGGGGATCTATGCCTTGGGAACAACGAGCCGCTATTTTCTTGCGGGTAGCGGATTACATCAGCGGACCGTATCGAAGTACCATCAATGCAGCCACCATGTTGGCGCAGTCAAAAACAGCCCATCAAGCAGAAATTGATGCAGCGTGTGAATTGGCTGATTTTCTTCGGTTCAACGTGCAGTACATGACGGATATCTACGCGCAACAGCCAGATTCTTCTCCCGGAGTGTGGAATCGCTTGGAATACCGTCCACTGGAAGGATTTGTTGTGGCCATCACGCCTTTTAATTTCACAGCCATTGCCGGCAATCTCCCTTCTGCGCCTGCTCTGATGGGTAACACCGTTGTTTGGAAGCCCGCAACCACTCAGATTTATTCAGCGCACGTGATCATGCACTTGTTTCGATTGGCCGGTCTTCCGGCAGGAGTCATCAACATGGTGACCGTAGAAGGTCGCGCTTTTGGCGATGTTGTTTTTGGGCACCGTGATTTTGCAGGCTTACATTTTACAGGCTCCACGGGTGTTTTTCGCCATTTATGGAAAGAAATCAGTCACAATCTAGAAAATTACCGCTGCTATCCGCGAATCGTAGGAGAAACGGGTGGAAAAGATTTTATTCTTGCCCATCCCACCGCCGATGTTCGTGCAGTGGTCGCGAACTCTATACGCGGAGCGTTTGAATTTCAGGGTCAAAAATGTTCCGCCGCCTCTCGTGTTTACATTCCTCGGTCCATGGAAAAAGCATACCGTGACGGGATGGTTCAGGAATTGAGTACGGTAACCATGGGAAGTCCTGGCGAATTGAGCAACTATTACACTGCCGTTATCGACGAGCGTTCCTTTGATAAAATTGCGAATTACATAGAATTTGCTCGAGAGGCCTCCGATGCTGAAATTGTTTCCGGCGGAACGTACGACAAAACCACAGGATATTTTATTGCTCCAACCCTTATTTTCACCAGCAACCCATCGTTTAAGACCATGGTCGAGGAGATTTTTGGGCCCGTTTTGACCGTGTTCGTATACGAAGATGCGGATTGGGATGCTACGCTCACTTTGGTAGACTCCACCTCTGAATACGCGCTCACCGGGGCAATCTTCTCTACCGACAGATTCGCCATTACACAGGCGACGAAGCGACTGGAAAACAGTGCGGGCAATTTCTATATCAACGACAAGCCCACGGGCGCTGTGGTAGGTCAACAACCCTTCGGTGGCGCTCGAGGATCGGGCACCAACGACAAGGCAGGTTCTTATCTCAACTTGATTCGCTGGGTATCGCCACGCACTATCAAAGAAACGTTGGTTTCTCCTACCGACTACCGGTATCCGTTCCTGGGATGAAAAACGGGATGAAAAAAGAATAAAAAGGTATAAAAAAGGCCCCGGGTGGGGCCTTTTTTATTTAAAAATACGCAACTCCACAACGGCCTTTGTTTCGTAAAAAGGCAAAGGGATGGCGTGGGCTAAGGGGTGAACCTGGATTCCTTTCAAACCCTTCAATTCTTCTTTCAGATCTCCTCCTTTCAACGCCAAAAGTCGCTTTCCGGGCGCTGCGCGCCACTGACTGCGCATCCACGCCATCAAGACGGGAAACGGAGCTACCGCACGGGTTACCGCTGTTTGAAACCCTCCTCCCGCATTTTCAACCCGACTGTGAAGCGCTGTGACATTTTTCAATTCCAGTTCTTCCGCAATGGCTTGCACCACTTTGATTTTTTTCCCAATGGAATCTACCAATACCCATTCTGTTTCTGGATAGGCAATGGCCAAAGGAATGCCAGGAAATCCTCCCCCTGTGCCGATGTCTACCACTCTTTGGCCTGTCAATGGGCCCAGATAAGGAAGCAAAGAAAGGGAATGCAAAATATGGCGTTCCGTCAAAAACTCGAGGTCCTTCCTAGAAATGACATTTATTTGCGCATTCCACTCCTCATACAACGCAGGCAAAGCATTCCATCGCTGTACTGCAAGGTCATTCACCGGGATGCGCAGATAAGGCGCTATGAAATCGCTTACCATCGTTTGTTAGTAGGCGTAAATAACCGTTCCAATGCCAAGCGTGACTCTAACCACATCGTGTGTATTTCCAATAGAGGAAACCAAACAAATGTATCTGCGTGAGATAAAAAACGAGAGGCCAACCCCCATTGCATCATCGCAACCGCCATGCGGAAAGCAAACAAAAGGCCCCACAAGGGAAAATAAGACGGGAACAAAACACAAACCGCTGCAGAGAAAAGAGCAGACCACCAAAATCCTCGCTGAGAAAAAGTAAAGATCCCCAAAAGGGTTCGATGAGAAGATCGGTAATGGGCCTGGGTTTCTGCATACCTTCTTCCTATGCGCAACCACTGGGCTTTGGTAGTCGGAGCTGGCGCTTCCATCTGCGCGTGGGGTTGAAAAATCACTTTCGCTTGGGTCACGGAAGACACCTCATTGATAAAAAGATCGTCCTCTCCGGGACCGATGTGCATGTGCGATAGGAATCCTTTGTGTTCAAAAAACAAAGGGCGGTCGTAAGTCAGATTGCCGCCATCGCCAGCCATCGGAAGACCCCATTGAGCCCATCCCAACAAATGAAGCTGACGCATATTGTGTCGATACCGAGCCAACTTATTTATATACCCTGGTGCCTTCGCTAATCGAACTACCCCTAAAACGGTACGGACTCCTTCCCTGTATCCCGTCATCATGGACCGCATCCAATGGGCCGATGCTGGAAGATGATCCGCATGCGTCAAAAGAATCGTTTCTGTTTTGGCGGCTTTGATGCCCAGCGTGAGCGGAAATTTTTTAGAATTGTAAAACCGTTCGGAATTGGGAACAGCCACCACGTGCAAAGAAGGGTATTTGCGGCGCAGGACTTCTAATGTCAATTCGGATTCATCCGAACTTTGGTCGTTGACAGCCACCACCTCAAACCGACCGCTGTATTCTTGTGAGTAAAGCGCCGGGATAATGCGATCAAAAGCAACTTGTGCATTTCGGCCATCGACAACTATGGAGACCGGCCGCTCTACCTCCTGCGGTTTGTCCGGTGGCGTTTTTTTTGCCCATGCCAATCGGGAAAACACAAAGAGCCAATACATTGTTTGGATAGCGACAAATGTGGCCAATAGACCGAAAAATGGGTAAACGATCGTTTGTTCTGTCAAGGGAATCATGGGGTACAAAAGTAGTGAAAAGCAAAGCGTATTTTTGCGCCATGCAATTCTCTGTAACGGCCGTTGATTCGGGCAGCAAAGCGCGGGTCGGTGTATTAAAAACAGGCCACGGTGATGTACCCACACCCCTTTTCATGCCAGTGGGTACCCTCGGGACGGTAAAAGGAGTCCACCCTACTGAATTGAAAACGGACATCCATTCCCACATTGTTCTCGGAAACACCTATCACCTGTATTTGCGGCCTGGTATTTCCGTCTTGGAACAGGCGGGAGGCCTCCACTCCTTTACTACCTACGACGGACCGATGCTTACGGACAGCGGTGGTTTTCAGGTGTATTCATTGGAGCACAGAAGAAAAATAAAAGAAGAGGGCGTTACTTTCCAATCTCATATCGATGGAAGTCGACACGTCTTTACACCGGAGAGTGTGATGGATTTGCAACGGTGTATAGGTGCCGACATTTGTATGGCCTTCGATGAATGCACCCCCTTTCCGTGTCCAGAAAACTATGCAGCAGAAGCCATGCACCGAACACACAGATGGTTGGACCGCTGTGTATCTCGGTGGAAAGAAACGGAACCAAAATACGGGTACGAACAGGCCCTTTTCCCTATTGTTCAAGGAAGTGTTTACCCAGAATTGAGAAAACAATCTGCGGATTACATTGCCGAAAAAGGAGCCTGGGGCAATGCCATTGGAGGATTGAGCGTCGGCGAACCCCACGAAGAAATGTACGCCATGACGGAATTGGTGTGTGATCGGTTGCCGTCCGATAAGCCTCGCTATCTCATGGGCGTAGGAACACCCGCCAACTTACTGGAAAACATTGCTTTGGGAGTGGATATGTTCGACTGTGTTATGCCCACAAGAAATGGACGAAACGGCACTCTTTTTACCTCAGAGGGCATAATGAACCTACGGAATGCAAAATGGGCTTCGGATTTTTCACCTTTGGATCCCCAGGGCACTTCCTCAGTTGATCAGCGTTATACCAAAGCCTATTTGCGGCATTTGTTCATTTCCGGCGAGTCTCTCGGGCGACAAATTGCCTCTATTCACAATTTGCGTTTTTATATGTGGCTGATGGAACAAGCTCGTGAGCAGATTCAAAAAGGCACCTTCTCTGCGTGGAAAAACAGGTTGGTTCCTAAGTTACAACAGCGGTTATGAAACGGTTAACCGTGTACATACTCGCTCGCTTTCTGGGCAATTACGCACTTTTTTTGATGCTTATTATGCTGCTCGCCGTTGTTTTTGACATATCTCAGAAAATTGACGATTTCCTATCCAGCGGCGCTCCCTTGTCCCTGATTATCGGAGATTATTATATTCATTTCATTGCCTTCTACGGAACAACCTTCAGTGCCCTCATCGTCTTCCTTTCTACCGTATTTTTCACTTCACGATTGGCCGCACAGACGGAATTGGTTCCGATGATGTCTGGCGGTTTCAGTTACAATCGACTGCTTCGAACCTACACGCTAGGCGCTTTCCTGGTATTTTTATTTGTTTTGGTCTTGAGTCACTTTGTCATCCCCATGAGCAATGTAAGGCGATTGGCTTTTGAAAGTGCCTACATTTCGGATGTCCAACCCAGAGACGAGCGCCCCGTTCATATTCACCGGCAAATAAAACCGGGTCAGTATATCTACCTGGAAACATGGAGCCCTGAACGGCAAGCTGGGTATCATTTTACCTACGAGCGAATGGAAAACGGCGTATTAGTACAAAAGTTAAGTGCTGATTTTATACGTTTTGACACCCTAAAAAATCGTTGGTTTTTGGATAACTACGTAGTGCGGAATTTCAAAAAACAAGGAGAATTGGTGATCATTGGTCGGTCAATGGATACGGTTTTTGATTTTGGACCCCAGCGGGTGCTGCCTCAAAAATCGAGTATTGCCACCATGCATTCTCTTGACTTGTGGAAATTTTTGCAAGAAGAGAAAGTCAGCGGAGTGGAATCGTTGAAAAATCATTGGATGGAATTTCACAGAAGAACCGCCTACCCCGCCGGAACCTTTGTTCTAGTAATCATTGCCTTGGCTTTGGCTAGTCCCAAAAGACGGGGAGGAATCGGAACCAACATCGCCATAGGCCTTGTTTTAGCGGTGGTATACATTTTCTTTGTACAGATAGCCGGCATACTAACAGCCACTTTCTATTTTCCTCCCTGGCTGTCCGTATGGACGCCCAATCTCGTCTTTGGAATGTTGGCAGTGTATATGACTTGGAAAGCGCAAAAATGACCGCACGCCTTTCTCCCTACGCCCACTCCTTGGCCAAGATGCATTTTATCGTGTTTATCTGGGGATTCACCGGCATTTTGGGTGGACTGATTTCTGTAGATGCTGTTCCTTTGGTTTGGCATCGATTGCTGTTCGCTCTGATAATATTGATCGTCTATGCAAAATACACCCAGGCGAATCTATCGGTCAATAAGAAAGACAGACCTCTCTTGGTACTGGGTGGTCTGGCCATTGCCGCACATTGGGTCACGTTTTATTACGCCATTAAAATTTCAACCATTTCCATCACTTTGGCATGCCTTAGCGCCGGGGCCTTCTTTGCAGCCCTTTTAGAGCCTTTGGTTTTCAAACGAAAAATATCAGGGAGTGAAGTATTGTTTGGAGTGGGGATGATTGCATCTGTTTCCCTCCTTTTCTCTGCCGTATGGGGCCATTCTACAGGCATTGCGGTCGCGCTTTTTTCCGCCTTGCTGAGTGCCCTGTTTTCTGTCATCAACGGCACATTGGTACACCGAAACCCTGCCATGGGTATCACCGTCTTTGAACTTTTCATTGCCTTTGTCAGTTTGACGATGGTCAGCTCTTTTACTCATGGTTTGTGGGAAACCCTTACTTCGCCTCAACATTGGGATTGGCTGTGGATAGGATTGTTGGCCACGGCCTGCACTGCCTACGCTTTTATCCAATCGGTGAAAGTGATGAAGTTCCTTTCTCCGTTTACAGTAATGCTCAGTATCAATTTGGAACCCGTTTATGGAATTTTATTGGCATTGGCCGTCTTTGGAGAGGCTGAAGTCATGTCTACTGGCTTTTATATAGGAGCTAGTCTCATGCTGGGCTTGGTCGTATTGCATTCGTTAATAAAAAGACCCACAGCACGCACGGTGGAATGAAGTGAATTTGTACTTTTAAAGTTCGCATTTGAGTTATGGAATATTTAGATTTTGAAGCACCGATCCAAGAGATCGAACAACAAATAGAAAGGTCAAACGCCCTAGCGTCTGAATCCAACGCAGACATGTCAGAAGCTTTGAAAGCCTTGGAAAATGCGCGAGACAACCTCCTGAAGGATTTGGGTAAGAACCTGACTGCCTGGCAGCGTGTCCAGCTCAGTCGACATCCGAATCGTCCCCACGTTTTGGCCTATATGGATGCCATGACGTTGGGTACATTTTCTGAATTGTATGGCGATCGCCACGTCAAAGATGACAAAGCCATGATTGGCGGCTGGGGAAAAATTGACAACGAAAGCTACATGTTCATTGGTCAGCAAAAGGGAATCAACACCAAAATGCGGCAATTGCGCAATTTTGGAATGGCCAATCCGGAGGGATATCGAAAAGCCCTACGCCTGATGAAGATGGCCGAGAAATTCAAGCGTCCTGTGGTTTGTTTGATCGACACCCCTGGCGCTTTTCCGGGATTGGAAGCGGAAGAACGGGGTCAAGGGGAGGCCATAGCCAGGAATATTTTTGAAATGGCCCGATTGAAGACCCCTATCCTCTGTATCGTCGTTGGCGAGGGTGCTTCTGGAGGTGCCTTGGGAATTGGCGTTGGCGATCGAGTTTTAATGTTAGAAAATACATGGTATTCTGTTATTTCTCCAGAATCTTGTTCCTCCATATTGTGGAGGTCTTGGAATTTCAAGGAGAAGGCAGCCGAAGCGTTGAAGCTTACAGCCGCTGACATGCTTTCCAATAAACTTGTAGATGGTGTAATCCCAGAACCTCTAGGGGGAGCCCACCGCCATCCGGAGGCCATGTTTGCTACTTTAGCTCAGGTTATTTCCAAAGAATACAAAAAATTAAAGTCTAAGAAAGTTGCGACTTTGGTAGAGGAACGCATCGAGAAATTTTGCGCCATGGGCGTTTATCAAGAATGATAGACTCCGCCTCTAGCCTCAATCTAAAGGGAAACTCGCGCCCTAAGTCCAAGCTCCTCTCTTTGGATCAAGGCCGCATTCCGCCTCAAGCACTGGATTTAGAGGAAGCTGTTTTGGGCGGCATGCTCATTGACCGCGATGCGCTGGGTCGATCCATCGACCTGATCCAACCCGAAGCATTTTACACCGAGTCACACCAAGAAATTGCACGCAGTGTTGGGCTTTTATTCCAGGATGGCCAAGCGGTCGATATTTTAACGGTTGCCCAAGATCTTCGCAAACGCGGAGTTCTAGACAAAGTGGGCGGTGAATTCAAACTGGTCCAACTGAGCCAACGGGTTAGTTCCGCAGCTCACATTGAGTACCATGCCCGCATCGTCGTTCAAAAACACATTCAGCGCGAACTCATCCGCATCTCTTCAGAGATTATTGCAGACGCTTTCGATGAAACAACCGACGTGTTGGAACTACTGGACAAATCTGAACAGAGTTTGTTCAATGTGGCCCAAGGCAACTTGAAGCGAAATTATGAATCGTCCTTGAACTTGGTCAAACAAGCGTTGGATCGAATCCAAGAGATTTCCAAAAAAGAAGGGTTAAGCGGTGTTCCTACTGGTTTTGCAGGAGTAGACAGGGTGACTTCCGGTTGGCAAAAATCGGATTTGATCATTATTGCTGCGAGACCGGGTATGGGTAAAACAGCTATGGTTTTGAGCATGGCCAGAAACATGGCCATAGACCATAAAACACCTGTGGCCATCTTTAGTTTGGAGATGTCTTCGGTGCAATTGATCATGCGTCTTATCTCATCGGAAACGGGCATTTCATCTGAAAAACTCCGGAAGGGAAGCCTATCTCCTACCGAGTGGACGCAATTGACAACCAAAGTACACGCTTTAGAGGAGGCTCCGCTATTCATTGATGACACCCCTGGGTTGTCTATTTTTGATTTACGGGCCAAGTGTCGTCGGTTGGTTTCCACCCACAAAGTAGGTGTCATCATCATCGACTACTTGCAATTGATGACTGCCGCTCAGGGCAAAGGAACCGGTAACCGTGAGCAGGAAATATCCACCATTTCCCGTTCTCTCAAGAGCATAGCCAAGGAATTGCAGGTGCCGGTCATTGCCATTTCTCAATTGAGTCGTGCGGTAGAAACAAGGGGAGGTAGCAAACGTCCGTTGTTAAGTGATTTGCGAGAATCGGGGGCCATTGAACAGGATGCCGACATTGTTTCGTTCATTTACCGCCCAGAATACTATTCTATTCACGAATGGGATGATGACGGAACACCGTGCGATGGTCAGGCTGAATTCATCATCGCTAAACACCGAAACGGTTCCTTGGATAGTATCAAATTGCGTTTTGAAGCGTCGATGGCCAAGTTCTCGGATTTAGACAGTATGGGAAGTCCCCTAGAATCTGTGTACGAATCCAGCATGAATCATCCACCCACATCGTACGGTCCTGTGGAACCCTCGACCGATAATGCCGTACCGTTTTAACTTTCCTACGTATGTAAGCGTATTGCGTTGGGCTGGTGTGGGCGCAACGACCTTTCTTTTGGCCGTGCCACTATGGGGACAACAATGGCTGATTCCCATGGACGCGGAGGGACAAACAAACCATTTGAAATCCTACGGCGTTGTTTTTCAAGCGCTCAAAAGTGGTCAAAAAGGAGCCTGGCTCCTCAATTACCGTGGAGGGAGTTTTTTGTTTCCCGATTCTCCTTCTTTGCGGAAAATGTGTTTGTTGCGAGGGGTGAGCGGCATCCCCTTGACCGATTCAGAAGCCGCTTCCTTGACGCAAGAGTTGGCCTCACCCACCTCCAACACGGAAGTCGTAACCTTGGAAAAAGCACCAAAAATTGCGGTCTATAGCCCCAGCGGAAAACAGCCGTGGGACGATGCCGTCACCTTAGTGCTTCAATACGCTGAAATTCCTTACGACCGTATTTACGATGCCGAGATTTTGCGTGGTGATTTGGCCGAATACGAGTGGCTTCATTTGCACCACGAAGACTTTACGGGACAGTACGGTAAATTTTACGGCGCCTTTCGGCAAGCGGCCTGGTACATTGAAGACAAACGAAGGGCGGAAGAGGAGGCTCAAGGGCTTGGATTTTCCAAGGTCTCCACGCTCAAAAAAGAGGTAACCGACCGCATCCAAGGATACATAGCCACGGGTGGATTTTTGTTCGCTATGTGTTCCGCAACAGATAGTTACGATGTAGCACGGGCAGCGCATAGGTCGGATATTTGTGCCTCTGTTTTTGATGGAGATCCCGCCGATCCTGACGCTGGTTCTCTTTTAGACTTTACAAACACCTTGGCCTTTCAACAATTCTCTTTGATCTCATCTCCAGAGGTATACGAAATTTCGACTATCGATGTAACCGAGACACGAACCGTTACAGAAGAAAACGACTATTTCGCTTTGTTTGATTTTTCAGCGAAATGGGATCCTGTACCCACCATGCTGTGCCAAAATCACGAGCGCATTGTACCCGGCTTTATGGGGCAAACCACTGCTTTTCGGTTCAGTACACTCAAATCCAGTGTCAAAGTTTTGGGTGCCTTTCCATTGGCGGGCGAGGCAAAATACATCCACGGAAGTTACGGTAAAGGTTTGTGGACATTTTATGGCGGGCATGATCCGGAGGATTACCAACACAAAGTAGGCGATCCCCCAACGGAGCTCAGCGCCTATCCCAATTCCCCTGGATACCGATTGATTTTGAACAATATTCTTTTTCCAGCGGCTGAGAAGAAGAAGCAAAAAACGTGAAGGGAAACAAATTTTTAGTTGAACAGAACCCAGCGAATTCCCCACCTTACTTGTCCGTCTGCCATGGGTTGATTCGGGGCCTCATACACAACACCAGGACCCCATCCTTGGGTAACATTGTCCAGTAAGAGATACACTACCGCATGTTGCAATTGCGCCTCCAGACAACCGCGTACGACCACTTTTGCCGAAGACAACTTTCTATCTTCTGGATTCCATCCTGATTGCATCACAAACAAACCTGTTTTTGGGTCATACGATGGGGCATAGTATGCCGACCATCCCTCTGCCCAAATTTTCCATCGACCGTCTACTTTCCATGTTTTGAATCTATAGTTTCCCTGAAACCCCGCTTGGTATTGCCAACGCGGAACAGGGGAATGGAGCGCGTGCGTTGTGTACTGGGCCGTGCCTTTCCAGTGAAGTCCCCATTTAGGCGTAATAGGAAATTCCTGTGTCCACTGCGCTAAAACATGGCCCGTGAAAACAGCCGTATCCCATTGCAAGGGTGCAAGATACCCTACCCCCGTCGGAACACTCCAATGGGTCGCTATCTGCGATTGCACCTGGAAGTGTCCTCTATTTTTTGACAACGGAAAGGTCAAAGAGGCACCGTGTCTCTTTCCGGACAATCCGTGATGGCTAAAGACTTTTCCCTGTTTTGCATTCCATTCCACATCCCAATAGGGACGAAGATTATCGAGTACATACACGTGCGAAGACAACATCGAATGGGGTGTCCGGCGCTGAATACTCGCTGTAGGCATCCAAAGAATTTGGGGAGCACGGGCTGTGTCTATCCGATGTGCCGCCCGGGTAAGTCCAACGCTTGCTTGCCATCGCCCTTTTGAAATTCCACCCATGATCCGTTGCCGGAGGAAGGAAATAGAATCAAAGCCTGTCGTTTCTAACTGCACACCGCGCGCATCGAAATGACCGTCCAATTGTATAAAAAAACGTTTGTGGTGCACCCAAACATCCCATGCGTTCTGGACCCATTGGGAAGTAGAATGGGACCAGTACGTTTCAACCAACGCTCGGTTGGGTTGGTAGGAGTCTACTGAATCCAACTCCTCCGTGGACAATACCCCTCCATTCTCCGTCCCATTCCAAGCTACCCGCTGGAATACTCCCTTGATTCTCCAATCGCCGGTACTATCGCTCCATTGAGAGGTGATGTGTGCCCTGTCCCACGTCGTTGCCTGGCCGGTGTACATGCCTTTGACATTGGCCCGATGAAAAGACCCCGAA